>NZ_CP039268.1:995833-1315000 GCF_009664085.1 Thermochromatium tepidum ATCC 43061 | reverse complement strand
TCGACGGCGACACGGCCATGAACACCCATACGCTGGAAGCGGCCCTCCATGCGGCGGGCGCGGCGATTCTGGGCGTCGATCTGGTGATGAGTGAACGGCACCATGCCGCCTTTTGTGCCGTGCGTCCGCCGGGGCATCATGCCGGACGCGCCCGGGGCGCTGGGTTTTGCATCTTCAACAATGTCGCCATCGCCGCCCTGCACGCCCTGGAACATCACGGGTTGAAGCGGGTGGCGATCGTCGACTTCGATGTCCATCACGGCGACGGGACCGAGGAGATCGTGATCGGGGACGAGCGGATCCTGTTCTGCTCCAGTTTCCAGCATCCCTTCTATCCAGGCACGGGGGCAGACACTGACGCGCCCAATGTCATCAATCTACCCCTGCCCCGGTTGACCGACGGCGCGGCATTCAGGGCAGCAGTCGAACGGGCTTGGCTCCCGCGACTGGACGAATTTCAGCCGCAGTTGATCCTGATCTCGGCCGGCTTCGACGGACACATCGAGGACGAGATGGCGCAATTCAATCTGCACACGGCCGACTATGGCTGGATCACACGCGAGATCCAGAAGCTGGCGAAACACCATAGTCAGGAGCGGATCGTGTCCTGTCTGGAGGGTGGCTACATGCTCTCGGCGCTCGGGCGCTGTGTGAGTACCCATATCGATGCGTTGATCGGGCATGCCTGATGGCGCTTGACCCGGCGTGTGGTCAGGGCAGCCGTCCTTAAATCTTCTGCCGCCGAAACCCAAGGCGGACGACGGCGGGGCACGCCGGAAGTCACGCCTAGCAGAGGCGAGTCTGCCCTCAGGCACTCGGGGCAGGAAACGCAAGTGCGCACTTTAGGTGAACTTTAATTTGATAGAAGTCCAGCAATCGGAAGTCAAAGCTATGAGCCGGCTGCATATCGATCTCGATTCACTCTGCCAGATCATCGAGAAGGCACGCGAGTTTCAGGCCAAGGAGGCGGTCGTCCTGCCCGATACGCCGGGCAGTCCGACTGAGGATTGGGGATTGCAGATCCTCGCTGACCACAGCGGCGACCAGAGTCTCAACGAGATGCTCTATTGCATCCGTGAGATGAGCCAGCGCCAGCGCGCCGAGCTCGTGGCCCTGATGTGGCTTGGGCGCGGCGATTACAGCATCGAGGACTGGGAGACGGCGGTCGATGACGCGATCGGCGACTATTCACTCAATGCCGCGGCCTATCTGCTCGCCCACCCCATGGTCGCAGACGATCTCCAAGAAGGGCTGATCGCCCACGGTTATTCCTGCACGGATTGACCCGGTGCGCGACACGCCCTGCTGTTTCGGTCAGGCGCGGCGCGCAGGCAGGCAGCCGCAGGAACCCACCGAAGCGGCTTAAGGGGCACCTCCCTGTCACGCCTGAGCGCTGTTAAGAATCTCCGGACTTCAGGCTGAGGAGGATGTCAAGATCCGGGCTCAGACCAGCGACGAATCGCGCAACCCCAGGACATCCTGCATATCGAAGCAGCCGGACCCCTGGGCGAAGATCCAGCGTGCAGCGCGCACGGCGCCCCGGGCAAAGTTGAGGCGACTCGATGCCTGATGGGCGATCTCGACCCGCTCGCCCTCGCCGGCAAACCAGACCCTGTGCTCGCCTACGATGTCCCCGGCGCGGATGGTGGCAAAACCGATCGTCTGCCGCTCGCGCGCACCGATCTGGCCCTCACGCCCATAGACGGCGACCTCCTTGAGGTCCCGTCCGAGCGCCCTGGCGATCACCTCGCCCATGGCCAGCGCCGTCCCCGAAGGGGCATCAACCTTGTGCCTGTGATGGGCCTCGATGATCTCGACATCGACCTCGTCACCGAGCACGCGTGCGGCGAGGTCGAGCAGTCTGAGGCAGAGATTGACGCCGACGCTCATATTGGGTGCACAGACGATCCCGATCTCGGCGCCGGCCGCCGCGATCGCCGTGCGCTGGTCCGCAGCGAATCCGGTGGTCCCGATCACCATGCGCTTGCCGGCCGCTCGACAGACGGCGAGATGCTCCAGGGTCGCAGATGGTGTGGTGAAGTCGATCAAGACATCAAAGTCGTCGAGCACGCTCGCCAGTCGGTCTGTGACCGCAATCCCCAGACGCCCGACACCAGCCAGCTCGCCGGCATCCGTACCGATCAGCGAGCTTCCGGCACACTCGGTCGCCGCCCCGAGACTCAGCCCATCGGACTCGACGACCGCCTGCACCAGGGTCCGCCCCATCCGCCCGCCGGCCCCGGCGATGGCGATTCTGATCTCACTCATACATGACCTCGTCTCAATGTCTCAACCCGTCGCAGTCCGAATCCACTCGACCCGCTTGATCATGACGCCATAGTAAACCACTGGGATCACGACCAGGGTCAACAGGGTCGAGACGAAGAGGCCAAACAACAAGGACACGGCGAGCCCGGAGAAGATCGGATCGTCCAGGATGAATACGGCCCCGACCATCGCGGCCACCGCGGTCAGGGCGATCGGCTTGGCCCGCACCGTCGCCGCGTCGATCACCGCCTGTTCTAGGCTCATCCCGGCGCGCACCTGGTGATTGATAAAGTCGACCAACAGGATGGAGTTGCGCACGATGATACCGGCGAGCGCGATCATGCCGATCATCGAGGTCGCGGTGAACTGGGCCCCCAGGAGCGCGTGCCCCGGCAGGATGCCGATCAGTGTCAGGGGGATGGGCGCCATGATGACCAGCGGCACCAAATAGCTACGAAACTGGGCCACGACCAGGAGATAGATCAACACCAGGCCCACACCATAGGCCGCGCCCATGTCGCGGAAGGTCTCATAGGTCACCTGCCACTCGCCATCCCACTTGAGGCTGTAGCCATAGGGATTGGTCGGGGCCTGACGGTACCACTGCTCCAGATTCAGTTCGTCGCTTAGACTGGCTGAGATCGCAAACAGGCCATAGAGCGGGCTGTCGGTCGCACCGGCCATGTCGCCGGTGACATAGACCACGGGCAACAGGTCCTTGTGATAGATGCTGCGCTCGCGCGTGCCCTCGACCGCTGTGACGATCTCGGATAGCGGCACCAGTTGGCCGGTCTCAGAGCGCACGCGCAGCGTCAACACCTGTTCGAGATCGGCCTTGTCGGCCTCGCTGTATTCGAGCCGGATCGGCACCGCATACTTGACGTTGGCACCGTGGAGGAAGCTTACGTCCTCGCCGTCGAGCACCGTGGCCAAGTCGGCAGCGACGCTCGATTGGGACACCCCGAGACGGGCCGCCTTAGTGCGATCGACCACCAGGGTCAGCTTGCGCGAGGCGAACTCGACCGAGTCATCGACATCGACGATATCGGGGGTGCGCTCGAAGACCTCGCGCACCTGGCGCGCGACCGCGATCTGGCCGTCGTAGTCCAGCCCATAGACCTCGGCGACCAGGGGCGAGAGCACCGGCGGACCGGGCGGGATCTCGACCAGCTTGGCGTTGCCGCCATGACGACGCGCGATCTCCTGCAAGGGTGGACGTAGCTCCAAGGCGATGGCATGGCTCTTCTGGTCGCGATGATGGGCGTCGACCAAGTTGACCTGGATGTCGCCCAGATGCGGGCCCTGGCGCAGATAGTACTGGCGCACCAGACCGTTGAAATTGATCGGGGCCGAGGTCCCAGCATAGAGCTGATAGTGACTGACCTCGGGCACGGTCTCCAGATACTCACCCATCTCGCTCAGGACGCGCAGGGTCTGTTCGAGACTGGTCCCCTCCGGCATGTCGAGCACCACCTGGAACTCGCTCTTGTTGTCGAAGGGGAGCATCTTGAGCACCACGACGCGGCCGACCACCAGCCAGATCGACCCACCGATCAGGACCAGGATGGCGCCGAGCAGCAACCAACGATTCAGCCGTCCGCGCCGGGCGTTCACGAAGGGCCCCATCAGCCGCGCGAAGATCCAGTGCAAGCGCTCGGACTGGGCAGCATGGCCAGGGCCGGCGCCCTCCCCCGCGGCGACCAGGGCTCGGTGACGCCGTTTGAACATCTGATTGGTCATCCAGGGGGTAAAGATGAAGGCCACCGTCAGCGAGATCAGCATCCCGAGTGAGGCATTGATCGGGATCGGGCTCATATAGGGCCCCATCAGACCAGTGACGAAGGCCATGGGTAAGAGCGCCGCGATCACGGTGAAGGTCGCCAGGATGGTCGGCCCGCCGACCTCATCCACGGCACGCGGGATCAGATCGAGCCAGCGCCCCCGGCTCATCAGCATATGGCGGTGGATATTCTCGACCACCACGATGGCATCATCGACCAGGATGCCGATCGAGAAGATCAACGCAAACAACGACACCCGATTGAGCGTAAAGCCCCAGGCCCAGGAGGCGAACAGGGTCAACAGCAGGGTGACGATCACCGCCGCCCCGACCACCAGGGCCTCACGCCAGCCCATGGTCAAGAGGACCAAGGCCACCACCGAGAGGGTGGCAAAGGCCAGCTTACTGATGAGCTTCTTGGCCTTGGCGTCGGCGGTGGCACCATAGTTGCGCGTGATGGTGACCTCGACCCCCTCGGGGATGAACAAGCCCTTGAGCTGTTCGAGCCGCGCGTCGATATCCTTTGCCACCTCGACGGCATTGACGCCTGGCTGCTTGGCGACGGCCAGGGTCACGGCGGGACGTGATGATCCAGCGATGACTCCAGACTGGGCGGAACCTGGCCCCATGCCCATGACCACATAACTGTCCGGCGACCCTGGACCGCGCTCGAGGGTGGCTACATCACGCAGATGGACGGGGCGTCCCTGGTGCACCCCGACCACCAGGTCGCCGATCGTTTCGACCGAGGTCAGGAAGGTCCCGGCTTGGACCAGGATCTCCTGGTTGTCGGCGGTGACGCTCAGGTTGTCGGCGATGCGGTTGCCGGCCTGGAGGGCGCGGCGCAGTGCGTCGAGGTCCAGATCGTGGGCAGCCAGGGCCTCGGGATGCAAGAGGACGCGCACGAGCTGTTCCGGCGCCCCAACCGTATAGATCGCGCGCGTCCCCGGGACGCGCTTGAGCTCCTGCTCGATGGCATGGGCGACCTGACCCAGCTCATAGGCCCCGATCCGTTCGTCCTCGGACCAGAGGGTCGCGGTCAGGATCGGAACGTCGTCGATGCCCATCGGCTTGATGATGGGCGTCCCTACGCCGAGGTTCGGCGGCAACCAGTCCTGCTTGGACATGACCTTGCTGAACAGCCGTACCACGGCCTGGGTGTTGTCCTCGCCGACCTCGTACTGGACCGTGACCACGGCCAGACCCGGGCGTGAGACCGAATAGATGTGCTTGACACCCTTGATCTCGGAGAGGACCTGCTCGGCCGGTCCGGCGACCAGGTGTTCGATCTCGCTGGCCGAGGCCCCGGGGAAGGGGATGAAGATATCGGCAAAGGTGACGTCGATCTGGGGCTCCTCCTCGCGCGGGGTCACGAGGATGGCAAATAGACCCAACAACAGCCCCAGGAGTGCCAACAGCGGGGTGATCTCGGTGGACTGGAACTGGGCCGCGATCCGGCCCGAAAGCCCCAGGTGTCCAGCGTTCGCCGGCTCAGTCATGGCCCTGCCCCTCCTGTGCAATAGGCCGCCTCGGCATCTGGTCCTTGAGCCGCACCCCGGCGGCGATCGGATCCAGGGCCACCCGTTCACCGGCGCTCAGACCGGCCAGGACCACATAGTCGTCCGCGACGGCTCGACCAAGCCGGACTTGGCGAAAGTGGATGTGCTCGTCCGCGTCGACCACATAGACCCCAGTAACCTCGGAGCGCTGGACCACGGCAGACTTGGGCACCATCAGCTCGGACTTCTCGCCCACCATGAAGCTGGTCTTGACATACATCCCTGGAAAGAGCAATCGCTCGTCGGCACAGGCCCCGGGCGGCAGCTCCAGACGCACCCGGAAGGTGTTGGAGGCCGGGTCGGCAAAGGGAAAGACGGTCAACCGCCGCGCCGCCAGGCGCTGCTCATTGGGCAGCCAGATCCAGGCCCGTTCCGGGGTCTTGGCGGCCAGACGCACCGCCGAGATCAGGCTCTGGGGCACATCGACTTGCACCCGCAGCTCTTCGAGCGAGATCCCGGTCATGATCGGTGTGCCTGGGCTGGCGATCTCGCCGATCGAGACATGGCGTTCGGTGACGATACCCGAATAGGGGGCACGGATCTCGGTATGGGCGAGCTGTTCCTGTGCGGCCTCCAGGCGCGCCATGGCGGCCTCATGCTCGGCCTTGGCGCTGTCGAGATCGGCACGCGCCTTGTCCATGGCCGACTCAGAGACGTTTTTCTGTCGATACAGACCCGCGATCCGATCATGCTCCTCCTGGGTTTGGCGCAGCCGGGCGGCCGCGGCCTTGAGATCCGCCACCGCCTGACTGACACGGGCGCGATGCTCGGTATCCTTGATCCGCACCAATAGCGCACCCTTTTCCACGAAGTCGTCGACATCGTAAAGGATCTCTTGAATCTGCCCCTGGGTCTGGGCCGAGACGGTGCTGCGGTTGACCGCCTCGACCAGACCGTCGAGCCGGTATTCGCGCGGCAGGGTACGTAATTCGGCCTGCGCCGTCATCAATGGTGGCGGATCGTTCCGATCCGCCACCACCGTCGCCGGCGCCAGGACGAGGCAAGCCAGCAACAGGGTCGATCTCATCAAACGCATTTCGATCACTCCTTTAATATTAGATATTTCTAATATTATGCGATTGTCCAGCTTTTCAAGCGCTGTCTTGCAGGCTTGCGGCCAATGCGCGACAGGGTCGCGGTTGCGTTGCGCCAGACGCGCGTTTGCGGTTCAAATTGGGTACCTGATTAAAGTAACGCGATGATGTGGATTCCCCAGTGAACTTAGGATCCAAGGATCTGATTCCAGTCGACCACGCCAAGACGCTCGATGGGCTGTTCCTGCGACGGATCGAACGCTCGCCCGAACGCCCGGCCTACCGCTATTTCGAGCGCGATCAGGGGTGGCGCGTGCTGACCTGGCGCGAGATGGGCGATCGGGTGGCGCTTTGGCGCCAGGCGCTCGCCGGGGAGTCGCTGGAGATCGGCGATCGGGTGGCGATGCTGCTGCGCAACGGCCCGGAGTGGGTCCTATTCGATCAGGCCGCCCTCTCCCTCGGGCTGGTGACAGTCCCGCTCTATACCGACGATCGCCCCGACAACGCGGCCTATATCCTCGAGGACGCGGCGGTCAAGGTGCTGTTGATCCAGGACGCGGGACGCTGGAAGCGCCTCGCCGAGGCCATTGGCGACTCACCCTGGCCGCAACGGGTGATCATCCTCGAATCGGGTCCGGCAGCCAATGAACTGGCCGCGCATGATACTCGGGTGCGGGTCGCCGCCTCTTGGCTATCGGACCGCGCCCCGCCTTTGAGTCGGCGCGACGGCGATCCACACGCCCTGGCGACCATCGTCTATACCTCGGGCACCACGGGTCGGCCCAAGGGCGTGATGCTAAGCCATCAGAATATCCTGACGAACGCCCATGCCGTGCTCAGGCTCGTCGACGTCTATAGCGAGGATCTGTTTCTCTCCTTCCTGCCCTTGTCGCACATGCTGGAACGGACGGCCGGTTATTATCTACCGATGATGGCAGGGGCGACCGTGGCCTATGCGCGCTCGGTGGCGCAACTGGCCGAGGATCTGCAACGCATCCGCCCCACGGTCATCATCGCCGTGCCGCGCATCTTCGAGCGGATCTACCGCCGGATCGACGACCAGCTCCAGGCCCGTCCGGCCCCGGTGCGCTGGCTATTCCGGTTGGCGGTTGCATCCGGCTGGCGGGCCTTTTTGCGCGAACAGGGACGCGCCGGCTGGCATCTGTGCCTACTGCTGTGGCCGTTTCTCAAGCGCCAGGTCGGCGCCCCAGTGCTCCAGAAACTCGGTGGTCGGCTGCGGGCGGCCGTCAGTGGCGGCGCGCCCCTGCCGATTGGTGTGGCGCGTACCTTCATCGGGCTGGGGCTGCCGTTGATCCAGGGCTATGGCCTGACCGAGACCAGTCCGGTGATCAGTTTCAATCCGCTTGACGACAACCTTCCCGAGAGCGTCGGGGTTCCGATCCCAGGGGTCGAGGTGCGACTTGGCGACCACGACGAGCTCCTCGTCAAGGGCGAGAACCTGATGCAGGGTTACTGGAACGACCCAGAGGCCACCGCCAGGGTCATGACTCATGACGGCTGGCTGCATACGGGCGATCGAGCGCGGATCCAGGATGGCCATCTCTTCATCACCGGGCGTATCAAAGATATCCTGGTGCTTTCAAACGGTGAGAAGGTCTCGCCGGCCGATCTCGAGATCGCCATTGGCCTGGACCCGTTGTTCGATCAGGTCATGGTCGTGGGCGAGGGGCAGTCCTATCTCAGCGCCATCCTGGTGCTCAACGCCGATCTCTGGCCGGGTATCGCCCAGGAGCATGGACTCGACCCCAATCTGGCAGAGAGTCTGCACGACGCGCAGCTACATAAAAACCTCATCAAGCGTATCCGCCTGGCATTGAGCGACTTCCCTGGCTATACCAAGATCCGGCGCGTCACCCTGACCCTAGAACCTTGGTCGATCGAGAATGGGCTGTTGACACCAACCATGAAGATCAAGCGCAACCGCATCATCGAGCACCATGCCGCCGCCATTGCGTCCATGTATGGTGGTGATGCTCAAAGGCCTGCATAAGCTCAGAAACCTATGGCACTCCTGCGAACCAGGAGGAGTGCCATGCGAGTGCAACACATCGGCTACCGCATCCGGGGGTTTTACCGGGTAGCCGCCTTGGGGCATCTTTGGGACATGCCCCCCAAAGATGCCCAGCGACGACTGGAAATCCTGCGCTTCTTCGACAAGCACGGCCTGGCGGCCACCCGTGACGCCTTCGGTGTGTCGCGACGCACCCTCTACCGCTGGCAGGCCGCCCTCAAAGCTGCGGGCGGCAACCCGGCGGCCCTGGCCGCTAGGTCTTGTGCCCCCAAGAAGCGACGAACCCCCAACACCGACCCGCGCCTGGTCAGCGACATCCGGCGGCTACGCGCGCTTTACCCTAACCTCGGCAAGGCCAAGCTCCACGTGCTCCTTGCCCCCTGGTGCGCCCGGGAGGGCATCATCAGCCGCGCCCCCGACAAGAGGCGCCACCCCCCCTGCCGCATCGACCGCCGGGGACGCGTCAAGCCCCTGCGGCGGCACACCAAGCCCAGAACACCCAAGCAGGTCAGGACCGAAGCCCTGGAGGTGCTGGCCTGCGACACGCTCGAGCGCATCCGCGACGGCATGCGCCGCTACCTTGTGACCTTCATCGATCCCATCTCGCACTTTGCCTTCGCCAGGGGCCTGCCCTCCAAGCACGCCCGGCACACCGCCCGCGCCCTCCAGCGCCGCCTGTCGTTGCTGCCTCACACCCCAAAGACCGTGCTGTCCGACAGCGGCAGTGAGTTCGAGGCCGACTTCGCTCGGCTCCTCGATGAGCGCGGCCTCCAACGCTGGTACACCGACCCCAAGACGCCCAAGATGAACGCCCACGCCGAGCGCTTCAATCGCACGATCCAAGAGTCTTTCGTCGACGACCACGAGGACTTGCTCTACACAGACCTGGCGCTCTTCAACCGTAAGCTCGCCGACTGGCGGGTCTTCTACAACGCCCAGCGCCCGCACCACGCCCTTGGCCAGCAAGCTCCGTTATCCTTCCTCCTGAAAAACCAACCCGACTGCCAAAGGTACTGGACTCATACAAAGGCTTGCCAAGGCAGGGGCGCGATCATAAACTAGTCATCCCATCGCGGGTGTAGTTCAATGGTAGAACAGTAGCTTCCCAAGCTTCTAACGTGGGTTCGATTCCCATCACCCGCTCCAATCTTCACTCGATCGCATCCTCCCCGCTTGCCGCCATTCACGATGGCCCATGCCCCCGTCGCCGGCTGAACTTGCATCCAGCGTGCTGGACTGGTTCGACCGGTATGGTCGCCATGACCTGCCCTGGCAGCGCGATCCCACACCCTATCGGGTCTGGGTCTCCGAGATCATGCTGCAACAGACCCAGGTCGGCGTAGTCATCCCCTATTTCGAGCGCTTCATGGCGTCTTTTCCGACGCTTGCGGATCTAGCAGCCGCCGAACTCGATGCCGTGCTGGCGCATTGGTCTGGGCTGGGCTACTACGCGCGCGGGCGTAACCTGCATCGCGCGGCGGTGTTGATCCGGGAGCGGCATGACGGTGTCTTTCCAGACGATTTCACAGCGGTCGAGCGTCTGCCGGGCATCGGGCGCTCGACGGCAGGGGCTATTCTGTCGCTCGCGTTCGGGCAGCGGCATCCGATCTTGGATGGCAACGTCAAGCGGGTACTGACGCGTGTCTTCGGTGTCGACGGCTGGCCGGGACAGAGCGCGGTGTTGGCCGAACTCTGGCGGCTCGCCGAGTACTGCCTGCCTCAGACGCGGGCAGGGGCCTACAATCAAGGGATGATGGATCTTGGGGCCAAGCTCTGTACCCGAACCAAACCAGACTGCGCACGCTGCCCGCTCGCCGAGGGCTGTATCGCCCGACTCACGGGGCGCCAGCGCGAGCTGCCTAAGCCGCGTCCGCGACGTGATCTACCGACGCGCACCGTCACCCTACTCGCTATCCTCGATCCGTCCGACGCGATCCTGCTCGAACGGCGGCCGCCAGCCGGCATCTGGGGTGGGCTCTGGGGCCTACCCGAGACCGGGGTGCCGGCCTCGGATGTCGAGTCGATCGCCGATTGGTGCCACCTCCAGCTCGGCGTTCGGCCTAAGCGGGTTGAAAGGCTCGCCGAGCGCCTTCATACCTTTAGCCACCATCATCTCAGGATCGAGCCGGTTCGGATCGAATTGGGCGCCTTTCCGTCCCAAGTTCGGGACCGCGCCGACTGGTATTGGGCCACCGGGGATCGACTCGGTAAACTGGGTCTGCCTGCACCTATCGCCCAGATCCTCGCCGCTCTGACCCGGGGCGCCGGACGCACCTTAACTGAGGACTGACCATGAGCCGTACCGTCCACTGTATCAAGCTCGGTCGTGAGGCCGAGGGGCTCGACCGCCCTCCCTACCCCGGCGAGCTGGGTCGGCGCATCTTCGAACAGGTCTCCAAGGCCGCTTGGCAAGACTGGTTGCGCCATCAGACCATGCTGATCAACGAGAACCGCCTGAGCCCGATTGACCCTAAGGCGCGCCTATTCCTCGAAGGACAGATGGAACGCTATTTCTTCGGCCAGGGGGCCGAGAGGCCGGAGCGCTATACGGCGCCTAACCGCCATGACAGCAGCGAACCGGCCTCGATCTAAGCCGAAACCGTCCTCAACATGAGGCCGTTACGACGGGGTGGACGTTGAGATGGGCTGCGTTTTTGCGCTATAGTCACACGCCCGATATGCCTGTGGCTGGCGTAGCTCAGTTGGTAGAGCAGCTGATTTGTAATCAGCAGGTCGTCGGTTCGAATCCGTCCGCCAGCTCCAATCTTAAAGACGCCTTGGTCTCTCCCGTCTCATTGACCTCTCCATCAGGCCCCAACCTGCCCCAGAGAGTCAGACCCATGCCGTACTTCGTCTATAAGATCTCCCCGCCCCGCCAGCTTGAGCATCTCGACACTGTCGATCAGTATCAGCGCGCACGCGAGCTGGTGCGGGAGCGGCGCCGGAACGAACCACCAGAGACGGGCGTGGAATATCGCTTGATCTTCGCGCACCAGCAGGGTGAGGCGGAGCGTCTGCTCTCGACCCCGCGTGACACGCGCGTGATCGGCGAGGACTGAGCTGACCTACTAGCGGGCTGACCTAGCGGGCCGACTGGACAGACAGGATGAAGCTGTTCGGACGCTCGGCGGCATAGAATCTCAGCACCCGCCGCACATAGTCCTGGGTTTCGGCATAGGGCGGAATCTGGTGCCCATACTGCATCACCGCCCCCTCGCCAGCGTTGTAGGCGGCGAGCGCGAGCTTGACGTCTTGATCGAACATGTCGAGCAGATCGCGCAGATAGGCCGAGCCACCGCGGATGTTCTCGGCCGGGTCGAAGCTGTTACGGACACCATAGCGCGCGGCCGTTTCCGGCATGAGCTGCATCAGCC
The DNA here is from genome assembly GCF_009664085.1 of Thermochromatium tepidum ATCC 43061. Lineage (NCBI taxonomy): Bacteria > Pseudomonadati > Pseudomonadota > Gammaproteobacteria > Chromatiales > Chromatiaceae > Thermochromatium > Thermochromatium tepidum. The sequence continues at coordinate 1,302,953 of NZ_CP039268.1, read as the reverse complement.
CTTGGGCGCCAGCCCGCGAGACGGCCATGGGGTCATAGGCCGACTCGGCGCGGATGATGGCATGGAGCAGACTCGGCGAGAGTCCATAGCGACGCGCATTGGCCAAGACGAGTGGATGGTAAAGCTCACGCTGCCTCGATTGTGACTGGCTAAGGTCGGGGGCCGGTTTGGGCTGACTGGTGATGACGCGCCCGCGGGCCGTGATGTTGGACTCCAGCTGCGGCTTGATCTCGCGTATGACCTTACTCGACTCACGCTGCCATTCGAGCTTGTAGCGATTGCCCTGCAGCGGTGTGTCTGTGAAGTAGACGTTGCCTGTCGCGTCGACGTATTTGTAGATGTCGGCCCGTACCGTCCCCCAGGATGCAAGCGCAACGGCACCGAGCATCAAGGTTGCCCTCAATGTTCCGTACATTACACATCCCCCCGAGATGCAACGATCAGGGTCAGCATAGTCTATTCGCGTCCTGAAATCAGCCTGAATCGTATCCACAGCCAAGGTCATGAGGCCTGCCAACTGTTTGATTCAAAGTCACTCTAGGCGCAATCATGTCGTGCTTAGAACACATTGCGGTTTGCTTTGAATTTCGATAGTTATGATTGATTTCTAGTGTTGAGTATAAAAGTCACATTGAATGAAATCGATCAAACTTTCATTTTACTCGGCTCTCGAGCCGACTATAATCGGCCCCCCAAACCAACTAACGTCAACAATGTACCGGGGGGAACATGAATCGACGTTACTTTCTAGGGGTGGCCCTGTCCACGGTCGCTGCTCCCGTTACCGCCTCGTCCTTCTTCTCGCGCCGACCGACCGAACGTCCGCGCGTCCTGTCATTCCGCCATCTGCATACCGATGACCTGATCGAGGTCACCTACCGCATCGGCGACACCTACCAGCGCTCAGCCCTGCAACGGCTAAACTACTTCCTCCGCGACTTCCGCACCGGCGAGGTCGCGCCAATAGACCCGCGGCTCTTCGACATCCTCTATGATCTGAAGCTGAGCCTCGGCGACCCAGATGCCCGTTTCGATCTCATCAGTGCCTACCGCTCACCATCCAGCAATGCACAACTCAGAAAGACTTCCGGTGGCGTCGCTAGAAACAGCCTCCATATGCGCGGTCAGGCCGTTGATGTGCGCCTGCCCGATCTTTCGACCCGTCTTCTGCGCGACGCGGCAGTTGCGCTCGAACGGGGTGGGGTGGGGTACTATCGGCGCTCCGACTTCGTCCACCTTGATACGGGTGAGGTTCGCACCTGGGGGGCCTGATCGGCCCGGGGCGCTTGCGGTATAGATCAGTCAGTCGCCGCCTCCCTTCGCGCCCCTTACATCCATGCCGTTTGAGCCTGCTCAACCCAGGGTGCGGAAGCTCACGCTGAGTTCCGGTAGATCGATCTCACTGACCGCGATCCTGAGCGTCTGGTTGAGCGTCACGGTGTCGCGGACCCGAATCCGTGCCTCCAGGGCCAGATCCGGAACCAGGATCACGGCCCGACGCTCCTCCAGCGCTACCACCACGCCCTGCCCCCTCCAGCCAGGGTTTTCCTTGAGATAGACCAGCTTCCAGTGTTGGTTCGAGAGCCGTTCGCCGCGGCGCACCACGATCGACGCCTGTTCGGCCGCGCCGATGCGCTCCAGCACCTGGGCGCGATCGAGCAGCGGCGCGCCGTCGAGCCAGGCCCGGATCTGCTGGTGGACCAGGAGATCGGAATAGCGTCTTAGCGGACTGGTGGCACGAGTGTAGTGTTCCAGGCCCAGGCTGGCGTGCCGGTCTGGTTCTAGGACCAACCGAGTGGGTTTGAATCCACGCCGGCGGGCATACATGCTAGCCAGATCCGTCCCCTCCTCGCCCGTGTCGGGCGGCGGCTGGACGGCGAAGGGGATCGGGATCGCTCGGTCGAGACAAAAACGCGCGGCGGCCACGCCGGCCATCAGCATGGCGTCGGTCACCAGCTCGCGGCTCCTGAGCCGTGGCAGGGGGCGGATGTTGACCTGTCCATCCTCGACCCGCACGCTGACCTCGGGTAGGGCCAGACGGCTGGCCCCCTGGGCAAGGCGCCGGGCGCGGAAGCGGTCGGTAAGGGCGCACAGTGTGGCGAAGGGCTCCTCGTTCAGCCGCTGTTCGACCGCCTCATAACTGAGGCGGGTGACGCGCACCCAGGTGCGGTGGATCTCGATGTCGTGGATCTCGCCGTCGGCATCGCAGCGCAGGGCGAAGGAGAGCGCGGGCGAGACCTCTTGCAAGCCCAGACCAAGACGCTCGGTCACCCGTCCGGGGAGCATGTTGACCACGCCCTCGGGGAGATAGAGATTGGCACCACGGGCGCGCGCCTCGCGTTCCAACGCGCTGTCGGGAGTCACCAGGGCGCCGACGTCTGCGACATGGATCCAAAGGCGGTCACCATCCAGGCTCAGTGCATCGTCGGGGTCTTGATTGCCCGCTTCGTCGATGGCATAGGCCGGCAGATGGGTGAGGTCGAGCCGCGACTCCTCTTCGAGATCCGGGACTGGCAGGTCGATGTCGTCCATCGGCGCACCACAGCGACGTGGATGCGGATTGTAACGCTCGGGCCAATAGCCGACCTGGATCAGGGCACGATGGGCGGCCTCCGGGGTCTGCGGATGGCCGAGTGCCTCCAGGATGGGGCTGTGCTCGGACTGACCGAGCGCCAGGCGTTCGACCTCGCTGAGCCTGGGGGCGTCTTCGGGTGCCGGACGCGCGGCGGCCATCCGTTCCAGGAAGGCGCGCCAGTCGCGCTCGGCGGCCTCCTTGGCGGCGCGTTCGGCCTGCTCACGCTCGACCAGGGCGCGCGGTCGTACCTGGATCGACTCGGGTGTGCCGACGAAGGCCAGTCCCTTGGTGACCTGCTGCCAGACCGCCCAGGCGCTCGCTGGGGTATAGGCGTCGAAGGCCAGCTCGGCCAGCTCGCGCAGTGTGGTCTCACCACCTTCCAGCAGTTCCCAAGCTGCATTCCACTCGCCTTCCAGCGGCACCAGTTCGGACAACCGGTGCAGAGGTCCGGGATGCAGTAGTTCGATGTCCTTGGGCCGAACGCGTTTGGTCTGACCGCCCTCCAGTTCGATCTCGATCTTCTCGCCGAGCGCGGCGACGCGGGCCGGTTTGGCCTTGTAGAGCACCAGACTATCGAGAGGGGGTGTCACTTGATGTGTCGGCAAGGCGCTGTTATCTCCGATAAACCCGCATGTCATACTCGACGCGGTTCAAAAAATGTTCATTTTCGAGGTCCCTATCATGATGCATCAATGGCGAGACGTCCTGACCGCCGGCACAGGCTCCATCGACGCCGCGGGGCGCGTCCAGTTCCCGGAACCTACGACTCCTACCGACTGCCGGCTGTTTGATCTCTCGCATCTCGGTCTGATCGCGGCGCGCGGCGCGGATGCGGCGAATTTTCTGCAGGGGCAGCTGACCAACGATGTTCGCGAGCTGTCGGCCAGTCACACCCAGCTCAGCGCCCATTGCAGCCAGAAAGGGCGTATTTTGACGCTGTTTCGCGTCCTGCGCCTAGGCGAGACCCTCTATCTCCAGACGCCGCTGGAGCGCGTGGCCGAGACCATCCAGCGTCTAAGCCGCTTCATCCTACGCGCCAAGGTCAGTCTAAGCGATGCCGGCAATGAACTGATCCGCATCGGACTGGCGGGCGCGACGGCGGCGGAGCTGCTTGCGGCTCAGGGACTGCCAACCCCAGAACGCGACAATGGGCTGGCGCAGTCCGGCGAGATCGCTGTGATCCGGATCCCAGGCGCCACACCGCGCTTCGAGCTGCTCGGTCCCTTCGAGCCGCTGCGCAGGCTCTGGGAGGTGCTCGCGCCCCAGGCCGCGCCTGCCAATGCCGTCGACTGGACCCGGCTCGACATCCAGGCCGGTCTGCCGAACGTCTATCAGCGAACGGTCGAGACCTTTGTGCCCCAGATGCTCAATCTGCAACTCATCGATGGCTTGAGTTTCAACAAGGGCTGCTATACCGGGCAGGAGGTCGTGGCGCGCATGCAGTTCCTCGGCAAGCTCAAGCGGCGGATGTATCTGGCCGAGGTCGAACGCGAGGCCCCGCCCGAGCCTGGCGAGGAGCTCTCTGCTGCCTCCAGCACCTCGCAACAGACTGATGGCTGGGTAGTCGACTCAGCCCCCCTCGGCGAGCGACGCCACGTCTTACTGGTCGTCGCCGAGATCGCCGCCGTCGACCGTGGTGACGAGATCCGGCTTGGCGTCGCTGGGCCTGTGCTCAGTCTGCGTGAGCCGCCCTATGGATTCCCGGCCTAAACCGACTCAGGACGCATGTGCGGGAACAGCAACACGTCGCGGATCGAGGGCGAGTCGGTCAAGAGCATCACCAAGCGGTCGATGCCGATGCCCTCACCCGCCGTCGGTGGCAGCCCGTACTCCAGGGCGCGGATATAGTCGGCATCATAGTACATGGCCTCCTGATCGCCGGCCTCCTTCGCGGCCGCCTGGGCACGGAAACGAGCGGCCTGATCCTCGGCGTCGTTGAGCTCCGAGAAGCCGTTGGCGATCTCGCGCCCGCCGACGAACAGCTCGAAACGATCAGTGACAAAGGGGTCCTCATCGTTACGCCGCGCCAGCGGTGAGACCTCGGTCGGATAGCGGGTGATGAAGGTCGGATCCATCAGCCGGCCCTCGACCGTCTGCTCGAAGAGTTCGAGCTGCAACTTGCCCAGACCCCAGCTCGGCTTGGGTACGACGCCATGACGCTCGACCGCCGTGCGCAGGCGATCGCGGTCATCGACGTCCACCGCCGTCAGATCGGGATTGAACTTAAGGATCGCCTCGCGCACGCTCAGCCGCGCAAAGGGTCGCCCAAAATCATAGGTCGCGCCCTGATAGCGGATCTGGGTGGTCCCCAGGATCGTGGTCGCCATGCGACGCAGCATGTCCTCAGTCAGATCCATCAGATCCTGATAGTCGGCATAGGCCTCGTAGAACTCCAGCATGGTGAACTCGGGGTTGTGCCGGGTCGATAGCCCTTCGTTTCGGAAATTACGATTGATCTCATAGACCTTCTCGAACCCGCCAATCACCAGACGCTTGAGAAACAACTCGGGCGCGATGCGCAGAAAGAGCGGCATGTCGAGCGCGTTGTGATGTGTAATGAAGGGCCGCGCCGCTGCACCGCCCGGAATCACCTGCATCATCGGCGTCTCGACTTCAAGATAGCCGCGACCATTGAGATAGTCGCGGATGAACTGCACGATCGCGGCCCGCACACGGAAGATCTCACGCGTGCTGCTGTTCATGATCAGATCCAGATAGCGTTGCCGATAGCGGAGCTCCATGTCGGTTAAACCATGAAACTTCTCCGGTAAGGGGCGCAACGCCTTGGTCAGCAGCCGGATCGCCTCACAGCGCACCGAGAGCTCCCCGGTCTTGGTCTTGAACACCTGGCCCTCGACGCCGAGGATGTCGCCGAGATCCAGCTCGCGCTTGAAATCCTCATAGGCTTCCTCGCCCACCCGGTCGCGCTGGACAAAGATCTGGATGCGCGCCGACATGTCCTGGATATGCGCAAAGCTTGCCTTGCCCATGATGCGCCGCGTCATCAGCCGTCCGGCCAGCTTGACACGCACCGCACGCCTCTCGAGTTCCTCGGCCTCCAGCGCCTCGTACTGAGCCAAGAGGTCTCCGGCCAGGGCATCGCGCCGGAAATCGTTTGGGAACGCATTGCCACGCTCGCGCAGCCGCGCCAGCTTCTCGCGCCGTTGGGCGATCAGTTTGTTCTCATCGAGCGCCTCGGCGGTAGTCGAATTGGGATTGGTCTCCATGCGGTTTCCTGAAGGCTAAATGTTGGAACCGCAAAGGTGCAAAGGGCGCCGATTGACTGTGGGTCCTTGGTGCACCAAGGAGACAGTTTGCAGACGACCGCCTCCAACTTTTACGGACGGCCACTCAAATTCTTCGCGCCCTTTGCTTCTCTAGCGGTTCGATCTCGCGTGTACCGGGGGTCAGAGTCCACTCTTGAGGCTGGCTTCGATGAAGGGGTCGAGATGGCCGTCGAGTACAGCTTGGGTATTGGCGATCTCCACCCCAGTGCGCAGATCCTTGATGCGCGACTGGTCGAGCACATAGGAACGGATCTGGCTGCCCCAACCGATATCGGACTTGCTGTCTTCCAGGGCCTGCTGACTGGCGCGACGTTTCTGCATCTCCAACTCGTAGAGTTTGGACCTGAGCTGCTTCATCGCCTGATCCTTGTTCTTGTGCTGCGAACGGTCGTTCTGACACTGGACCACGATCCCTGTGGGGAGATGGGTGATGCGCACCGCCGACTCGGTGCGGTTGACGTGCTGGCCGCCGGCACCACTGGCCCGATAGACATCGATGCGCAGATCCGCTGGGTTGATTTCGATCTCGACCGAGTCGTCGACCTCGGGCGAGACGAACACCGAGGCGAAGGACGTATGCCGTCGGTTACCTGAGTCGAAGGGCGACTTGCGCACTAAACGATGCACACCGATCTCGGTGCGCAGCCAGCCGAAGGCATAGTCGCCCTCGAACCTGACGGTCGCCGACTTGATACCGGCGACCTCGCCCGCCGAGACCTCCATCAGCTCGGTCTTGAAGCCGCGTCGCTCACCCCAGCGCAGATACATGCGAAGCAGCATCTCCGCCCAATCCTGGGCCTCGGTGCCACCCGAGCCGGCCTGGATGTCGAGAAAGGCATTGCAAGCATCCATCTCGCCAGAGAACATGCGCCGAAACTCGAGTTCAGACACGCGCGATTCATAGTTCTTGAGATCGGCGACCAGAGATTCAAGCGTCGCCTCGTCGGACTCCTCGGCGGCGAGCGCGAGCAGGTCGTCGGCGTCGGCCAGCGCGCCGTTCAGCTCGTCGAGCCTGAGCACCACGGCCTCCAGCGCCGCGCGCTCGCGTCCGAGTGCCTGGGCGCGGGCCGGATCGTTCCAAATGTTGGGATCCTCCAGCTCGCGCAGGACCTCGGTCAGCCGATCCCTGCGTTCGGCGTAGTCAAAGATACCCCCTGAGGGACTCGACGCGTCCCTTAAGATCAGCGATTTGATGGGCGATCGGATTGATGTCAAGCATGAGAGATCCAAGCCGGGTAAAAAATTGAAATCATATCCTGCCGTCACAGGGCCTTTCCAGTGATTGCAAAGCGCGAATATCGGAGCCTCACTCAGGCGAAGGCCGTGCGGAATGCCTCCAAAAAGGCGTCGTAATCGGCCTCGGGCAGATGATTGATACCGGCTGCGCCCGCGCGCCCGCCTCCGGTCGGGAAGCGACGGCAGAGCTGGTCGGCACCCCGAGGACGCGCCACCGGGGCGCGGACACTGATCAGAAAGCCACCTGTGCTCAGGCGCGTGAGGATGGCATGCGCCTTCTCGGGTGCCGCCCAAGCCAATTCGTTGGCATAGGTGCCGCTCGCGCGCCGTGCCCAGGAGGCGTCCGGCAGAATCACGAGACGGTGCTTGGCGTCCTCGTACTCGGGCCTGAGGGCACGCGCGCGCGCCATGTCGTCGGCATATCCATCACACAGTCGCGCAAAGGCAGTCTCTTCGTTGATAAAGTCCAACGGATTCGCGTAAGGCTGGAGGCACCGATAGAGTGCATCCGGCGCAAGGTGCAGATCCTCGATACTGAGACCGTAACCATTGTAGTTGAGACAGATCCCCAGTTCGCGTAGACACTCGATCTCGGGCGCATCCAGCCCCAGCGATTCGGCGACCTGGCGCGCCACATGATCGAGGTTGTCGCCGAAGGCTCCGACCACGGCCCAGGCGCGCGCCCGTCCAGCGAGAAAGGCATCGACCAGCAGACTGGTACAGGTCTCGGGCCGCATGTCCAGATAGGCACTCAACCCCGGATGCCTTGGAATCTCGCCTGGAAAATGATGATCGAAATAAGTGACAGGCACGCCGGCCTCCAGCAGGGCGCACAGTGCCGCGGCATTCTTCTCCATCGCGATGTCGAGCACGGTCACAGACTCGGCCTGATCCACAGGAACGCGGGCCAGCAGATCGATCTCGCGCTTGGGGCCGGTTATGAGTCGGCTCTCGATCGGCTCGATCAGCCTTAATTGATGCAGGGCACAGAGTCCATCGGCATCGCCATTGAAAACATCGTATCGGCTCATTCAAATCTCTACCTGTATCCTGTATATCAGGAGATCGCACCATCGCCGGGTGACACCTGTAGCCAGGGCGACCCGACGACACTTGGGCCGAGATCCCAGCATCGCGCCATTGCCCGACCAGACCGCTACCATTAGACTTAGTGGATTGACCCGGTGCGCGACAAGCCTCGGCCTGAAGGTCAGGGAAGGATCGCGCGGACGGCGCAGCCGTCCTACAATCATGTTGTCGCCGATACCCAAGGCGACCGACGGCGGGGCACGCCGGAAGTCACGCCTGTGGAGAGACGAGCAGCGGTTGCGCACTCGGTCCAGGAACCCATCGAAGCGACTTTAAGGTGTGGCGCAATGCCGCGCCTTAAAGCGCCGTAGGAATCTCCGGCCTTCTGGCCTGGGAGGATGTCAACGAACACAGATGCCGCTGGAATCCATCGGACCGTCCACGTTCGGACCGAACCAGCCGCCTCTCGACAGCGTTCTAATTCGCGTCGAATTCCAACTCCAAAACCCTCGTTACCAAACGCCGCCCCATTTCGTTAGGAGCCCGCATGGCTATTGAGCGCACCCTTTCCATCATCAAGCCGAACGCCGTCGCCAAGGACGCCATCGGCGCCATCCTCAGCCGTTTTGAGGCCGCCGGACTCAAGATCGTCGCCGCGCGCATGCTGCACATGAGCCGTGAGCAGGCCAGCGCCTTCTATGCCATCCATCAGGGCAAGCCCTTTTTCGACGAACTGGTTGACTTCATGATCTCCGGCCCTGTGATGGTCCAGGTGCTGGAAGGTGAGGATGCCGTGGCCAAGAACCGCAAGATCATGGGTGCCACCAACCCGGCCCAGGCCGCGCCCGGTACCATCCGCGCCGACTTCGCCGACTCCTTCACCGAGAACGCCGTGCACGGTTCGGACTCGCCGGAGAACGCCGCCGTCGAGATCGCCTTCTTCTTCCCCGAGGGCGTCTGCCCCCGTACCCGCTGATCGAGACGATCAGGACCGCCATGAGCGCCACCTCGGCCAGACCCAATCCGCTTGACCTCGACCTCGCAGGTTGCGAGTCGCTGGTGACGGCGCTCGGTTTTAAGGCGTTCCATGGCCGCAATCTCTTCAAGTGGATGCACAAGCATGGCGTCGTCGACTTCGACGCCATGACCGATCTACCCAAGCGCCTGCGCTTAGCCCTGCGCGATACGGTCGAGATCCGGCTGCCGCGCATCCTTGAGACCCACCCGTCCGCCGACGGCACCGTCAAGTGGGTGCTGGAACTGGACGACGGACAGCGGATCGAGACCGTGTTCATCCCTGAGGGCAAGCGCCGCACCCTGTGCGTGTCTTCTCAGGTCGGTTGCGCGCTCGAGTGCGCCTTCTGCGCCACCGCGCGCCAGGGCTTCAACCGCAACCTGAGCGTTGCCGAGATCATCGGTCAGGTTTGGCAGGCCACGCGGCGGCTCGGCGTCGCGCCAACCAACGTGGTCATGATGGGCATGGGCGAGCCGCTGGCCAACTTCGAGCCCGTGGTCAGGGCCATGGACATCATGCAGGACGATCTGGCCTATATGCTGGCCAAGCAGCGTGTGACCCTGAGCACCTCGGGCATCGTACCCAACATCTACCGGCTGCGCGAGGTCAGCGACGTCTCGCTGGCCGTCTCGTTGCATGCACCGAACGATGCCCTGCGCGACGTGCTGGTGCCGATCAACCGCAAGTATCCACTCGCTGAGCTGATCCCTGCTTGCAAACACTATGTCGCAGGCGATAAGCGGCGCAAGATCACCTGGGAATATGTGATGCTCGACGGCATCAACGACAGCCCGACGCACGCCAAACAGCTCATCCGTCTGCTCGAAGGCGTGCCGTCCAAGGTCAATCTGATTCCCTTCAACCCATTCGCCGGCAGCGATTTCGGCACCTCGCCGCCAGAGCGGGTCGAGACCTTCCGCGCACGTCTCGTGCGCTCCGGCCTCTTTGCCATGACACGTAAGACCCGCGGCGACGAGATCGCCGCCGCCTGCGGCCAACTGGTCGGGCGCGTTCGGGATCGCACCGGACGGTGCGGGCGCGTCCGAATCGAGTTCAAGGAAAGGCTGGAGGCGCGATGAATACAAAGCGCATCGATCCAAGACACTCCATGGTCTTTGGTCTCTGCCTGGCGCTGTCGTCCTGTGGCGGCAAGTCGTCCCTGAAGACAGGCGACGAGGAACTGGGCCTGACCCAAGATGATAGTCCGGCCAAGCTCTATGTCGATCTGGCCAAGGAATACCAACGACTGGGCCAGACCGAGGTTGCCCTGCGCCGCGCCCAGCAGGCCGTCAAGACCGATTCCAAATATGCGCCGGCACACGTCTGGCTGGCCTTCCTGTTCGAACAGCTAAAGCAAACCGACGAGGCCGCCAAACACTATGAGTACGCCACACGACTTGCCCCGAACAATCCGGATGTGCTCAATGCCTATGGCTCCTTCCTGTGCAATCAGCGCCGCTACACTGAAGCCGATGCACAGTTCGTCAAGGCCGCCGCTAATCCCGTCTATGCCACGCCCTGGATCGCCCTGACCAACGCCGGCAACTGCGCCGTCGAGGCGGGCGACACGACCAAGGCCGAGGACTATTACCGCGCGGCCATCCAAGCGAACCCCAACTTTGGTGCCCCGCTGGCCAAGCTCGCCGAGCTGAAAATGAAGCGCGGCGATGCCAAGGCCGCCAAGGACTACATCGACCGCTATTTCAAGCCAGAGACGGTTCGCACACCCGCCGTCTCGCGCATTGCGCTCCAGGTCGGTCTCGAGGCCGAACGCGCGCTCGGCAATCGCAAGCGTGCTGCCTTCTATCAGGATGTATTAAACAAGAGCTTCTCCGACTCGACGAAGCCGGGTCGCGTCCCCTAGACGACACATTAGTTAGGATTAAGAACGACCGGGCCGAGCTTGGCACTCGTCGCCGGCCAGTTCGACAAACCGTCCAATTCAAGTGATACCGACCATTGATCACGCCATGACTCCATCGATCAACACCACGCCGTCAGACGATCCCAAGATGCTGGATCCAAACGACACCCCGGGTCGCCGACTGCGGGCACTGCGGGAGTCGCGTAAGCTCGACATCGAGCGGGTCGCGGCCCAACTCCACCTTCAACGCCACGTGGTGGAGGCGATCGAGGGCGATCAATACGAGCGTCTGCCAGCACCCGTGTTCGTCATCGGTTACATCAAGAACTACGCCAGACTACTGGGGACCGATTCAACGCCCCTTGTCGCAGCCTATCGCGCCATGGTGCCGGCGCGTGAAGGCAGCCTGGGTCAGGCGCCGAGCGTCCCGAGCAATTCCGCGCATTCGTCCAGAGGCAACCGTTGGGTTTGGGTGAGCGTGGTGCTGCTGATTGGTCTCGTCGCTGGGGTGAGCACGCTTTGGCTGCGCGGACAACGCGATGCTGCGCTGCAATCTGAGACACTCGCACTATCGCCCAAGGGCGAGGGTACAGCGAGCGCGAGTGCGGTCGCCGCCCCCACGGCGTCTTCGACGACGCCCAATGCAACCGCGGCGATGAATGCCGTGACGCCGACCTCTGCCGCCGGCCCGGGGACGACGATCACGGCGCCTCCCGAGAGCATCCCGCTACGCGGCGCTCAATCCCACACACCCACCGGCATGACCCCAACCGGACCCGCCGCGCCCCCCCTCCAGGCACCCACGGAGACACTCGTCGCCGCCAGCTCGCTGACGGGTGCCCAGGGCACGCCCGAAGACGAAGACGCGACCTTGGACACGGAAACTCGGGCCGAATCCGTGCCGCAGGCACCCGCCCCCGTGCCAACTTCCACCGAGGTCGTTCTCGAATTCACCGGAACCTCCTGGGTCGATGTGCGTGGGGCCAACGGGCGCGTGGTCCTCAATGGAGAGATGCGCCGGGGGGATCGGCACGTGCTGGATGGCCAGCCACCCTATAAGTTCGTCATCGGCAATACTGCCGCGACCCGATTGACGGTCGGCGGTCGTCCCTTTGACCTCAAGGGGCGAACCAAGGGCAATGTCGCCCGCTTCTCGCTCGACCCAAGTTCAATGGAATGATCCCCTTGGCCGAATTCCGACCGACCCCGACTTACACCCCCATCCATGAGCAAATACATCCAAGCCATCCGTGGGATGCATGACATCCTGCCAGAGCGCATCGCTGTCTGGCAGCATGTCGAGCAGACCGCGCGCGAGGTGCTGGCCGGCTATGGCTACAGCGAGATCCGCACCCCCCTGGTCGAGGTAACCGAATTGTTCAAGCGCTCCATCGGCGAAGTGACCGACATCGTCGAGAAGGAGATGTACAGCTTCGCCGACCGCCATGGCGACAGCCTCAGTCTGCGCCCGGAGGGAACGGCAGGCTGCGTGCGCGCCGCCATCGAGCACGGACTGCTGACGCAGCCGCAACGGCTCTGGTACCAGGGGCCCATGTTCCGCTACGAGCGCCCACAGCGCGGACGCTATCGGCAGTTCCATCAGATCGGCGTGGAGTCCTTTGGGCTGACCGGACCCGACATCGACATCGAAATCATCTTGCTTACCGCGCGGTTGTGGCGGCGTCTGGGGCTCGATGGCTTGCGGCTGGAGATCAACACCCTGGGTGATAGCGCCGAGCGTCAGGTCTATCGCGAGCGTCTCTTGGATTATCTCGCGTCACGCGCCGATCGGCTCGACCCCGACAGCCGGCGGCGCCTGACCACCAATCCGCTGCGGATCCTGGATTCCAAGCACCCGGAGACCCAGCGATTGCTGACTGACGCCCCCAGCCTCATAGACGTCCTGGGCGAGGAGACACGCGCCCACTTCGAGCGTCTGTGTGCCGGACTCGACGCTGCCGGTATCGCCTATCGGATCAACCCGCGTCTAGTACGTGGACTGGACTACTACAATCGCACCGTCTTCGAATGGATCACCGCGGATCTCGGTACCCAGGGGACGGTGTGTGCCGGCGGGCGCTATGACGGGCTGGTCGAACAGCTCGGCGGGCGTCCGACCCCAGCGGTCGGCTTTGCCCTGGGATTAGAGCGGCTGGTCGAGATCCTGGAGCAATCTGGATTTGCTGCCGAGCGGCGCCTTGACGCCTATCTGGTCGCCGTCGGTGAACGGGCCGAGGCGGCCGCGCCCGCACTGGCGGAACGACTGCGCGATGCCTTGCCCAGGCTGCGTCTTCAGTCAAACTGCGGCGGCGGCAGCTTCAAGAGCCAGTTCAAGAAGGCCGACAAGAGTGGGGCACGCTTCGCACTGATCCTGGGCGATGAAGAACTGGAACGCGGCGTCATCGGCGTGAAGGATCTGCGCGGCACATCCGAACAACGCGAGCTCAGTTACGCGGATGTGGCCTCCTTCCTCGCCGAGACGCTTTAAAACCAATTGATGGAGACTGTCGTGAGCTACGAAACCGATGAGGAAAAGGTCGAGGCGATCAAGGCCTGGTGGAAGGACAATGGCCTTTCGGTCATCGTCGGTGCGGTCATCGGTCTAGCCACCATCTGGGGTTGGCGGCTGTGGATCGAGCACCAGGAGCGCACCGCGGGCGAGGCGTCTGCCGCCTTTGAGCAACTGATGCTCAATGCCGCCGACAAGCAGATCGAGTCCGTGACCAAGCAGACCCAAACGATCAGGGACAACTTCGGCTCCACGCCCTACTCGGCACTCAGCGACCTGGTTGCGGCCAAGGCACTCCATGAGGCCGGTCAGACCGCTGAGGCCATGACCGCGCTTCGCAACGCCATCGACACCGCACCCGATCCGGCCATCGCGCGCCTGGCGGCACTCCGCCTGGCGCGCCTCCAGTTCGCCGACAACCAACTCGACGCGGCGTCCAAGACGATCGATAAGTACGATGTCAGCCCTGCCTTTGCCGGCGAGTTCGCCGCGGTGCGCGGTGACATCGCCGCCGCACGCGGCGACCTGGATGCGGCACGCGCGGCCTATCAGCGCGCGATCGAATCCGGCAGCAGCCTCTCGCAACTGATCCGACTCAAGCTCGACAACCTGCCTGCCGCCGATTAGGCGGCCCGGATACCGCCATGATGAGATTTCGCCTCGGATTCTTGCTCTTGCGGCTCAGCCTGATTCTGGCACTGGTCATGTTGCTGACCGGCTGTGGCGGTATCCCCTGGTTCGGCAAGGAGAAAGACCCGACCCCCCCATCGCCGTTGCCGACCCTGGCGCAGGAGACGCGCTTTGACACCCTGTGGTCAACGCACCCGACACGCGGCACCGAGGGACGGCGGCTCTATCTGGTTCCGGCCTTTGCCGATGGGCGGCTCTATGTCGCCGATGCACGCGGGCGCGTGGTGGCGCTCGCGGCAGACTCGGGACGCCTGCTCTGGCAACGCGAGACGGGTCTCACCTTGAGCGGCGGGCCAGAGGTGGCCGGCGACCGTCTGGTGCTGGGGACCAGCCAGGGCGAGGTCGTTGCGCTCTCGACCCAAGATGGACGCGAATTCTGGCGCGCCCAGCTCGGCAGTGAGGTGCTCTCGGTCCCGCGGTTCGGGGGGAATGGCCAAGTCTTTGTCCACACCCTCGACGATAGCCTCCATGGCCTGAATGCAGCGACCGGTCAGCTCCAGTGGCGTATCGACTATCCACCGCCGGTCCTGACCCTGCGTGGCAGCAGCACCCCGGCCCTGACCGAGGATGGGATCATTGTCGGGCTCTCAGGCGGCAAGCTGGTCAAGCTCGACCCCAAGGATGGCCTGCCGATCTGGGAGGTGACCATTAGCCATCCGAGCGGACGTTCCGAACTGGCGCGGATCACGGATATCGATGCCGATCCGATCCTGGTCGGTTCGAGGGTCTATGTCGGTGCCTACAATGGCGACCTGGCTGCCGTGGATCTCGACCGGGGCAATGTCTTGTGGCGGCGCGAACTCTCGGTCTATGCCGGCCTGACGTCCGACGCCGACGGGATCTATGTGACCGACTCCAAAGATCAGGTTTGGGGGGCCGAGATGGCCGACGGGGCCGGGCGCTGGAAGCAGGATCAACTGCGCTATCGTCGGCTCACTGCGCCGGCGCTCATTGGCGAACGGCTATTGGTCGGCGACTTCGAGGGCTATCTGCATCTGCTTGACAAGCGCGACGGGCGACTGGTGGGGCGGATGCGCCTGACCAAGGCACCGATCACTGCCCGTCCGCTGGTCGTGGGCAACCGGATCTATGTCTATGCCGACGACGGCACGCTCGTCGCACTGACCCTGGGCGCGACAATGCCCGTGCCGGACACCAAAACCCCAGCGTCTCGGACACCGACGGCTGAGTCATCAGCCGATCGGTCCACCACTCAAGCCCGACTCTGATCCGCATGTTGCCCGTCATCACCCTGATCGGTCGCCCCAATGTCGGCAAATCGACCCTGTTCAACCGGCTCACCCGCACCCGCGATGCCCTGGTCGCCGACCTTCCCGGTCTGACGCGCGATCGTCAATACGGTATCGGGCGCATCGGTCCGCGCCCCTATGTCATCGTCGACACCGGCGGCCTCGGCAGCGTCGCCGAGGGGATCGAGGCGCTGATGGAGCGCCAGGTCCAGCGTGCGATCGAAGAGGCCGATCATCTGTTGTTCCTGGTCGATGCCCGTGACGGCTGTACCCCAGAGGACCTCGACCTTGCCCAGCGCCTGCGCCGGGTCGGCAAGCCGCTCACCCTGGTCGTGAACAAGAGCGATACCACAGATCCGACCCTGGCCGTGGCCGACTTCCATCGGCTGGGGCTGGGCGTGCCCTGGGCGGTCTCGGCGACCCAAGGGCTGGGCGTGCACGCACTCATCGACCATGTCTTCGAGCACCTGCCCGAGGGCACGGATGCGGACTGGGTACAGAGCGAGGACGACCGGATCAAGGTCGCGGTGGTCGGGCGCCCGAACGTGGGCAAGTCGACACTCATCAACCGGCTGCTCGGCGAGGAACGACAGGTCACCTTCGACAGTCCGGGCACCACGCGCGACAGCATCTTCATCCCATTCGAACGGCCCGGTCACGCCCAGCGTTATACCCTGATCGATACGGCCGGCGTCCGAAGGCGTGCGCGTGTCACCGACCCGATCGAGAAGTTCAGCGTCATCAAGACACTGCAAGCGATCGAGGCGGCGCATGTCATCATCCTGGTCCTGGATGCGCAGGAAGGCATCGGCGAGCAGGACGCCACCCTCGCCGGGCACATCCTCGAGAGCGGACGGGCGCTGGTGGTGGCGATCAACAAATGGGACGGGCTGGACGTAGACAGCCGCAATCGGGTACGCGATCAGTTCGCACGCAAGCTGGCGTTTCTGGATTTCGCCAAGCTGCACAGGGTCTCGGCGCTCCACGGCACTGGGGTCGGCCATCTGCTCGACGATGTCGATCTGGCCTATGCCAATGCCACCCGCGACCTGGCGACACCCGAGCTGACCCGACTGCTGGAGGCCGCGGTGATGGAGCACCAGCCGCCTCTGGTCAAGGGCCGGCGCATCAAGTTGCGCTATGCCCATCAGGGCGGACGCAATCCGCCGCTCATCGTCATCCACGGCAACCAGACCGACAAGGTCCCCGAGAGCTACAAGCGCTATCTCATCAATCGCTTCCGCAAGGAGCTCGATCTGCTGGGCACCCCGTTGCGGCTGGAGTTCAAGAGCGGTTCCAATCCCTATCAGGGCAGGCGTAACACGCTCACCGCGCGTCAGATCGCCAAGCGGCAGCGGCTCAAACGGTTTACGCAGCGCAAGGGTTGAGCGCCTCGCAGAGGCGCTGGCCATCTGAGCAAGCCCTTCTCCCGCCCGCGGGAGAAGGGTTGGGATGAGGGCGCCTATCCACCCCCGGAAAGCCTGTGGTCGGTTCGACACCCTCACCCCGGCCCTCTCCCGCCCGCGGGAGCATAGGTATCTACACAATTTCATCCATCCCCTCCGTTAGCAAGAAGAATCGAGTTGGCGAAGGCACGGAGTTCTGGGATGGAAGAGTGATCAAGGGAATCGAGGATGGCGAACAGTATGAAAGCGCCAGCCAACAAGGCGGAGGGGGTAACAAGGCGAGATGCCTTCATCTGCCTGCCGGACAAGCGCACGAGAAACTGCCGGGCGGCTTGTGCCTCCTCGGTCTGCTGCGCAGAGAGGCGCCACACCAGGATACAGGCCTGGGTGGCGATCAGCAGACGCTTGAATAGGGCTCCCCCGCTCTCCTGTTCCCCACTGCTCCAGTTGATGGCCTGCCTGTTTGAGCAGTTTGAAGAACGATTCGATCTGCCAGCGGAAGTCGTACCACAGTGCCACACGCGCGGCACTGACGGTTTCAGGCACCGACGTGAGCAAGAACCATTCGGCCACCAGATGTCCGGCTTCGTCGTACAGGCGACTGACCACCAGCCGGGCCTTCAGCGGTTCGCCCGGAACCGGTCGCTGCCGTCGCCCGTCAGCGCCGATTTTCTTCGGCTTCGCCGGCCGGGTCAGAACTACCGGCGCACTGGCAATCCAGTGCTGGATCGGTCGGCCTTGGCAGAGAACCTGGCGTTCTCGGGTATAGCCAAGTTGCTTGGCCACCGCGTCGATGCGCATCGAGCCGTTGCCGTAACGTACCGTCGAGTTCCCTTTGGCGCGCACCAGCCACAACTGGCCGTCGCGCGTCCAGCGGCGCAGATGGCCGACCGAATCCGCTTCGCGATCAATCACATGTACCAACCGGGGGCCGAATTTCTGCTGCTCCAGCCAACTCATCCGCTCGCTCAATTCGTCCAGAGGCGAAGACACCTTGGGGCTGATCGTGTCGGCACACGAGCTCCAGACGCCTTGGGCCGTCACCAGATCCTGCACCGGCACCCCCAAGGGCGCGCCATCCTCGGCACTGACCAGGAGGCTGCTTTGCAGTTCGTCGCCCACATCCGTGGCATGGGTCATTTGCAGGCGATCCCGTTTCGAGGCGTGCCCTCCATCGTTCACTCTCGACCAGTCCGCCACCGCCAACACATACTCACCGCCATCCGCCGTCACGGCCTCCCGTGTCGCCGCCAACAGCGGAACCGACAGCCCCTCAGGCGTCACCCGTGGATTCGCCAGAAATCGCCCCATCGCCTGGGCGTGCGACGCGGCTTTCTTCCCGTCCGGCAAGGCTTTGACTCCCGCTGCCAAGGGGCCAGTACAGTTCATATGCCCCTTGAACAGCTTCCCATAGCGTTCGTCAAGACGCTTGTCACCAAAATTTGTCGCATACCGCTTATTTGTACCTCATCTTCCCCGCGAGAAATCCCCCGAACAGAGCCGGGTTTGTGTAGATACCCATGCCGCGGAAGGAGGGGGACAGGCTTGGCTTGGGTCCTGGGCGCGCGATCGTTACTCTAGGTCGCGGCGATCGCAGCACTCGTGAATTGCTGTGATGCCAGATTCGCGAGCGGTCTCAGACGTCGGATCGGCTCCCTGGATGACGGGATGGGTGAGGACTGGGCACGATCCTACAGGGCGGCGGCAGGCGCCGCCTGGATCTGAATCATTCGCGCCCAGCCCCGTCGCCCCGGCCATAGCCATCGAGCCGCAGAGGCTCGGATTCGGCCTCCGGCTTGGTCCGATCCAGCCAGGGACTCGGGCGCGCGAACCCCTGCCAACCCCAGCGTAACCAGTCGAGCAGACGCACCGCCAACCACAGCGCCCAGGCGAGCATGAGGGCGCGATAGACCCAGAGCGGCACCGAGACCACCCAGACCGCGGGCAGACGCGGGCCGCCGCGATCCTGATACCAATTGAGCAGGGTCGCGCTGGATCCATGACCGCGGATCCACATCTCGGGATGGCCGAGCAGCCCCTGCTGGACGGCGCCGATCAGGGCCGACAGGGCCAGGAGCGTGAACAACACCAGCCCGAACTGGATCAGATTGAAGCGCCACCAGGGCAGGCTCGACGCATTCAGACGCCCGCGCCAACCGAGCGCAAGCAGCCAGCCACCGATCACGAGCGTCACCCAGACCTCGGACAGCGCCAACCCCAGACCGAGCAGCAACCAGTCATACCAGCGCAGCGGCGTCAGAGACACCTGTCCAAGCACCAGGGCTAGGCCGACCAGCACCAGGAACAGCCCCCAGAACAGCACCGCCGGCCCGATCCCCGGACCCCAGGCGAACAGGACCCAGCGATCCTCGGGCAGGTGTAGCCGCTGGGTGAGATTGACCGCCGTCTGACCCAGATCGGGACTCGCCGGGCTGAAGCTCGCTGTCAGCGGTGACTCCAGACGCCAGCTGATCAGCATCTCCTGCGTACCGGGCACCAGCGGCAGCTCGACCACTGTCGTCTGACCGCTCGGCAGCGGCAGGGTACGGCCATCCAGGACCAGGGTGCGAAGCTCGGCACCCTCGGGGAGCTGAAGCCGATAGACACCGCCCTGGGTACTGCGCGCCGTCAGGGACAGGGTCGTGTCCGTGCCGCGCCGTCCGGGTTCGACCTTGAACTCAACCCGATCCAGGGTCAGAGTGGGACCGGGCACACCCTCGGGACGGCTGATCCGCAGGCGCAGCGACTCGCCGGGCAGCGGACGCCAGTGCGGCAGCCAAGGCTCGCCCTGGCCCCGAGGATGGATGGGGGTCAGATCCATGCCGTCCAGATGCCAGATCGGGCTGAGATCCAGCCACCAGGACTCGGTCAGGCGCGGGTCGGTACTGGCCATCAGTTCGAGTTCGCTCACCGGCTCGAGACTAGAGGTCCAGTGGAGCTCGGTCTGGCCTGGGGTGAGCGCAACCTTGACCTGCTCGGACTCGATCTGGAGCCCCGGGGTCTGGACCGATTCGCCCGGAAGCAGGGGTACAGGCACCAGCGCCGGAAACTCGGGCGCCGAGAGCCGGCGCACCGAGGTCTCGACCCGCCAGTTGAGCCCGAATTTGAGCCGGCGCTCGATCAAAAGCAACGGCGGCAGGGTATCCTGTCTCAGCGGTCCCCCGCCATCGGCGCTTGCCAGACGGATCAGTTGGATCTGGCGCCCAGGCCGGCCATGGGTCCGGATCCCTTCGATCTGCCAACCATCGGCAGAGACGACCTCGACCCGGCGCGGATCGAGCGCCAGGGCGAGATCGATCCGGGTCTCGGGCCCAAGCCTGCCCACCAACTGCAACCGATGCCGGCCCGGTTCGAGCGGGATCAGCAGGCGTCCATCCTCGTCGCGGCGCAGCCACTCTAGCGCCACGCCATTGAGCATCACCCCAGTCGGCGACCAGCCCGAGCGGGCATCCAGGATCGCGGCGGCCATCGCCGTCGCCGCCTCTAGGGTCAGGTCCAGGGTTAGCCGCTCCGGCTCGGCACGCAGGTCGAGGTTGGAGAGCGTCAGACACTCGGGCAGACACTCGGGCGGTGCGAGCAGGCGCGTGCGCAGTTCGTCCAGGAGGGCCGGACTCGGGAAGTCGGCGGCCAGGGTCGGGCCTGGGGTCAGGGCTACCCCAAGCATCAAGGCCGGTACCCACAGCGCCAGCGGAGCACCGGCGCGAACCCTGGCCCGCCAG
This sequence comes from Thermochromatium tepidum ATCC 43061, assembly GCF_009664085.1. Lineage (NCBI taxonomy): Bacteria > Pseudomonadati > Pseudomonadota > Gammaproteobacteria > Chromatiales > Chromatiaceae > Thermochromatium > Thermochromatium tepidum. The sequence continues at coordinate 1,282,373 of NZ_CP039268.1, read as the reverse complement.
TGTCCTTTCAGATCCATCCCCGAGAGATTCAGGTCCGACAGGCGCAGTCCCAGAGCGACTAGCAGCAGTCCGGTGATGAGTACGAGCACCAGACGCCAGCCCGGCGTCAGCCACCAGAGTCGTGCACCATCGCTCGGTCCAACGGGTCCGGTCCAGCTCAACTCGACCGCACGCCACTGCCAGTCCGGGACGCCAGGCCCGGTCTGGACCAGCGCCTTGGGATCGAGCCGTTCCAGAGGCAGCGGTGGCGCGGCCGAAGGCATCAGCGCTGAGCGGGCGTCGATCTTGTCTTCACGACGCGCCAGGTTCACCGACTCCTCCGTCAGCATGTTCTCGAACGTGAAGGTCGGCGCCGGGGCCTGGGCGCCCGCCACTTTGTCGGTTGAACGCTGATACGGCTGGGTGAGCTGCGGATAGAGTCCGCCGCGGACCTCGGAGACCAGGAAGGGTAAGCCGATCGCCAAGAGTGCGAGCACCGCCAGCCGCCGATACCAGAGCACGAAGGTCCGCCAGCGTGCGAGCCCCCGCGATTCGCCTTGAGCGGGCAAGAGACGCACCAGGGCGGCGGCGGCCAGCAGATGCAGCCACACCAGATGCGGTGCACCGGGTTCTTGCCAGATGAGGACGAGCGTCACCAAGGCGATCGCCCCCCAGCCCGGCCCCCACAGACGCCCGACACCGAGCGTCAGGATCAGCACCAGGAACAGATCGAGCAGCGTCCAGCGGGTCAGCCAGGTGTCGGGACGATTGTCGACCCCGGAGACGGCGAGCAGATCCCAGCCTGGCGGCAGATGCAGCCGGCTGGTCGCGCCGTCGAGCACCAGCGACCAACCCGAGGCCGGTACCCAGTTGGACCTGGCGTCGAGCCGACTGTCGGCGACCAGATCCAGACGCCCGCGCCGCACCTCGACACCAGGTAGTGAATCGGCGTCGAGTCGGGTGATGAGCACAGGTTCGTCATCGACCCGTACCTGACCCAGGGCAAGACCGGGCGCGGCCTCCAGCCGCCAGCTTCGGGTCAGATCGCCGTCAAGACGATCGCGCGCGCTATAGCCCTGTCCGTCGAAGTCGAGCCAGAGCTCGCGCGTAAGCCGCAGTCGATCCGGTCCGGGGTCCGTGTCGCCACGTCCCTGCTCGGTGAATGTGAGCACCGCACCTGGGCCAGCCGCATAGACCGGTAGCCGCGCCCAATCGCCCGGAAGCCCGGTCTGGCTCGGATCCAGCCGTTCTAGCCCGGAGAGATCGACCCGGCGGCGTTCGGGTTGGACGGCGAAGGCCCAGACCTCGCGCTCGGGCCAGGGTGCGGCGAGATCCTGAGGTCGCACCACCTGGGTCACATGGCCCGGATGGTAACTTGCGACCTCGAGTACCCAGCGTCCGGGACGCACCTGGACGCGCAGTGTCCCGTCCGGCCCCAGGCGAGTCGGCAGAGGGCTTACGATATTCGATGGGATGCCTTCAGGGAGCAGGACCGGGCCGAGTTGGATCTCGCGTGCGCGCCCGGACACCTCCAGTTCGAGACGGGTCAGGACGCGCAGTGGCAGATCGTCATCGAGACGCCGATAGACCTGGAGCTGCAGACGGTCGCCCTCCCCCTCGGCGCGCGCCTGGCCGGGATCGCGCAACCAGAGCCGAGCGTCCCGGTCCAGGCGCGGCGCGATTGGGGCACGTCCATCGAGCGCCAGGGTCAGGAGTCCAGTCTCAGGGGGCAGCGGCAGGGATTCGGGACGCTCGCGCCACTGGAAGCGTCCGGTCAGACGATGTCGTCCGGCGGGTAGCTGGACTGCTGGACGCCCGTCGCGCGCCACAACCGGCAGTGGCACGTCATCAGCGCGCACATCCTGCGGCCAGAGATCGACGTCACCCGGCAGTGCGATCCAGTCGGCGGCCCTAAGCTCCCAGACCTGCTCGAAGCGACCATCCCCGGTGTCCAGTTCGAGCTGCAACAGGCCCGGCCAGGCGCAGAGCCGGTTCACACCGCGCGCATCGAGCGGACAGGCACGTCGATCGCGACCGTTCGGCCCCTGTTCAAGCACCCAGGGCACCCAGGGGGCGAGCGCCTCGGGGATCGCGATCCCCGGCTGTGCCTCACCCGAGCGGGTTTCGGATCCGGCAGACTGGAAGGTCTGTGACTCGGCGGGGATCAGCGGCGACAGCGCGAGCAGGAGTGATATCCAAACAACAAACCATCCGAGACTCGAGCCTGACATACCTGGACCTCGTTGGATTTGAGTCGAAGCGCGCCCTGATTCGGATACGAGCATAGCACGAGGCGACGCGGCCAGGCGGCGAGGACGAGCAGCCGGCATATCGCACTCCACAACAATCGACATGATTGTCTCCAGCCGACGAGGATACCGACATCGGGCCTGGTGCGCGGGGGCCGAGAGGCAGGTTGTCGCCTGGAAGCGGATCCGCGATCATCAGGCAACCCCCGTCTTAACTGCGATCGAGGCATACACGAATACATGCCGAACACCACCTCCATGAAGGCGGTCATCCTCGCCGGCGGGCTGGGCACCCGCATCTCTGAGGAGTCACACCTACGGCCCAAGCCCATGATCGAGATCGGTGGGATGCCGATCCTGTGGCACATCATGAAGCTCTATGCCCATCATGGCGTGACCGATTTCATCGTCTGCTGTGGCTACAAGGGCTATATGATCAAGGAGTACTTCGCCAATTATTTCCTGCACATGTCAGACGTCACCATCGATCTGGCCACCAATCGGCTCGAGGTCCATCAACATCAGGCCGAGCCCTGGCGGGTGACGCTGATCGATACCGGCGCCGAGACCCAGACCGGCGGGCGTCTGAAGCGGGTCGCCCCCTATCTGCGCGATCAGGAGGCGTTCTGCTTCACCTATGGCGACGGGCTGAGCGATGTCGATATCCGGGCGCTCATCGCCTTTCACCGCTCTCACCGACGCTGGGCCACCATCACCGCCGTGCCTGCACCGGGTCGCTATGGCGCCATCGAGCGCCAAGGGACCAAGGTTACTGGCTTCATCGAAAAGCCACGCGGCGGTGAGGGGCTGATCAATGGTGGTTTCTTCGTGCTCTCGCCACACTGTATCGATCTCATCGACAATGACCGAACCAGCTGGGAGATCGACACCCTGCCCAAGCTCAGTGCCCAAGGGCAGCTCATGGCCTTCGAGCACCAGGGCTTCTGGCAGGCCATGGATACCCTGCGCGACAAGAACTATCTCGAATCCCTATGGGCCTCGGGCCGCGCGCCCTGGAAGTGCTGGACATGACCCCAGGGTTCTGGCGCCGACGTCGGGTCTTCATCACCGGACATACCGGCTTCAAGGGCGGCTGGCTGACGCTGTGGCTCAGTGAACTCGGGGCCGAGGTCTACGGCTATGCACTCGAACCGCCGACCACGCCCAATCTGTTCACAGTCGCGCATCTCTCTGAATGTCTGTCGGGGGATGTCAGGGGCGATGTGCGCGACCTGCAGGCCCTGGGGCGGGCCATGCTGGACGTTGAACCCGAGATCGTCCTCCATCTCGCCGCCCAACCCCTGGTGCGCGCTGGTTATGCCGACCCAGTCGCGACCTATGCCATCAATGTCATGGGGACGGTACATCTTTTGGAGGCGGTGCGTCTCTGCCCGAGCGTGCGCGCCGCGATCGTGGTAACGACCGACAAATGCTATGACAACCGCGAATGGGTCTGGCCCTATCGCGAAAACGATCCGCTCGGCGGCCATGACCCCTACTCTAGCAGCAAGGCTGCCGCCGAGCTGGTGACCCAGGCGTATCGGAGTGCCTTTCTCGCTGACTCTGGCGTTCAGATCGCCAGTGTGCGCGCCGGCAATGTCATCGGCGGCGGAGACTGGGCGCGGGATCGGCTGATCCCGGATGTGCTGCGGGCACTGGATGCGGGTGAGGCCGTGCGGCTGCGTTCACCCCAGGCGATCCGCCCCTGGCAACATGTGCTCGAACCCCTCGCCGGCTATCTGAGTCTGGCCGAGCGTCTCCACGCCCAGGAGCGCGAGATGGCGACCGCCTGGAACTTCGGCCCGGATCCGGGTGATGCCTGGACGGTGGAACAGGTCGTGCACCGGCTATGCGAATGCACTCAGGGGCATTGGCAGATCGATCCGGATCCGGGGCCGCGCGAGTCGGTGCGCCTCGATCTTGACAGCACCCAGGCACGCATCCGGCTCGGTTGGCGTCCGCGCTGGAACCTGGCCCAGGCCCTGGAGCGCACGCTCGCTTGGCATCGCGCCTGGCGCGCGGGCGCCGATATGCAGGTAGTCAGCCGTGACCAGATCCGCGACTATCAGGCGATTCTGTCGTAACCTCGATTGAAGCCGATCCTCATTACTAATTTTCAGAATTGGCGATACCTGGAATCTTATGAATTCACTAGTCAAATTTCGAAAGACGACCATCATGCGGCTTCTGGCAAGTCAAAAATATGCTGAAGCCGAATCAGCTGCTCGTCGCTTCATCGATCTTTACCCTCAGGATCCATTTGGCTGGAAGCTTATCGGTGTCATATATTTTTATCTCGGTCGCTACAAAGAGGCCGAACACAATTTGCTCAAGTCGATTACGATTAACAATAAAGACCCAGAATCCATAAGCACACTGGGTAATGCATTACGTCAACAGGGGCGTATCAAAGAGGCGCTTGAATGCTATGATCGCTCGCTAGAAATCGATCCAGATCATTCACCTGCCCTCAATGGAAAAGGTTTGTGCTTGATGGATTATGATCGTCATGAAGAGGCGCTTGTTTGTCTTGAGCGTGCCTTGGATCTCAATCCAAAACAACCAGAGATCTATTATAATCTAGGTGGCTTGGTTGGAAAATTTGGGCGACTGATCGAATCAGTCAATTTTAATCGTAAGGCCATAGAATTAAATCCAAGATCGGCTGAGGCTTATAATAATCTAGGGCTTTCATTACAAGATCTTGGAGAAATTGACGAAGCGATAAAGGCATACGAAAAAGCCGTGGCTCTCGATCCAAAATCAGTTAGCTATTTTTCTAATCTATTATTTGCACTCAATTATCATCCAGACCGCCCTGCAGAAGACATCTTTACTTTTTATCAAGAGTTTGATCGCCGATTTAGTCAACCATATCGCGTTACCTGGCGCCCTTTCATCAATACCCCTGACCCCGAGCGACGCCTGCGTATTGGCTATGTCTCGCCCGACTTTGGATTCCATTCGATTGGTTATTTTTTAGAGCCGCTACTGGAAAATCATGATCGCAATCAATTTGAACTCACGGCTTACGCTCAACGCATTGGTTCAGATACACAGACCCTGCGTTATCGTCGCCTGGTCGATCGCTGGGTACCGACGTCGCGACTGAGCGATGACGAATTGGCCGAGCGCATCCGTGCCGATGGCATCGATATCCTGGTCGATCTGGCCGGACACACCGCCGGCAATCGCCTGGGCGTCTTTGCCCGCCGCCCGGCCCCGGTGTCGGTCTCCTGGATGGGCTATGGCTATACCACCGGACTGAGCGCGATCGATTATTTCCTCACCGATCCGGTCATGGTGCCCCCAGACGCCGATCATCTGTTTGCCGAACGGCCCTGGCGGCTGGATCCGCCCGCCCTCGCCTATCGCCCCCACCCCGGCATGGGTGAGGTCGGGCCGCTGCCGGCGCGGCGGGATGGTCAGGTCACCTTTGGCACCCTGACCCGCGGCATCCGCATCAATCCGCGCGTGATCGGCGTCTGGTCCGAGATCCTAAAAAGACTCCCCGGGGCACGCCTCGTCGTCGACAGCAAATCCTTTGCCCATGAGGCCGAACAGGCACGGCTGGCCGAGCGTTTCGCCGCGCACGGCATCGAACGCGGACGTCTGGAGATCGGCTATCACAGCCCACCCTGGGACGTATTGCGCCGCATCGACATCGGACTGGATTGCTTTCCGCACAACTCGGGCACCACCCTGGTCGAGTCACTCTATCTGGGCGTGCCCTTCATCACCCTGGCCGCGCGTCCCAGCGTCGGTCGCATCGGCAGCTCCATCCTCTGCGGCCTAGGACACCCCGAATGGATTGCCCAATCGGAGTCCGAATACATCGACAAGGCCGTGGCCTTGGCCGGCGACCTCGAACGACTGGCCACCATCCGCGCCAACTTGCGCCCCGAGTTCGAGGCCAGCCCCTGGCGCGACGAGGTCGGCTTTGCCCGGCGCGTCGAACAGGCCTATCGACAAATGTGGCGTCAGTGGTGCGCAACGGCACCGAATAATAATAAGGCGTGACGGGCGCTGGAGACTCGATGATGACGCACCGCGAGACCCCTAAGGTAGACGCCGATACCCTGCTGGCCCTATTTGAGCAGGGCCGTTATGCCGAGGCCGAGGTCAAGGCGCGTCTCTGGACCCAGCATGACCCCCAGGACGCCTTCGGCTGGAAGCTGCTCGGGGCGGTTTTGGCCAAGCGCGGGCGCCATCAGGAGGCCATCTACAGCCTGAAGACCGCCCTGATGCGGGCACCCGAGGATGCCGAATCCCTGAATGCGCTCGGTGCCGCCCTCGAGGGGCAAGGGCGATGGGAGGAGGCCGGGGTCTTCTATGCCCGGGCCGCCCGTCAGGCGCCCGGTTTTGTGGCCGCATTCTACAATCTGGCCAAGTTACTCCAGCGCCTGGGGCGCCTTGAGGAGGCGCGCTTCTACTATAAACATGCCCTGGCCATCGATCCAACGCATCTCAAATCCCTCAACAACCTGGGGGCACTGCTGCGCGACCTGGGGTATACCCAGGAGGCACTGGACTATTATCGACGCGCCCTCGCCATCGACCCCAACCAGCCCGAGGCGCTCACCAATCTCGGCAACTTGCTCCTGGGTCTCGGTGAGCTAGACGAGGCATTCGCCTGCCAAGGGCGTGCGGCTCGGCTCCAACCCGGACATCCAGAGATCCTGTCCAATCTCGCCAATGCATTGCAGCACCTCGGGCGTCTCGATGAGGCCATCGAGACCTATCATCAGGCCCTGACGCTCAAGCCCGATGATGCCGCCATCTATAGCAAGATCCTCTTTACCCTGAACTATCATCCGGATCTGCCGGCAGAACAGATCTTCAGCGTCTATCAGGAGTTCGATCGGCGTTTTGGTGAGCCGTATCGCGCACGCTGGCGCCCGCCCACCAATACCCCTGACCCCGAGCGACGCCTGCGTATTGGCTATGTCTCGCCCGACTTTGGATTCCATTCGATTGGTTATTTTTTAGAGCCGCTACTGGAAAATCATGATCGCAATCAATTTGAACTCACGGCTTACGCTCAACGCATTGGTTCAGATACACAGACCCTGCGTTATCGTCGCCTGGTCGATCGCTGGGTACCGACGTCGCGACTGAGCGATGACGAATTGGCCGAGCGCATCCGTGCCGATGGCATCGATATCCTGGTCGATCTGGCCGGACACACCGCCGGCAATCGCCTGGGCGTCTTTGCCCGCCGCCCGGCCCCGGTGTCGGTCTCCTGGATGGGCTATGGCTATACCACCGGACTGAGCGCGATCGATTATTTCCTCACCGATCCGGTCATGGTGCCCCCAGACGCCGATCATCTGTTTGCCGAACGGCCCTGGCGGCTGGATCCGCCCGCCCTCGCCTATCGCCCCCACCCCGGCATGGGTGAGGTCGGGCCGCTGCCGGCGCGGCGGGATGGTCAGGTCACCTTTGGCACCCTGACCCGCGGCATCCGCATCAATCCGCGCGTGATCGGCGTCTGGTCCGAGATCCTAAAAAGACTCCCCGGGGCACGCCTCGTCGTCGACAGCAAATCCTTTGCCCATGAGGCCGAACAGGCACGGCTGGCCGAGCGTTTCGCCGCGCACGGCATCGAACGCGGACGTCTGGAGATCGGCTATCACAGCCCACCCTGGGACGTATTGCGCCGCATCGACATCGGACTGGATTGCTTTCCGCACAACTCGGGCACCACCCTGGTCGAGTCACTCTATCTGGGCGTGCCCTTCATCACCCTGGCCGCGCGTCCCAGCGTCGGTCGCATCGGCAGCTCCATCCTCTGCGGCCTAGGACACCCCGAATGGATTGCCCAATCGGAGTCCGAATACATCGACAAGGCCGTGGCCTTGGCCGGCGACCTCGAACGACTGGCCACCATCCGCGCCAACTTGCGCCCCGAGTTCGAGGCCAGCCCCTGGCGCGACGAGGTCGGCTTTGCCCGGCGCGTCGAACAGGCCTATCGACAAATGTGGCGTCAGTGGTGCGAGGCACAAAGGCCGCGCCCTTGTATTTTGGGAGGCGAGCAGTGAGGATTGCGGAACCTAAATCCCTGCCGTCTCTGAAAGCGAGGGCCCTTGCCATGACCCAACGCCGCTGGCCGACCCAACTGGCTGCCTACCCTTATGCCCAACCGCTGCTGATCGGCTGGCAGATCGCCGATCGCGAGCGCGATGTCTATTGGAACGACTATGAGCAGGCACTCGACGCCTATCTGGCCACACAGGACCAGGACCTGACGGATGAGGAGCGTCAACGCTGGCTCGCGCTCAGTCGCGAGGGGTTTCAGTCCCTGGCCGCCAGAGGCGACCGCCATATCGGCACCAGTCTGGCCTTGATCCGCATCCACTCCGAGCTCGGCGAGCCGCAGGCGGTGATCCAGGCCATCGAGCAGATGCTCGAGATCATGCCCTGGATGGCCGAACCCCTCCCCGATGCACTGGAGCTCCATGTCAATCGCCCCTTCTTGGCCCCACTCGCCCGCTTCGAGCAGGTCCAGATCTTGGAGGGCGAACTGGGCAACTGGATCCAGTCGGGCATCCAGGCCGCCCTGGAGGCTGCCGATCGCGCGGCCTAGGCGCGGTTGAAGATGCCTGTTGTGACCGAACACCCTCTTGCCTTCGAATCACCTCCGAACGTCCGCCACGGAAGCAGGAGGTGTGATCGGCATCACACTCGGGGCGGCAGCCCGGCTCAAGCTTTGGCCACTCTGGCCGATACCCCAGTTGGATCGAAGCGATTACACCTCGGTGCGCGCGGGTGTTCAGCCGTCAGCCGAGGGTCAACACCGACAGGAGAGCAACCATGCCAATGGTCATCAACACCAACGTGATGTCGCTGAATGCCCAGCGTAACCTCACCAAGACCCAGGGCGCCTTGGGCCAATCCATGGAACGCCTGAGTAGCGGTCTGCGCATCAACTCGGCCAAGGACGACGCCGCCGGTTCGGCGATCGCCAGCCGCCTGACCTCGCAGATCCGGGGCTTTGACCAATCGGTACGCAATGCCAACGACGGTATCTCGTTGGTACAGACCGCCGAGGGTGCACTGAGCGAATCCTCCAACATCCTGCAGCGCATGCGCGAGCTGGCGGTGCAATCGGCCAACGGCACCTTCACCTCCGGCAACCGCGCCTCGCTCAACGCCGAATCCCAGCAGCTCATCAAAGAACTCAATCGCATCGCCGAAACCACCAACTTCAATGGGCTCAATCTGCTCGATGGCTCGGCGAGCGAGGTCAAGCTGCACGTCGGCGCCGACGCCAATCAGACCATCTCGGTCAACATCGGCAAGCTCGATGCCGCCAATCTAGGGATCGAAAAGACCGCCGGCGTCGGCTCCTTTACCCGCACCGCCACCGGGTCAAACGCCGCCACCGCCGTTGGCAACCTCACCCAGCTCGGCACCGGTGACCTGGTGATCAACGGCATCGCGATCCAGGGCGCCGATGCCTCGGCCGACACCGCCTCCTCGCATGCCAAGGCCGCCAGTGCCATCTCCACGGCAGCGGCGATCAACGCCAAGAGCGCCCAGACCGGCGTCACTGCCGTCGTAGGTGAGACACGGCTGGGCGGGGCGGCCATGACCGCCTCGGCGACCAGTGGCTCCATCGCGATCAATGGGGTCTCGATCACCCTGCAGACGACGGATGATGACGCCACCACCCGCGAGGCGGTGGTGCGTGCCATCAATCTGGAGTCGGAGCGCACCGGGGTCACGGCGGTCGATACCGGCACCATCGAGGGCGGCATCACCCTGGTCGCCAAGGACGGGCGCAATATCGTGCTGGAGAACACGAGCAACCTGACCGCTGCCAGCACCGGTCTGCAATTGACGGCGGGCGCTAGCGCGGCCACGATCGCCGCCGGGACCGTCACCCTGGTGTCTGCGGGCGGCAAGGAGATCAACATCACCTCGGGCGCGACCGGCCGAGCGAGCGACGCCGGATTCGTGGAAGGCAAGTACAGCGGCACCACCGTCCAGGTCGCTTCGCACCTCAACGACTCGACCACGGCCATGGCCGCGGGCAATGTCTTCGTCAATGGCGTCTCGGTGGGGCCATCCTATGCCACCGATGATACCGCCTCATCACAAGGCAAGGAGTATAGCGCCATCGCCAAGGCGGCGGCCTTCAACGCCGTGGCCGACCAGACCGGGGTGCGGGCGGTCGTCAATCAGAACATCGCCAAGAACACGGCAGCCCAGACCGCCAGTGCCGGCCAGGACGTGTCTGGTAGCATCAATGGGGTTGCCATCACGGCCTTTAGCACTTCGGGTGACACGAGTGCCGACCGTCAGGCACTGCTGCGTGCCGTCAATGCCATCTCGGATCAGACCGGGGTGCGCGCGGTCGATACCGGTGAAGATGGGTCAGCGTCCGGCGGCGGGGTGCAGCTCATCGCCGATGATGGACGCAACATCATCGTCAATCTTTCCAATAGCCAGTATGCGGGCTTCCAAACCGGCGCCCAGACCTTCGTCGGCGAGTTCACCCTGGTCTCGGACAAGGAGATCGTCATCAGCCGTGGCAAGAATGGCGATATGACCAACGCTGGGTTGCTGGTGGGCGAGTACGGCGGTGGCGAGGATGGCATGGCGATCTCCAATGTCGATATCTCCACCGTGGAGGGTGCCAACAAGGCGATCGTGGCCATCGACAACGCCCTGGAGCGCATCAACAACGTCCGCTCCGACCTGGGCGCGGTCAACAACCGGCTTGACTTCACCATCAACAACCTGATGAGCATCTCGCAGAACGCCTCGGCCTCGCGGTCGCGGATCGAGGATGCCGACTTTGCCGCCGAAACCTCGAGGCTCTCGCGCTCGCAGGTCTTGATGCAGGCCAGCCAGGCGATGCTGGCCCAGGCCAACTCGCAACCTCAGCAGGTCCTGTCGCTCCTGCGCTAAACTCAGGGTGAGATAAACTGCGGGCGTGGCCTCGAACGAGGCCCGCCCGTGCGAATCAGGAGACTAGAGCGATGGCCAGTGATTCCTTGAGTGTCAGCGGACTGACACCACTCACTCAACCTACTGGGTCAACCAGCCCGCGAACACACACAAGCCCTGAGACACAACCCAATGGCCTGACAACAGGCCCCAAGGGTCGCACCGATACCCAGCAGGGTGTGTCTGCGCACCCGCCGAACCGCAGCGAGTCCGGTCGGCTGGGTCAGGCCGATGAGGCCAAGAACGAGCTCAACCCCAAAAGCGAGCTCAACCAGGGTGTCGCCGCGACCGACACCGAAAAGGTCGAAAAGCTGGCCGAGGCCGTCGATAAAATCAACGAAATGATGCAGCAAGGAAGACAGATGCTGACCTTCCAGCTCGACGAGGAGTCGGGGCGCATGGTCGTGCGGGTGATCGACTCACAAACCAATGAAGTGATTCGCCAGATCCCGAGCGAAGAGACGCTCAAGTTCGCCAAATATGTCGATGGATTGGTCGGTCTGATTTTCAACAAAAAGGCCTGAACCGCCGGCCTGATGGACCTGGGGTTCAGACACGGGAGCAACCACCATGGCCGACAACATCATCACCACACTCGGCGCCGGTTCCGGCATCGATATCAAAACGCTCGTCAGCCAACTCACCGCCGTCGAGCGCGCCCCCAAGGAGGCGCGCTTGAATACCCGCCAGGAGCAGATCCAGGCCCAGATCTCCGGCTATGGCCAGTTGCGCAGCGCCTTCGATACCTTCAAGGGTTCCCTGACGGCCTTAAGGAACAGCGACCTCTTCAATGCCCGCTCGGTCACCGTGCCCAACTCAGACATCATCACGGCCAACAAGGTCGAACCCGGCGCCCAGACCGGCGCCTACAACCTCGAGGTCCTGGAGGTCGCCAGCGCCCAGTCCTTGGCCATGGCCCCAACCGCCGACCGTCATGCCGCGCTCAATAAGTCAGGCGATCTGACCATCCGCTTCGGCGAATGGACCTATGATAGCGGTACCGGTGTCCCCACCGGCTTTGCCCTCAACACCGAGCGTAACGCACTCACCCTCAACATCGAGGCCGGTGATTCGCTCACCACCATCGCCGATAAGATCAATGCCGCCAATGCCGGGGTCCAGGCCGCCGTCGTCAAGGTCGACACCCAGTATCAACTCATGTTGACGGCCCCCTCAGGCAAGGCGAACGCCATGGAGATCACTGCCGGACCGGGCGCGGTCGGTCTCAACGATTTTCTCTTCAATGCGACGACCCAGGGCGCCACCGAGACCCGAAAGGGACAGGATGCGCAGCTTCGGGTCAATGGCCTGACCCTGACCCGCCAAAGCAACGAGATCAACGACGTCATCGCCGGCTTTTCCTTCACGCTCAACAAAAAGGGCGCGCCTGGGGAGACCCTAACCTTCGCCATCAGCGCCGACAAGAGTGGGGTCGAGCAGGCGGTCCGGGATTTCGTCTCGGCCTATAACAGCTTCCAGAAGACCACCCAGGGGCTGATCGGCTTCACCCGCGACAAGGACGACAACCCGGTACGCGGCGGTCTCTTCGGCGACAGCACGGCCCGTACCATGATCAACCGTCTGCGCGAACAGATCGGTGGCCTGGTTCCAGGCGCCCAAGGCGGTTTCAACGCCCTGACCAACATCGGCATCCGCACCGAGCGCGATGGCTCGCTCACGATCAATGAGACCGACTTCAAAAATGCCTTCAATCACCATTTCAACTTGCTCGAGGGGCTGTTTACGGGTCAGATGAGCTCGACCAACAGCGCGGTGTCAGTCAAGGCCGGGACCTTTGTCTCCAACGCTGTCGCCGGCAGCTATGAGGTCGAGATTACCCAGGACCCAACGCGCGGACGGATCACTGGCAACGCCCTGACTCACGACTTTTCTAGCCCCCTGAACGCCTCGGTCCCAGGCGCTGACTATAGCTTTGTGATCAATGTCGATGGCACCAACTCGGGCCTGATCCAGCTCACGGGCACCTATCAGAACGCCGAGGAACTGCGTGCCGACTTGCAGGCACGCATCAACGGCGATGCCAACCTGAAGGCGGCAGGTGTCGCCTTAGATGTCGAATATGACACCAATACCAACCAGTTCAGTTTCGTGTCGCGCGAATACGGCTCGGTCTCGCGGGTGAGTTTTGGCTCGGCCAGCACCCAAATGAGCGAGCTGGGGATCGATACCGCCCTGACCGGTATCCAGGGTCTGGACGTCAAGGGCACCATCGGTGGGGTAGAGGGCTTCGGTGTGGGGAATGTCTTGCTGCCGGCCGTCGGTTCGCCTGCCTATGGCCTGAACCTGACCGTCGGTGCTGGCGCGGCCGCCCAGGGGAAATTCCAGATCAACTTTTCGCGCGGCCTGGCCGGCGAGCTGGCCAACCTCATCGACAACTTTGCCGGCACTACAGGCACGATCAAGGCCCGCGAATCCAGCCTCCAAAAGCAGCTCGATGGCCTCAAAGAGGAGCGCACCCTGCTCGACCGGCGCATGGAGAAGTTCCAAACGCGGCTCATGGCCCAGTTCATTGCCATGGAGAACATCGTCAACAGCCTGAAGGATACCGGCAAACAGCTGGATGGCATCAACGACCGCCTGCCCTTCACGGCCTCCTCGCGGTGAGCCTGGCGTTGCAGGGTCCTGGACACCAACCCGATCACAACTCACTGACCGCATGACCTCAAGAAATCGGGCCCCGTGTCGTTAAAGTCACCAAGAGTGTCGCCGACCCCACAGATCCAGCCGGATCAGCGGGTCGGCACCCTCACCCACTTGCAACGACCGACAGCTTTGGCCCGTATCCGTCGAGGTAGTCCATGTACGCAATGCGCAGAGAACTGAACCAATACCGTCAAGCCGGTCCGATTGCCGAGATCGCCGTGGCCGATCCGCATCGGCTGACTCAAATGCTGTTCGAGGGCGCGCTGGAGCGCATCGCCGTGGCCCGCGGCGCCATGGCCCAGGGCAACATCCCACTCAAAGGGCTGAAGATCGGTCAGGCGATGGACATCATCGGCGAACTGCGCAACGCGCTCGACCTCGAGCGTGGCGGCGAGCTGGCGGCCAATCTGGACGCGCTCTATGACTACATGATCCGCCGCCTAGTGGTCGGTAATGCCCGCAATGATCCGGCGGCACTGGAGGAGGTCGCGACCCTGTTGCGCGAGATCAAGGCCGGCTGGGACGCCATCCCCGAGCAGATGCGCAAGGCCTCCTGAGCCGATTCATTTCAAATCCCCCACAACCTCGGCTGCACGCAACTCCACACCCAGGGCGTGCAGCCGCGAATCGTTTGGATACCTGAAATCCTTTGAGGCACCTGAAGGGGGCAACCGCGCCTTCAGGATTCAGCCCAGACCGGGCGCTCGGCACGCGGCGGCCCTGATCAGGAACGCGCGAAACGCCGCGAAGATGCGCTGCATGGCGGCCGGTTTGTAGGGATAGAGCGCGATCGGGTCCATGTCATGCACCACCATGGCCGGATCGACCTCGAAGATCAGCAACCGCCCATCGGATGTCTCGGCGCAGTCGATCCCCAGATAGTCCAATCCGAATGCGGCCTGGATGGTCGCTAGGGCCTCGGCATGACGGCGAGCGAAATCGCGCTCGAAGTCGGCCATGAATGCGGCCTCCTCGGCGCGCTTGGCGGCGCTTTCGTCCATACCGGCGTTGAGATAGTGGATCATCCAGTGATCCGAGATCGCCAGGTGGACGGCAAAGGGCCGGCCATCGATCAGGACGACGCGGAATTTACGATAGCATCCATCTGGACTGCGATACTCGATGAAGGGCGTGACGAAAAACGCCTGACTCGACTGCGTTGCAAGGAGATTCAAGAGTGCCTCCGGCGCATCGACCTTGGTCAATCCCCGCCCGGCGTGCGAATCGAGCGGGCGCACCAGGAGCGGCCAATCGGGGCCTAAACCGCCCTCCCCCTCCGCCCAGGCCCGGAGTTGGGCACGATCGAGACGCACCGTGAGTGGGGCCCTGAGCCCCGGCTGGCCTTGGAGCCGAAGGCAGGCCCGGTCGCGCGCCACCTCGAGAATCCGGCGCGGATCGTTCACCACCGGACGCGGCCAGTCGCGCAGACGCACCGCCCAGTCCGCGAGCAACGGACGGTTGGCCTGCGCTTCCCCGATGGCGACGAACAGCACCTCATGCTCCGGGATCTCGCCCGGATCCAGCGTGGCAGGCGACCCATAGTCGAGAATAAGCTCGATGTCGCTGCCCTCGAGCAGACATTCGATGGGGACATTGGCCATGATCGCGCCCGGCGCTACGAGGGCGAGCACCCTAAGCCGGGGGGGTGAGGTGCTGGAGGCGATCCGATACTGCCGCCGTTGCTCGAGTGCGGCGCCCTGGAGTCGCAAGCCGGCCTCCGTCTGACCGAGACACTGCAAGATGATGGAGGCATCCAACAATGCCGCACTGTCATTCGGATCGGCCGCTGCACGCTGCAACAGCGCTTGACCATAGGGCACCAAATCCTCGCCTGCCAACGCCAGCCGCAGCCATCTGGCCAGCCCCAACAGGTCTGGCTGAAGCGCTCTAGATCCCATGGCGCGCAAAATCGATCATGAACTTGGCCAACCGCTCGACGGCTTGAAGCGACAGCCCGTTATAGAGAGAGGCGCGTACACCGCCAAGCGCGCGATGCCCCTTGAGTCCGCTAAACCCTGCCTGCTCGGCGCGGTCGAGAAACTCGGCCTCCCACTCGGGTCGTTTCAGCCGGAAGACGACGTTCATCCACGAGCGGTCCAGCGGACGCGCCCAGCCCTCATAGATATCCGGATAACAGTCGATGACCCCGTAGAGACACTCGGCCTTGCAGCGATTGAGCGCCCCCATGCGTTCCAGTCCACCGATGTCTTCGCGCAACCAGCGCAGCACCCGGGAGACCACATAGATGGCCAGGACCGGCGGCGTGTTGTAGACCGAACGGGCCTGGAGATGGGCCCGGTAGTCGAGGATCTCGGGGATTCCGGGTGGTACCTGCTCGAGCAGCGCCCGGCGGATGATGACCAGGGTCACCCCGGCTGGACCCAGGTTCTTCTGGGCATGGGCATAGATCAGATCGAAGCGCTCGATGTCGATGGGGCGCGAGAGAAAGTCTGACGACATATCGCAGACCCGCCTGACCCCATCGCGTCCAGGGACACAGTGAAATTGCAGACCTTCGACCGTTTCATTAGAGACATAGTGCAGATAGGCCGCCTCGGGGGAATATTCCAGTTCATCCACCATCGGCAGACGGCGAAAGCCTTGCGCCTCGCCATCCCAGAGCACCCGTACCTCACCTTCCAATCGTGCGGGGACAATGGACTTGGCGCTCCAGTAGCCGGTGCGCAGATACTCGGCCGTCCGCCCAGAACCGCGCAGGAGCAGCATCGGGACCATCGAGAACTGGAGCGTCGCCCCGCCCTGGAGCAGGAGCACGCCATAGCTGTCGGGCAGATCCAGGAGCGCACGCAGATCGCGCTCGATCTGCTCGATCAGCCCGGCAAACCAATCCGAACGGTGGCTGATGCCCAGGATCGAGAGCCCGACCCCGGGCACAGACGCGATCGCCTGCTGGGTCTCGGCCAACACCCGGGCCGGCAACACACCTGGCCCGCCCGAGAAGTTGAGCGCATTGCGATCGACAGTGGTTGCAGACATCATCGGCAATCTCGGGTCGGATTTCAGGCCAAGCGCCGTTCCTCATCGGCGATCAGCCTGCGGAAGCCCTGGCGTAGCTTGTCGAGCTTGGGGGCGATCACGGTCTGACAATAGCCCTGGTTCGGATAGCGGTGATAGTAGTTCTGATGATACCCCTCGGCTGGATAGAATGTCGGCGCGGGTTCGATGCGGGTGACGATCGGGTCCGGCCAGAGGCCGCTGGCGTTCAACCGCGCGACCACGGATTCGGCGATCAGGCGCTGCGCGTCGTCGTGATAGAAGATCACAGATCGATACTGACTCCCGACATCCGCCCCCTGACGATCCCGCGTCGTCGGGTCATGGATGGCGAAGAAGACGTTCAATAGGGTCTCATAGTCGATCACTGTATCGTCGAAAGCGATCCGGACCACTTCGGCATGTCCAGTCGTCCCAGTGCAGACCTGCTGATAGGTCGGATTGGGTGTCTGCCCGCCGGCATAGCCCGAGATCACCGACTCAACACCCTGGATCCTTTGAAAGACCGCCTCCAGGCACCAAAAACACCCTCCACCGAGGGTCGCCTCGCGTATCGCCATGCGTCAGCCCCCATGTTGCCTATAAAAAAACTCAAACTGCCCGTGCGTCTCGTACAGTCTGAATGTATCCAGGTAGAGACGCCTGGCCTTGGCGCCAAGTCTTGCCATGACCTGCCGTCTGCGATTGGACGGTCGACCCGCGGCAGACGGCGCGACACGCCATGAGCGCCGAACGCATCCGGGTGCGCGGACTGGTGCAGGGGGTCGGATTCCGCCCGACCATCTGGCGTCTGGCGCATGAACTGGGCTTGCTCGGCGACGTGCGCAACGACGGCGAGGGTGTGCTGATTCGGCTCCAGCCGGGTGATCCGAACGATACAGACGCCATCGAGCGTTTCTGCGCCCGTCTGCGCGCCGAATGCCCGCCGCTGGCGCGGATCGAGGCCATCGAGCGCACACCCTTGGATGGCCGACTCGACACGACCGCCTTTGTCATCCTCGGCAGCGACAACAGCGACATCCATACCGGCATCGTTGCCGATGCCGCGACCTGTCCGGCCTGTCTAGCCGAGATCCGCGATCCGACCAATAGGCGTTACCGCTATCCCTTCACCAACTGCACCCATTGCGGACCGCGACTGAGCATCGTGCGCGCCATCCCCTATGACCGTGCGCACACCAGCATGGCCATTTTCCCGATGTGCGCGCGCTGCCGGGCCGAATACGCGGATCCGGGCGACCGGCGCTTCCACGCCCAGCCCAATGCCTGTCCGGACTGTGGACCGCGCGTTTGGCTCGTCGATACCGAGGGGCGCGAGATCGCTCCGGCAGAGTTGGACGCAGCGGATGCCATCACTGCCGCCAGCCGTTTGCTGGCCGCGGGGCGGATCCTGGCGATCAAGGGCATCGGTGGCTTTCATCTGGCCTGTGATGCCACGAACTCGGCGACTGTCGCGACCCTGCGCCAACGCAAGCGCCGCTTCGCCAAGCCGTTTGCGCTGATGGCGCGTGACCTGGACGTGATCGAGCGGTATGCGCGTCTATCCGACCAGGAGGCCGAGTGGCTTAGATCTCCAGCCGCACCCATCCTGTTGCTCGAACGTCGCGATGACCCAACCCTGGCCCCAGAGGTCGCCCCCGCCCAGTCCAGCCTCGGCTTCATGCTCCCCTACAGCCCGCTGCATCATCTGCTGTTGGCCGATTGGGATCGCCCACTGGTCATGACCAGCGGCAATCTCAGCGACGAGCCACAGTGCATCGACAACGCCGAGGCCCTCGACCGCCTTTCGGGTCTTGCCGATGCGCTGTTGCTTCATGACCGCGACATCGTCAATCGGGTCGACGACTCGGTCTGGCGCGTCATGGATGGCCAACCGCGCCCACTGCGACGCGCACGCGGCTATGCACCCGCCCCGCTCCGACTGCCACCCGGCTTCGAATCGACACCCCAAATCCTGGCCCTGGGCGGTGAACTCAAGAACAGTTTTTGTTTGATCCGCGACGCTGAGGCCATCCTGTCGCAGCACCTCGGCGATCTGGAAGAGGCGCGCACGGCACGCGCCTATCGCGCCACACTCGCCCTCTATGGTGAACTCTTCCAACATCGGGCCGAGATCCTGGCCGTCGACCGCCACCCCGACTATCACTCCACCCAGCTCGGGCGCGCCTGGGCCGAGCGCGAGGGGCTGAGGCTGATCGAGGTCCAGCATCACCACGCCCATCTGGCCGCGGTGCTCGCCGACAACGACTGGCCGCTGGATGCTGGCCCGGTGCTCGGCATCCTGTTCGATGGCCTGGGGCTGGGCGAGGACGGGACGCTGTGGGGGGGCGAATTCCTGCTCGGCGATTATCGGAGCGCACAGCGGGTCGGCCATCTGACGCCGGCGGCCCTACCGGGCGGCACCCGGGCCATCCGCGAACCCTGGCGCAACCTGCTGGCACGCCTGGATGAGACCGGTGGCTGGGAGTACTGGCGTGCGCGTTATCCCGGTCTGGAGGTGATCCGGCGCCTGGAAGCCAAACCGCTGAACGTGGTGAGAAATCTGACGGCGCGTGGGCTGAACACGCCGCGCTCCAGCTCAGGCGGTCGTCTGTTCGACGCCGTGGCTGCCACGCTCAATCTCGGTGGCGATACCCTCAGCTACGAGGGACAGGCAGCCATCGAGCTAGAGGCGCTCGCGTCCCAGGTCTTGGGGGCCTTAGAAGGTCGGACACCGGCCCCCGAATCCGGCTACCCCTTTGCGCTCGACGACTCCGTGCGCCCCTGGCGTCTGGATCCGGCACCGCTCTGGGAGGCGCTCTTCTGTGATCTGGCACATGGAGAAGAACCGGCGCGGATCGCAGCGCGTTTTCATCTCGGCTTGGCGAGCGCCATCGTCGAGATGGGCAAACGTCTGGCGCGCGCATTTGCAGTCGAGACCCTCGCACTCTCCGGCGGCGTGTTTCAGAACCGAGTGTTGTTGGAAGTGGTCGTCAGCGGATTACGCGATCTGGGACTGAAGGTCCTCCTCCATCGTCAGGTGCCGGCCAATGACGGTGGCTTGGCACTCGGTCAAGGATGTATTGCAGCCGCTAGGGCGACCGACGCTTGAATCGATCAGACTGCGTCCGCAGGCGCGATCAGCGCAAGCACCCGTTGCCGTCCGGCCTCATCCATGGCGCGGAAAGACTCAACGAGCCTGCGCTCCTCGGCGCTAAGCGGACCAAAGTCGTCGAGCATCAACAACCAGGCCGGCGACACGTCGCCAAAGGCCTCGGCCAGCTGACAGGCCGCCTCCAGACCCATGCGACGGATCCCTTGCTCATAGTTGCTGATCCTGGACTTGGAGAACTGGTTCTGGGTGCGCTTGGACAGGTCGTTGAGCGACCAACCGCGACGCATGCGCTCGGTACGAAGGCGTTGTCCAATCCGCGCGGAGAGTTGGGCGAATTCTGCTTCCACTGTGCGAGACCCCGCTGTTTGGGCAGTTGATTTTCGATGCGTGATGGTCAGTTGTCGCTGCGAACGCCTCTAAGCAAATCCAACGCGAATCACAGTGCGCATTAGGCTATGATCAGGCAACAGCGACGCCTCGTGGCGCCGACTTGCCTCCAGCACGGAAGCCATCCCCAGGCGCGCCCGCCCTTCACTACCAATCCAGACTGGGTTTGACATGTTAAAAAACTGGTCCGACGTCTACTCGATCGGCATCGCCGAGATCGACGAACAACACCGCCGCTTCTTTGAGGCCGCCCACCGTTTGTACGAGGGCATCCTCGATCGCGAAGGCCGCGCCGCTGTGGTCGAGGCGATCTCCTTTATGCGCGACTACGCCAACCGACACTTCCAGACCGAGGAGGTCTTCATGCGCGAGCACGATTACCCCGGGCTTAAGGACCATTTGCGCCAGCACGCCGCCTTCTTCCGCTGTCTCGACGAACTGGAGAACGATCTCATGATCTTCGGCCCCAGTCAGGATTTGGCCGAGCGTGCGCTCGACATTACCCAAGACTGGCTCATCGAGCATATCTCTGATGAGGATATGCTGTACTCACTGCATGTGAAGGCGGAGCGTTCGGGCGCGACGCCTGCCTGACCAGAGGTGTCCGGCATAAATTACACAAAAACACAGAATCTGGATAGGGCTCGGTCAGAATACCTGACCGAGCCCCTCCCAGATCACCCGGCACGCGGGTCCGCACCAGGCGGTTCGAGACATTGCGGTCATGATAGATTTGGCCGGCGGGATGGCCCAGTAAAGACATGCCACCCTCCGTGCGGAAGTGGAGTTGAAGCAGGACACCAGCGTCGTTCCTGTTCGAGCAGGATGTCAGGGCTTGTCGCCCAGCGCGGTCAGTACACCCGCTCCCTCGGCGGGAAGGCGTCGACGGTCAGGGGTTTGGTGCGCACCGGCTTGTAGTCCATGCGCTCACCGTCGCGGTAATAGAGGCTGTGCTTGAGCCAGGTCTGATCATCGCGTTTGGGGTAATCGGGCCTTGAGTGTGCACCGCGGCTCTCGCGGCGGTGGAGGGCAGAGACGGCGATCGCCAGGCCCACGTCGACCATGTTCTCCAGCTCCAGCGCCTCGATGCGCGCCGTGTTGAAGACCCTGGAGTGGTCGGTCAGACGCACCTCGGCCAGCTCGGCGCGCAGCTCACGCAGACGCGCGACGCCCGCGGTCATGACCTCCTCGGTGCGAAAGACGCCGGCGTGATCCTCCATGCATTTACGGAATTCGGCGCGCAGCTCCTGCACCCGCCTCCCCTTCCCCCGCTGCTCCCAACGCGCCAGACGTGCCCTGGACTGCTCCAGGCTCGCCGGATCCGTGGGGCGCGGATAGGGGTTGTCGCGGATGAACTCGATGATGTCCCTGCCCGCCGCGCGTCCAAAGACCAGGATATCGAGCAGCGAGTTGCCGCCAAGCCGATTGGCGCCATGGACCGAGGCGCAGGCGCACTCACCCGCCGCATAGAGCCCGGGCACCACCTCTTCCGAGCCCTGTCCCGCGGGCATGACCACACGCCCGAAACGATCGGTCGGGATCCCGCCCATGACATAGTGCGCGGTCGGGAACACCGGGATCGGCTCCACGACCGGATCGACCCCGGCGAAGATCCGGCTCAGCTCGCGGATGCCCGGAAGTCGCTTGGCAATGACGGATTCGCCGAGATGATCGAGCTTGAGCAGCACATGATCGCCATGCTCGCCGCAGCCGCGCCCCTCCTTGACCTCGGTGACGATGGCGCGCGAGACCAGGTCGCGGCTCGCCAGATCCTTGGCGTGCGGCGCATAGCGTTCCATAAAGCGCTCGCCGTGCTTGTTGATCAGATAGCCGCCCTCGCCGCGCGCCCCCTCGGTGATCAGCATCCCCTTGCCGGCGATACCGGTCGGATGGAACTGGAAGAACTCCATGTCCATCAGCGGGATGCCGGCACGCAGGGCCATGGCGCAGCCGTCTCCGGTATTGATATGGGCATTGGAGGTGGTGCGGAAGACCTGACCACAGCCGCCGGTGGCCAGCAGCGTCGCCTTGGACTCGATCAAGAGCAGCTCGCCGGTCTCGATCTCCAGCACCAGGGCGCCGCAGATGCTGCCCTCGGCGTCGCGTACCAGATCGATGGCGAAGAACTCATCGAAGAAGTGGGTGCAGGCGCGGATGTTCTGCTGATACAGGGTATGCAGGATGGCATGTCCAGTGCGGTCCGCCGCCGCGCAGGTGCGCGCCGCCTGCTCGCCGCCGAAGTTCTGGCTCTGACCGCCGAACGGGCGTTGATAGATCTTGCCGTTGTCCAGCCGCGAGAAGGGCACGCCGGCATGTTCCAGCTCATAGACTGTAGGGATGGCCTCACGGCACATGAACTCGATGGCATCCTGGTCGCCCAGATAGTCCGAGCCCTTGACGGTATCGAACATATGCCAGTGCCAGGAATCGGGCAGCACATTGCCCAAGGCCGCATTCACCCCGCCTTGGGCGGCGACCGTGTGCGAACGGGTCGGGAACACCTTGGAGACGACGGCAACGCGCAGATCCGCACCGGCCAGCTGGAGCGCGGCATTCAATCCGGCCCCGCCGGCACCGATGATGAGGGCATCGAAATGACGTGTCGGAAAATTCATACTAGGACCTACCGCCCAAGACCGGCGGTGATGATCGCCTTCAGGAACCAAAGTCCGGAGGCGAGGATGATAAAGACGAAGCCCGTCATGAGCCCCAGACGCAGCCGGGTGGGATGCACATAATCGATCAGCACATTGCGAATGCCGACCCAGGCATGGATGAGCCCGAGGGGCACACCGAGCATCAACGCCATGGCGACCACTGGATGCGCCACCCAGGCCACCAGTTCGGCATGATCGGCGGGGGCGTCGAAGATAAACTTGAGCAGCAGATAACCGGTGAGAAAGGCCAGATAGATGGCCGTGGTGCGCTGCAACAGCCAGGCCATGAGTCCGGAGGCTTGACGGCTCATGGGTTCAGTCTCCCAGCAGGAACGACAGGATGATGGACAGCACCAGCAGCACGGGAGCGGCCTGGAGCGTGAGGCGGGCAGTCTGGCGTGACTGCGCACGGTCGAGGCCGACGCCGTAGTCCAGGAACAGATGACGGATCCCGGCCATCAGATGATGGAACAGCGCCCAGAGCAGTCCGAGCAGCGTCAGTTTGGTGGGCCAGGCCTCTAGGACGGCGACGGTCGCCGCGAAGCCCTCGGGTCCGGACAAGGCCTGATGGAACAGGATGGCGACGACCGGGATGGCGAGTACCATGAGCACACCGCTGACGCGATGGAGGATGGAGACGACACCTGAGAGTGGCAGCTTGATTCGCCACAGCTCGAGAAACACAGGTCTGGGAGTCGGCATCTTGGCAGGGATCCATTCTCTTGTGCGGTGCAACAGAATATCGAGTGATCACCCAATCCGGCAACCACCCTCACATCCTCAGCATGGCGCGCGCGGTTCGAAGCAGCGGGGCTGGGAGTCGTCGCTTGAGCCACATCAGCGCCGGATAGGGCAGGATCCGCACCAGCTGGTACGGATGAAGGGCACGCAGCAGGCCAGAGAGCCGGACGACCTTGGATGACATCAAGAGACGGACCAGGGTTGTGCTGTTGGCCAGACTACCCTGGCGCCAGCGGGTGATCTCGCCGCGTCTGGTACGTGCACCGAGGTGATAGCCTAGGGCCTCAGAGAGGCTCAGCGGCGGGGCGAATGGACGCAGCCGCCCGCTTGGATCGGGCGAATAGGGGAAGTCGCCGATTGCGCGCGCCAGCAATGCGCTCGGGTGCTCGACCAGGAATTGCAGGCGAGCGAAGGAATGGGGCATGAGCGCCAGGATCTCGGGCGGCGTCAGCCACTGACTAAGACGCGCGCTGAACCAGTGGATACCGGCGCGCAGCGCATCGAGCCCCCAGGATCGGATCTCCTCGCCCTCGGCATTGAGGAGGGGATAATAGACGCCGTCGCCTAGGGCATAGCCCAGGGTGGTGCCATGATCGGCAGCGGTGAGGCATTCGACGAGCTCACGCAGAGCGGTCGGGTCACGCCAGAACTGACCGGGCTCAAAGGCAAAGGCGGTCTTGCGGTTGCTGAGTGGGTCGGCGCGCCCCTCGGCCATCAGTCCCCAATACAGCCCCTGGAAGCGGACTTGTCCCGGACCCCTCGCGTTCACAATCGCATGTAACGAATCCTGGATGGTGCCGCTCCAACCGACATCGACCAGACAGACCGGATCGCCGGCAGTCAGCCCTTCCTGATCCAGATAGCCCAGCAGATGCGCGCGCTCCAGGGCCGACTGTTCGAGGACGAGCGCCTTGAGTTCGGGGTCGGAGAGGAACTGATGGCGCAGACGTCGCCGGGTACGGGCCGCCAGCGGCGCCTCGGGCGCCCCCTGGAGACCGGTGAGCGCCTGGAGCTGTTCGACGAGGGTCTCGGGCCGGGCGCTCAGACGCTGGGCGATATCGAGGAGCGAGAGCTCGCGGTGCGAGACCAGGATCCAATCCACCAAGGCGGCATAATCCTGATCGACGCAGCGATGACAGGCGAGACGCGAGGCGTATAGATAGCGGAGCTCCAGGTCGTCCGGTTCGAGCCGGCGGGCGATCTCGAGCAGCACCTGACCATCGCGTGCCAGAAAATAAAGCCGCTCGTGGCCTTGGACGCGCGCCTGAGCGATCACCCAATGCACGAAGGGCACCAGCAGAGGCGCGGCATAGAGGGCACCCAGGCGGGCGCGCTCGGAGTCGAGCGTTAGACGGCCCTCGCGAAAGAGTCCCGCCGAGACCTGCCAGCCGAAGTCGTCCTCATTGGCGCCGAAGGTCTCGTCGGGCGTCAGATGACAGGCCGCAAACAGGGTCGCCTGACAGCCCAGCTCGCGCGGGCGTAGGACATCGCTGATCGGGTTGTCGCCGATATGCTGGATCTCGCTGAGCGCCACACCCTCGACCTCGGCCACATGCGCAAACAGCCGCCCTGAGGCCTTGTTGAGCTTGACCTCGGAGGAGAGATAGAGCGGTGCCGCCTCCAGCAGGAACGGATCGATCCCATCGAGCAGGCGTTTGAGATCCTGCGGGCGCAGATACATGTCCGAGATCAGCACCACCCGCTCGCCGCGTTCGACCAGGGCATGGAACCGTGCCAGCATCTCGGGGACGCCATAGAGCAACTCGGCCTCGGCAGCCAGCTCGAGCCCCATCAGACGCGCGATGTCGCCCTCTTTGAGTCTATGTCGCCGCCCGAGACAGGCATAGATGTCGGCAAAATCGATCTCCTCGACTTGAAGTGCGGCCTTGGGATCGCGCGCGCGGGCCTCGATCCGGGCCGCATACTCGGCCGCCACCCGCTCCTGAGCGAAGCGCCGGCAGAGTTCGAGCGGCAGCCCCTGGGGATCGGCCAGCAACTCGCGTTGGAGATAGACGAAGACCCCCCGGGGGGTGGCGACCCGGCGGGTGATCAGGGTATCGAAGAGATCGAATGAATAGATCATCTGGACTGATGCCATCTCCAGGCATGTTCGATGATCTCATCCAGCGTGCGATAACGCGGCACCCAACCGAGCAGACGCCGCGCCTTATCGGCATCGGCATAGAGCACCGGCGGATCGCCGGGACGGCGCGGGCCGATCTCGTAGGGGACCGGGCGACCAGTGACGCGCTCGATGGCGGCGATGACCTCCAGCACCGAGGACCCCTGCCCGGTCCCGAGATTGAAGGCGCCGCTCACCGCGCCCGCGCGCAGATGGGCAAGACCCTCGACATGGGCCCTGGCCAGATCGGCGACATGGATATAGTCGCGGATACAGCTCCCGTCCGGGGTTGGATAGTCGGTGCCGAAGACCTGGAGCCTGGGGCCGCGTCCAGCGACCGCCTGGAGTGCCAGTGGGATGAGATGGGTCTCGGGGTCGTGATCCTCGCCGATCTCGCCCTCGGGATCGGCCCCGGCGGCATTGAAATAGCGCAGCGCGATCCAGCGCAGACCATGCGCCTGCTCGAAGTCGGCCAGTATCCGCTCGACCATCAGCTTGGAGGCACCATAGGGATTGATCGGGCGCTGCGGATGGTCCTCGGTGATCGGGGTCCGCTCGGGGATGCCATAGGTCGCGCAGGTGCTCGAAAAGACGATATGCGGGATGGCGTGATCGCGCATGGCCTCGAGCAGGGTCAGGGTCCCAGCGACATTGTTGCGGTAATAGCGCCCCGGATCGCGCACCGACTCGCCGACATAGGCATAGGCAGCGAAATGGACCACCGCCTCAGGACGATGGCGTTCGATCACCGCGTCCAGACAGGCGCGGTCGCTGATGTCGCCGATCACGAGCGGTCCCCAGCGTACCGCCCATTCATGACCATAGACCAGGTTGTCGAGCGCAATCGGACGATAGCCGGCCTGGGCCAGCGCCTTGCAGGTGTGGCTGCCGATATAGCCGGCGCCACCCGTCACCAGGATCGGGATCATGCCAACCCCCGCCGCAACAGGTCTTCAAAATAGAGGATGGTCTGCTTGAGCCCCTCCTCAAGCGACACCCGCGGCTCCCAACCGAGGAGCTCGCGTGCCCGGGTGATGTCGGGCTGACGCTGGGTCGGGTCGTCCTGTGGCAGTGGCCGGTAGACGAATTCAGACCTGGAGCCCGTGAGTTCGCGGATGTGCTCGGCCAGTTGGCGCATGCTCAGCTCGGTAGGGTTGCCTAGATTGATCGGTCCCGTGATCTCGGCCGGGCTGGCCATGAGCCGCAGAAGGCCCTCGATCATGTCGTCGACGAAACAGAACGAGCGCGTCTGCGAACCGTCGCCATAGAGGGTGATCGGCTCACCCTTGAGCGCCTGGACGATGAAGTTCGACACCACCCGTCCATCGTTCGGATGCATCCCCGGACCATAGGTGTTAAAGATGCGCGCGACCTTGATCTCGAGCCGGTGCTGGCGGTGATAGTCAAAGAATAGGGTCTCGGCGCAGCGTTTGCCCTCGTCGTAACAGGCGCGCGGGCCGATGGGATTGACCCGGCCCCAATAGGTCTCGGTCTGCGGATGACACTCAGGATCACCATAGACCTCGCTGGTCGAGGCCTGCAGGATCCGCGCCTTGGTCCGCTTGGCCAGACCCAGCATGTTGATGGCGCCGTGCACGCTGGTCTTGGTGGTCTGGACCGGGTCGATCTGATAATGAATAGGCGAGGCAGGACAGGCGAGATTGTAGATCTCATCGACCTCGACATAGAGCGGAAAGGTGATGTCGTGGCGCATCAGCTCGAAGTGCGGATGGCCGAGCAAATGGCTGATGTTGTCCTTGGTGGCGGTATAGAAGTTATCGACGCACAGGACCTCGCAGTCCTCCGCGATCAAGCGCGCGCACAACCGGCTGCCGAGAAACCCGGCCCCACCGGTGACCAGGACCCGTTTATGTAATGTCTTCATAGGGGTCGATCCGCATGGTTTGGATCAGGACACCGACTCGCCCACCCCAAGGGTGTCGAGTCGCGGATAACAGATCAGCACGAAGTCGGCAACCGGTGAATTTAGATCCAGACGCCTGAAGCCGAAGTAATAGCCAAACCCCAGCGACTCGAGCCAGGGCTTGATCTCGAAAAAGTCCTTGGGATGGTGATAAACACTGACGATGAGGGCCGGGCGATAACGCCTGAGGGTCGCGACGGCGCCGCGCAAGGCCTCCTGTTCCAGTCCCTCGATGTCGAGCTTGATGAGTACCGGGCGCAAGCCATGACGCTCGACCAGGGCATCGATGGTATCGAATTCGCAGCGCACCCGACTCACGCCGCCATGGGTGACCTCGTCGCGGAAATCGCTCAGCAGACTGCTGCCCTGATCGGGGAAGTCGTGGGCACCATGGTGCTGGATCTCGAAATGGCCGCGATGGTCGTGTAGCCCCAGGGGTTCGGGGAGGATACGCCCCTCGAGACCGAAACGTGTGATGTTCTCACACAGACGTTTGAAATTGACCGGATCGGGCTCGAGCGCCAACACCCGGGCCTGCGGGCAGGCCTCCGCCAACTGCACCGCCGAGTCGCCGATGAAGGCCCCACCATCGATCACATCGCCCCCGGCGCGGATGCGGGCCTGGATGGTGCGCGGAAAGGCCTTCAGACCATAGAGCGCCTCGAACACCTCGGCCGAGAGCCAGGGGTATTCGTCCAAAAATGCCTGATAGCGCGCGGCAACCCGGGGTGCTGGACGGGTATTTTGGCGGAAGCGCTCGGATGGACGCCACAACAGCTCCTTGTGGAGCAAAAAGCGGCTGTAATCCGGACAGGCGGGCAGATAGTCGTCATAGATGCGCACGAAGGTCTCGACCAGGGCGCGGTCGTTCTCGGACAGACCACGTTGGAGGGTCGCCAGGCGCTCGGGGATGTCTGCATGCTGGACACGCAGATACTCGCGCCAGAAATGGACCCAATAGGTCGCCACCGTCTGGTAATTGTGGAACAGATCCAGACAGCGCGGATCCATGAACCGCTGACCAAGTCGGTGTTTGAGGGCCTGAAGGCGTGGATGTTGTGTGAACTGATGGCGAAGGCTGCGGATCCGAGTGCGCAGACGTGCGCGCCCGGATGACAGATACCGTTGAGCCGTCAGCTGCAGGGCCAGCGCCCGGTGGGCGCCGCGGCGGTAGAGCGGCGAGGCGAAGATGCGCTCATAGAAGCGGATCGCCTCGGGGTCGAGCAGATGCGGATAGTCGCGCACGAAGCGCTCCTCGTCGGACGAGAGTCCGTCGAGGATGCCGCGATAGGCGAGATACCGGAAACGCGGCTCGATGTCGCGGGTCCAGAAATATTGCAGGCCCATCTTGTACTGCATGAAGTCCTGGAACACTGCCTCATAGACGCCCTGGGCGCGAAAGAGCGCGATCCCTTCCTTGAAGATGCGAAAGATGTCGAGGTGATGGCGCCCGCGGTGCCACATGATCGAACCCGGACGCATCCGGTATTTGTAGAGCTTTTCGGGCAGGACCACGACCTTTTCGGCCGCCAGCAGCACCTGCCAATGATAGACGTTGTCGTCGAATTGTAGACCGTCCGGAAAGCGGAAGTTGTGTCTGTGCAAAAACGCCATGCGGAAGAACTTCGACCAGGTGTAGTGGTAATGCAGGATCTCGAGCTTTTGCTCGAGCCGGGTCTTGGGTTCCAGGCTCCAGCTGTCGAAATCGTAGTACCAGTTGTCGAACTCGCGTCCCTCTTCGAACATGACATGCTGAAAGACGATGAAATCGGCCCCGGTGCGCTCGATCTCCTCGACCAGGCGCGTGATGGCCCCTGGGCGCAGCATGTCGTCTGAATCGACGTGCAGCAGATAACGCCCCCGGACATGGTCCAAGGCCGTATTGCGCGTCGAGGCCAGACCGCGGTTGGTCTGATGGACGATGCGGATGCGCGGATCGCGCTGTGCGTACTCAGCGAGGATCGCGGGCGACTCATCGGTCGAGCCGTCGTTGACACAGAGGATCTCGAGATCGGTAAAGTCCTGGGTGATGATCGAATCCAGACAGTCCCGCAGATAGGGGGCAACGTTATAAACGGGCAGCGCCAGGCTGACAGTGGGAGAATGCATAAGGCTCCAGGGTGCAAAAAACGGCGAGCCACAATGAGGTCGCCTGAGTGGTTTCGAGAGGGCCTCAAGGACGATCGCGCAGGCGTGCCGGTCCAATCCCAGGGTAGAGGCGCCATCCCAGCGCCCGCCACAGGGCGGTGAGGTGCGTATACCATCGCTGGGCCCTGCGCGCTCCATCGAGCGCGCTGTGTTTGATGAAGACCTTAAGCCGCTGCACGGTCGGATACAGACTCAAAATCAGACGCACCAGGGGTGGACTACGCACCAGGCTTGCTTCGTACCACTCGGTCATGAGCCGTCGTTCTTCGTAGCGGCGCCGGAATACATAGTCGAGGGCCTCACCCAACCCAAAGGCCGGCGCCGACTCACGCAACGCAAGATCGCAGTGATCCCCCGAATAGGGCACACGACCCAGTGTCTCGGCAATCAGGCGCGGCGGCTTGCGCATGAGCGCCAGCAGACGCGGTAGGATGGCGTCGAAATGCTCGGTGAGGAGCGGATAGCGCCCAGCCAGTCGCGCATACTCAGTGGCAAACCACTCAGCGCCATCCAAAAACTCAGCGATGCCCCAGTCGCGCAGATGGCCACCATCATCGCGCAGCCGGGGCACGACCCGCCCATCTGCTTGGCGCTCGTAGCCGACCGTCTGACCATGATCGGCCTGTGCCAAGAGTTCGGTATGGAGCGCGACGATATTGTCCTCCACATGGTTTGGCCGGATGGCATAGGCGGTCTTGCGATTGCGCGCGCTGGTGTAGTGCGAATAGTGGAACAGCCCAAAATAGAAGCCGTGGATCTCGATATCAGGTTTATGCGAAGCAGCGATCTTGTAGAGCGAGTCCTGACTGCCGCCCATCCAACCGATATCGATGGTCCCGACCGGTCCGGCATCGAAAAACCCCTCCTGTTCTAGATAGGCGATGAGCAGATCGCGCGCACGCTGGGCGTTACCGAGAATCGCCTCCCGGATGGCTGGAATGGTATTAAAGTGCGCGAGGATCTCCCGGATCAGCGACTCGGGGAGTGAGGCGTCCAGATCGATCAGGCGCGCACGCAGCGCCTCGGGGAGATGGGCGCGCAACTCCTCCGCACGCAGGTCGATGCGCTCGGCGAGCATGGCGAGCGACAACTTGGGGATACGCTCGGCCAACCAGCGATACTCGCGCGGCGTGAGCTCGAACACCGAAGGCAGACGGAAGGCGCGCCTAGAGCCATACAGATAACGCAGATCCAGATCGAGTCCACACTCACGGGCGATGGCGCGCGCGAGGCGCAGAAAGATCATGCCGTCGCGGGCGATGAAATAGAGTCGCCGGATGCCGCGCTGTTGCGCCTGGTCCAGGGTATCGCGGATAAAGCCATAAAACAGCGGTCCCGCGAGTCCAGCCCCGATCAAGGCCGGCGGCGAGGCATTCGGATGCAGGATCCGATAGATCTTTGAGGTGCCGCCCAATAGCTGGGAGAACAGACTGTCCTCCTCGTGATAGACAGACTCAATCTCGGACAGATGGGCACCTGGGTAGAGTTCAGCCGAGATGCCCAGGGTGCGCGCCATCCGCACATCGGCCCAGTCATCAGCGCCGAGATGGATCAACTGCTTAGGCGTCAAGCCCTCGGTTTGAAGCACGTGCCTGAACAGTTCACCCGAGTGCTTGGTCAAGCCTAGATCCGCAGACACGTAACAGGGACAGGAGGCCAGTCGCGTATCGATCCCAGACAACAGATGTTTGACCTCGTTGGACGTAAACGCCGTATCCGAGATCAATACCACCCGTTTGCCCGCCTCGAGCAAGCGGTGAACGCGGGTGATGTTCTCAGGGATGCCGACCAAGAGCTCGGCCGTCAGCTCCAGTTCGAGCTGGCGAATCCTAGCGATCAGTCTCGGGTCGAGCTCGGGGTAACGCTGAGCGATGCGGGCGTAGATCTGGTCGAGACAGACCGCGACCGGCTTCTCTATCCCAGTCGGATGGCGTGCCTCATAGTCGGCCTTGGTGCGAACCTCCAGGAATTCCTCGACGAGTTGGAGCGGCAGCCCAAGGTCCTGCCGGAGATGCAGCTCGTGGTTCAAGACACAGAGCACGCCGCGCGCCGTTGCGGTGCGGTAGGTCACGAGCGTATCGAAGAGACTGAAGGAAAAGACCGTATTCCGGACCATGCCGTATCCATCCTCAAGCCGCCACCCAACATCTTTGAGATTCGATACGGCGGAGATCAACCTTATCTTTCATGGAACCAAGACGCACAAACCAAGGTTGAGCGTGCTCAACCGCCAGTGCGTCGAGTATGGACATCATAACATCCCAACCCCGCGGTTGGGACAGTATGATCAAGGTGAATTTAGTTTCAGTAGGGCGTAGGATTAAAGTGAGGGCGCGGTCGCACGATCGTCCCTGTCACCGCCCATTTTAGTAAGGAGTCGCCGATGTACCGATCGATCCCAATCCTGGCCTTGGTGATGGTCGCCTCGGGGGGGCAAGCCGCCATCCAGGCGCCGCTCCTGGAAATCGAATCCCACCCTGTCTCGAATCAGGCTGTCCTGATCGCCCAGCGGCCAGGCGAACCCGGGGGAGGACCACCACCCAGAGGTCCGGACAGACCCGCACCTCCCCCTCACCCACCGGGAGCCCCCTGGGATGTGGATGGTCCTGATCTCCCTCCCAGACCACCCAGACCACCCCGGCCACATCCGGCCCCGCCGCCTGATCCAGGCCCGGCAGGCATCATCCACCATCTGTTGCCGCTGTTTGCCCCACCACCCCGTCCTTGACCGGGCCCGAGGGTGCGTCTAGGCGCGCCCTTCCATCAGGAGGAACACTCGAGGCTGGAGGTCGATCAGGCCGGAAAGACCCCGGTCGAGAGATAGCGATCGCCGCGATCGCAGGCGATGACCACGATCACTGCCTCCCTCACCTCTTGAGACAGCCTGAGTGTCGCCGCTACTGCCCCCCCGGATGAGATACCGACGAAGAGTCCCTCGCGTGCGGCCAGGTCGCGGGCGGTCTGTTCGGCTAGGGCCTGGGAGACTTCGATGATCCGATCGACGCGCGCCGGGTCATAGATCTTCGGCAGATAGTCCGCCGGCCAGCGCCGGATACCTGGGATGTTCGAGCCCTCTTCCGGATGGACGCCGACGATCTGGATCGCCGGGTTCTGTTCCTTGAGATAGCGGCCCGTACCCATGATGGTGCCCGTGGTGCCCATGGCGCTGACGAAATGGGTGATGCGGCCCTGGGTGTCGTGCCAGATCTCGGGGCCTGTGGTCTCATAATGGGCGGCAGGGTTGTCGGGGTTGGAGAACTGATCGAGCCGGACCCCCTCCCCGCGTGCCTCCAGGGCGCGTGCCAGGTCGATGGCCGCCTCCATACCGCCATCCTTGGGTGTGAGCAGGATCTCGGCCCCGAAGGCACGCATGATGCCCCGGCGCTCCTCGCTCATCTGCTCGGGCATGATCAGCCGCAGCCGGTAGCCCTTGGCGGCCGCGACCATCGCCAGGGCAATGCCGGTGTTGCCACTAGTGGCCTCGATCAGGGTATCGCCGGGACGGATGGTGCCGCGCGCCTCGGCGCGTTGGATCATATTGAGCGCCGGGCGGTCCTTGACCGAGCCGGCCGGATTGTTGCCCTCGAGCTTGACGAGGACCAGGTTGTTAGTCGCGCCCGGTAGGTGCTGGAGTCGCACCAGGGGGGTACGGCCGATCTGGTCGGCGATGGTCGGGTACGGCATAGTGGCCTCGCTGTAATCGTGGATCTACTGACTCGGCCCTTAAAAAGGCCGGGTTTATCCGGGGTCTGGATGCCCCGGCGCGGCAATCAGCCGCGATCAGCCCAGGCCTGGATCGACCTGGGCGTTACCCCAAAAGACCAAAGGAAGGGATCTGGGGGCCGGAGTAAGGTGGCGAAGGCGATGCTGGCACAGTCTCAAGCCGTCTCCAAGCGTGCCACCGGGCGTGATCCAGGCGGCGCCTCGCCCCCCGCCGCGATCAACCCATTGCGGATCAGGATACGCTGCACCTTGCGGCAGGTCTGCATCAGCTGTGACAGCTCTCTCAACCCCGGGCGTGCGCCGGCCTCAAGCTGCTGTTCCCAGCCATCGAGTTCACTGGCCAAAAACTCGAGCAGCTTGCGCGAACAGCCCTGACAGACCCCGGTGCACACCTGGGCCTCGGGCGCTGCAAACGGGAGCTCGGCACGCACGCGCCGGATCAGGTCGCGCATCGCGGTCGCAACCTCTGGTTTGCGCGCTGCAGGTCCTTTATCCACTCGAACCATCTGTGCCATCATCCCACCTTTCAAACCCAAAGCCCCCACCGCGCCCCTATTCAAGATGCTCAACCAGCTCAAGATCAAAACCAAGCTGTTGCTGCTGGCCGGCGTCCCTGCCCTGGCGCTCGTGGCCCTGACTGTGATCGGCGCCCTGCGTCTGAATACCGGGATCCAGGCGCTTCACCATGCCCAGGACCTGGCTGCGCTGGTGACGGCCCTGGGCGAGGTGGTGCACGAGCTCCAAAAGGAACGGGGCATGTCGTCCGGGTTCCTCGCCAGCCGGGGCGCGAAGTTTGCCGACCGGCTGCCGGGGCAACGCGCCGCCTCAGACCGCGCGATCAATGCCCTGAATGCGGCCTTCGCCGTCGTCGATCTCAAGCAAACAGCCCCGGACTACAGCCAACTGCTCCAGGCCGCCCTCCGCGGCCTCGACCGGATCGCCGAACTGCGCACGCGCATCGACCGGTTCGAGATCCCTCCACCCGAGTCGTTCCAGACCTACAGCGCGCTCATCGCCGAGCTGCTCGAGGTCGCCACCCGTTCCAGCAACGAATTGCCCGAGGCCCAGCTCGCCCGCCTGGCCAATGCCAAAAGTACCCTGCTCTATCTCAAGGAACGCAATGGTCAAGAACGGGCGCTCCTCTCGGGTGCCTTCGGCGCCGGCCAGATCACGGCCCCCAACTATGAGATCCTGCTCACGCTCTTGAGTGACCAGGCCAATTTCCAGCGCCTGACCCTGGCCTTTGCCACACCTGAACAGCGCGCCGCGCTCGAATCCGCGCTCGATCACCCGAGCATCAAGGAGGTCGAGCAGGTCGAGCGCCTGGTGCGGGAGCGGGGACCAGGGGCTGCGCTCGACTATGAGGCCGAACGCTGGTTCGACCAGATCACCACCAAGATCGACCGCCTGCGCGCGGTCGAGGAGCGCTTTTCCCAGGACATCGCCGCGGCCGTGACCGCCGAGATCCAGCATGCCCGGATGAGTCTGATCGCCTTCTTGGGGCTGACCGGGCTGACCCTTGTGGTCACCTTTGGCCTCGGGGTGCTGATCGTACGCGGTATTTTACGTCAGATGGGCGGCGAGCCGGCCTTCGCGGTCGAGGTGGCACAGACCATCGCCCAGGGCATCCTCGACCAGGAGATCCAGACCCGCCCCGGCGACACCACCAGCCTGCTCGCCGCCATGAAGCACATGCAGCACGAGCTGCGCGAGCGGATCGAGCGCGAGCGCCGGCTGGCCGCCGAGAGTCGGCGCATCCAGAACGCGCTCGACAAGGCCTCGACCCAGGTCATGGTGGTCGATGCACACGGAGACATCCTCTATATGAACGCCGCCATGAATCGGCTCATGCACGACTCAGAGCCCGACCTCCGGCGCGATCTGCCCAACTTCCGCGCCGCCAACCTGCTCGGCAGCCCCTTTGCCGCGCTCCAACCGCCAAGGGCATCCGGGCAGACCGCGCTTGCCGAACTGACCGCCGAGCGGATCGAGGAGATCCGACTCGGTGGGCGCCTGTTTAGGCGGGTGCTCAATCCAGTGTTCAACGACCAGGGTGAGCGGCTCGGTTCGGTGATCGAATGGACGGATCGCACCCTCGAGGATCAGGTCGAAACCGAGCTCGGCGCCCTGGTCGAGGCCGCCGTCCAAGGCGACTTCAGCGGTCGTCTGGAGCTGACGGGCAAGCGCGGCTTCTTCCGCCACCTGAGCGAAGGACTCAACCAGCTCTTGGCGATCGTCTCCTCAGGACTCGATGACCTGGCGCACGTCATGAATGCCATCGCCCAGGGTGATCTGACCCAGGACATCCAGGCCGAGTATGCCGGGACCTTCGGACAGCTCAAGTCCGATACCAATGCCACCCTGACCCGGTTGCGCGAGGTGGTCGGACAGATCCTGGAGGCGAGCGCCGCGATCAACAGTGCCGCCCAGGAACTGGCCTCTGGCAATCTGGACCTCTCGGCCCGCACCGAATCCCAGGCCAGCTCGCTGGAGCAGACCGCAAGCTCCATGGAGCGCTTCAATACCAGCGTCCAGCGAAATGCCCACAACGCCCAGCAGGCCAATGAGCTGGCCTCGACCGCCAACCAGCGGATCCAGCGCAGCGGCGAGACCGTGCGCTCCGTGGTCGGGACCATGAACGCCATCCAGGAGGCGAGCCGGCGCATCGCCGACATCATCGGTGTCATCGACGGCATCGCCTTCCAGACCAATATCCTGGCCCTCAATGCTGCGGTCGAGGCCGCGCGCGCGGGCGAGCAAGGTCGCGGCTTTGCCGTGGTCGCCGCCGAGGTGCGCAACCTGGCCCAGCGCAGCGCCCAGGCCGCCAAGGAGATCAAGACCCTGATCCTAGATTCGATGACCAAGGTCGAGGGTGGTGTCAAGCTGGCCTATCAGGCCGGTGTCGAGATGGACGAGGTGGTCGCAGGCTTCCGTCAGGTCGCGGCGCTGATCGCCGAGATCGCCGATGCCAGCCTCGAGCAGTCGAGCGGCATCGCCCAGGTGACCCAGTCGATCACCCAGATCGATGCCATGACCCAGCAGAACGCGGCCCTGGTCGAGCAGGCCGCTGCGGCGACCGAGAGCCTGCAGGATCAGGCACGCGAACTGGTGCAGGCCGTCTCCATCTTCAAAATCGAGTCAAATCAACAGGTTGCAAGATGATACGCACTCAACCCAAGATCGCCTATCTATTGGCCCTGTGCCTGGTCTCCACAGCGCCCCAGGCCGGTTCGGGAAAAGAAGACAAGGAAGGGGCTGCCTCGCCCTATCCTGGCTATATGGCCGTGGATCCGCTGATCGTCAATCTCGCCAAGCCGCGAACCTATCTGAAACTGAGCCTACAGTTCTTCGTCGACACCCAAAGCGACGCCGACTTGATCACTCAACACATGCCGCGTCTGCGCGACCGCATGATCAGCTTGCTCGGCGGGCGCGAGCTCGAGTCGATCAGCACTCCAGATGCGCGCGAGCAACTGCGGATCGAGTTGCTCGACAGCCTGCGCAAGACCATGATGGAACAGACCGGGCGCCCGGCGATCAGCGCAATCTATTTCACCGACTTTATCGCCCAATGAGCCTGTCGCGGGGATGCTGGATCTGCCCTGCCGGCCTCAATCGAGACGGAAGAGCCTGTCGAAATTGGCGATCTTGAGCACCCGGCGCACCTCCTCACTGCTCCCGATGAGGCGCACGCGATCTGGATCGCCGCCAACGTGCTCACGCAACAGAAGCAGCATCCCAAGGGCCGAGCTGTCCAGATAGGATGCCCTGGATAGATCGACGACGAACCGCATCGATCCTGGGGCAACGTCCTTGTAGGCGTTCCTGAAGTCCTTGTGTTGCGCAAAGTCAAAACGCCCGTCGATGGCGATGGTCACCACACCCTTCTCCCGATCGATACGCGATGTGACGCTCATTCAGATACTCCCGATGGATGATACTTTGCTCAATATTGGCGCTTGGCCGTGAGCCCTCTGAGCAGGGCCGCCGCGATCTCTGGCAGGGGCAACACCTCGACGGCGCCACCTCGCTTGACCGCCTCGCCGGGCATCCCCCAGACCACGCTGGTCGCCTCATCCTGGGCGATGGTATGGACCCCAAGGTCACGCAATTCCTTGAGCCCCTGCGCGCCATCGGCGCCCATGCCAGTGAGGAGGGCCGCAGCGGCATTGGTTCCGGCGGCCTTGGCCACCGAGCGGAAGAGTACGTCGACACTGGGCCGATGACGGTTGACCGGCTCACCGCGATCGAGCCGGCAGATATAGCGCGCGCCGTCGCGGGCAAGCTGCAGATGGTAATCGCCTGGAGCGATATAGGCGTGACCCAGCAGGACGTGATCGCCGTCGGCAGCCTCCTTGACGACCAGCCCGGTCTGACGGTTCATGCGCTCGGCGAAGGCGGCGCTGAAGCCAGGTGGGATGTGTTGGGCGATGACCACGCCTGGCGTGTCGGGCGGCAGGCGCATTAGGACCTCCTTGATCGCCTCGGTACCGCCGGTCGAGGCGCCGATGGCCAGGATGCGGTCGGTGGTGCGAAACGATGGGGCGGCGCGCGCGGGCTGTGATTGGCTCATCGTCGCCGGCGCCGCCCGCAGGGGCTTGACCTTGATGGTTGAGGCCATCCGGATCTTTTCGATCAGCTCGTCGGCATACTCGCGTATCCCGGTGGCCATCGGTCCATCCGGCTTACGCACGAAATCCACCGCGCCCAGCTCGAGCGCCTGCAGCGTCACCTCGGCCCCCTGGGCCGTGAGCGAGGAGACCATCACCACCGGCATCGGACGCAGCCGCATGAGGTTGCGCAGAAAGGTCAGGCCATCCATGCGCGGCATCTCGACATCGAGTGTGAGCACATCGGGATTGAGCGCCTTGATGCGCTCGCGCGCCACATAGGGATCCTGGGCACTGCCCACGACCTCGATGTCTGGTGCCGAATTCAGGATCTCGGTCAAAAGCTGGCGCATCAAGGCCGAATCATCGACGACGAGAACCCGAATCATGCTGAGAGTCCGTCAAAAAAACTCAATGTCACCTCCCTCCATCGAGCGCTGGGTCACGGGGCGATGGTCGGTCGCGATCAATTCGGTTCGCAGCAGCTCTAGACGCTGCTTGGCCTGCTCGATGTCGGCTTGGGAGCGGATCTCACCGCGTGGGATCCGGCATAACTCGGCGACGAAACGTCCGAACAACGCGATCCGCACCTCGGCCCGCTCCAACACCTGACGGGCGATATCCTCAAATTGTAACAAGCGTATCGCGGTCCCGACATTGGCCTGGAATCGATCGGCGATCCGGTTGAGCTCATCAAGCCCGGACGAGGTCCGGGCGTTGAGCTGCTGGACCTGGGCGATCATGTCATCCATCGCCCCCTTGGCGCTAATAGAGGCGTTCATATCCTGAGAGGCCATTTGACCGACGAT
This sequence comes from Thermochromatium tepidum ATCC 43061, assembly GCF_009664085.1. Lineage (NCBI taxonomy): Bacteria > Pseudomonadati > Pseudomonadota > Gammaproteobacteria > Chromatiales > Chromatiaceae > Thermochromatium > Thermochromatium tepidum. The sequence goes on along the minus strand of NZ_CP039268.1, from coordinate 1,243,296 downwards.
CTCGCGGGTCTCGGCGAAGAATGCCTGGGCCTGTTCGATCTGCTGACGGATCTCCTCGTTGAACTGGGCGGCATCCTGGGACAGCTTGCGGACCTCTTGGGCCACCACGGCAAACCCGCGCCCTGACTCACCGGCGCGGGCTGCCTCGATGGCGGCATTAAGGGCGAGCAGGTTGGTCTGGCGGGCGATACGTTTGGCCCCATCGAGTCGATCAAAGATGAGGCTCATTTGACCCGACAGATCATCGATCTGATGCGCGACCCGGATACTCTGTTTACTCATCTCGATCAGGCGTTCGATGTTGTCGGTCAAAAGCAGGCTGTTGGCCCTCAGAAAGTCGTCCATATCGATCAGTTTGCCCTGGGGTTGATCGACCTGATCGCCTTGGGAGATCAGACCCATCACCAGACGCTGCTGGGCCCTGGCTTCATCCAACAGCCCATTGAAACTGACATGGAGATCGCTGATCGCATGGCTGATCAGATCGCGGGCCTGACGCATCGAGTCGTGGAGCTCTTCGACCAGTGGACTGAAGAGCCGGTCGGTTTCAACCACGGTCTCCCAGAGGGCGTACTCCGCCATTTTGGCTTGATCACCGAGGTCGCCGCGTGACCCGACCTCGTCCACCGACTCTCGCTCTGGCCGCAAGACGATCCAGAGCGGCCAGGCGAAGACCAGCAGTAGCAGGCCCACCCACCCCGGGACCAGATCTGGCCACACCACGGCCTGTAGCCATACCACAAGGCTCAACAACAGCGGCGGCCAGTGTAGCCTGAGCGCCCCCAGCATCGTCACGACTCGACTCCATAGCCCATTCATGAAAAGAGCTCCACCTCACCCTCGACCTTCGCCCGACGCAGCGTCTCACTGTAACTGAGCTCGCGCTCGATGATGGTGTCGTTGTGCATACTGCGCAGTTTCTTGACCAGGACGCGACCACTGGTCGGAAAGAAATAGACCTTACGCGGATAGTTGCCCAGCAGATCCTTGGCGACCACCGGGATCCCCTCGGTGGCCAGATAGTCGATCACAAACTCGGCATTGCGCTCGCCGACGACATGGTTCTTGAAGCCCGGCAGCACATTGCCACCGCCGAAGACCTTGGCCTCTAGATTCGATCGGCGCGCGCCGAGTTTGATCAATTGGTTGATCAGGATCTCCATCGCATAGTCGCCATAGCGCAGCGAACGGCCGAAGCGTTCGTTGTCATCGCGCTTGTCGTCCGGCAACATGAAATGGTTGATACCGCCGATCCCCCGGACCCGATCCCGAATGCAGGCGCAGACGCAGGAACCCAGCACCGTGACCATCAGGATCTCGCGTGTCGAGACATAGTACTCGCCCGGCAGGATCTTGACCGCATCCATCCCGAAGTGGCGGTCATAGTAGAGATTGGGTGCCAAGACCTCTTCGAATCCATGCTGCATGGCGATCACATCTCAGTGGGGATGGACCGGGGCATAGACCGTCTTGCCCCTGAGGCGAAAGAGATGGGCGACATGGGCCAGACTCTCCGAATGACCGACGAACAGCAATCCGTCCGGACGTAACAGCGGGTGAAAGCGCGCGAGGATCCTCGCCTGGGTTGGCTTATCGAAGTAGATCATGACATTGCGGCAGAAGATGACGTCGAAGGGTTCGCGCATCGGCCAGTGCGCGCTGAGCAGATTGAAGGGACGGAACTCGATCAGGGCGCGCACCTCGGGGCGGACCCGGACCTGACCGGCCCGTGCCCCCTTGCCGCGCAGGAAGAAACGCTTGAGCTGGGCCGCGGGCAGCTTCTCGACCCGATCCAGCGCATAGATGCCCTCGGCGGCCTGCTGTACCACATTGGTGTCCAGATCAGTGGCCAGGATCTGGATGGGCGGCGTCCAGGAGTCGAAGGCCTCGATCAGGGTCATGGCCATCGAATAGGGCTCCTCGCCGGTCGAACAGGCCGAGGACCAGAGCCGGATCAGACGGCGCCCCTGACGCCAGACCCCCAGCACATGTTCAGCCAACACAGGGAAATGATGCGACTCGCGAAAGAACGCGGTCAGGTTGGTGGTCAGCGCATTGATGAATTGCGGCCATTCGTCTGGGTCGGCCTCCAGCAACGCCAGATATTCCGCGAAGCTGGTCAGCCCGGTGGCACGCAGACGCCGGGCGATGCGGCTGTAGACCATGTCCATCTTGGCCGGACCGAGCGCGATCCCGGCGTGCTCATAGATCAGACGCCGGATCTGCTCGAAGTCGCGGGGCGTAAAATGAAACTCGCGCTCACGCATCAACGCTGCGTTCTCAGCCATGTCGTCGCGCTTAGGCCGCCGCCGACTGGGTCTGATCGACCAGCCCCATCTCTTGGCTGGTCATGAGCTTCTCGATATCGACGATGATGATCATGCGCTCGTCGAGCGTGGCCAGACCATCGATATAGGCGGTGTCGAGCACCGAGCCGAACTCGGGTGCCGGACGGATCTGATCGCCGCGCAGGGCAATGACGTCCGAGACGCCGTCGACGACCACCCCCAGGATGCGCCCGTTGATATTGAGGATGATCACCACCGTGAACTGGTTGTACTCGACCTGCCCGAGATGGAACTTCAGACGCAGATCGATGATGGGCACGATGATGCCACGCATGTTGATCACGCCCTTGATGAAGTCGGGCGAGTTGGCGATCTTGGTCACGGTGTCATAGCCACGGATCTCCTGGACCCTGAGGATGTCGATACCGTACTCCTCCTCGCCCAGGGTAAAGGTCAGATACTCGCGCGCGCTGTCGCTTGCAACCGCGCTGCCCTGCCGGCGTTCGTCGTTCATGGTCTCGCTCTCCACTTGGCTTTCGTTTGGGTGTGCATTCTTGGCTAGACACCCCGGCGGCTGAGCCGCACCAGGGCATCGACGTCCAGGATCAGGGCCACGCGCCCATCGCCCATGATGGTCGCGCCCGAGACGCCTTCAACCTTGCGATAATTAGTCTCCAGGCTCTTGATGACGACCTGATGCTGGGCAACCAGCTCGTCGACCAGCACGGCGGCGCGTCCCTCGTTGGTCTCGACGATGACTAGGATACTGTCGAGCGGATCGGGCTCGGATCGTCCGCTGTTGAAGACCTCGTGCAGGCTCACGAGCGGCAGGTATTCGTCGTTGATCTTGACCACGCGCCCCTTGCCGACCACGGTCTTGAACTGCTCGGGGCGCGGCTGGATCGACTCCTGGATCACGGTCAGCGGCAGGATGAAGATCTCCTCGCCCATGCGTACCGAGAGTCCGTCGAGGATGGCCAGCGTCAGCGGGAGACGGATGGTGATGTGCGTGCCGCATCCGGCCCTGGAGTCGACCTCGACCCGTCCGTTCATATCCTCGATGTTGCGGCGCACCACGTCCATGCCCACACCGCGCCCCGAGATGTCTGTGATGCGCTCGGCGGTCGAAAATCCGGGTTGGAAGATCAGTTGCCACACATCCTTGTCCGAGGGGTTCTCGGGGACTAGGATCCCGCTCTTGGCGGCCTTGGCCAGGATCTTATCGCGATTGAGTCCGGCGCCGTCGTCGATCACCTCGACCACCACGCTGCCACCACGATGGCTGGCGCGCAGCACGATCTCGCCGGTCTCAGGCTTGCCGGCGGCCCGACGGACCTCGGGGCGCTCGATGCCGTGGTCGATGCTGTTGCGCACCAGATGGTTGAGCGGATCGGCCAGGCGTTCGATCAGCCCCTTGTCGAGTTCGGTGTCCTCTCCGATCAGTTTGAGCGCGACCTTCTTGCCGAGACTGGCCGCCGTGTCGCGCACCACGCGCGGGAAGCGGTTGAAGACGAAGCTGATCGGCATCATGCGGATCGACATCACCGCCTCTTGCAGGTCGCGCGAATTGCGCTCCAGGCTCGACAAACCCGCCATGATGCGTTCATGGACCACAGGGTCGAGTCCGGCGGCCGAGTCGGCGAGCATGGCGTGGGTGATGACGAGTTCGCCGACCAGATTGATCAGCTGATCGACCTTCTCGACGCTGACCCGGATGGAGGAATCGGTCGTGGCCAGACGTCTGGGCGCGTTGCCCGGCGCGGTGCGAGGCTCGCGTGTCGGGCTCGATTGGGCCGAGACAGCGCTGCCCGGCGCCGCCACGGCCTGCGCGCGCGACTCGGGCGATCCAGGCGCGGAGTCGAAGAATCCGAACCCCAGTTCGTCGTCGAGCCGATCCTGCCGGGCCACGGCGGCCACCCGCTCCATCCCTGGACTGCCGCCGAAGAATCCATAACCCGGATGTTCCTGATCGAGCGCGGCCTCGCTGCCAGGGGCATCGCAGAAGAAGCCGTAGCCGTCGGATTCCTGGATTTCGACCTGGAGATTGGCGTCCCGGGGCTGATCCGGCGTGGTGTCCAAGCTGTCGTCGTCCGATTCCTGGGAAACACCTTCGGTCCCAGGTGCACCTTCAAAGAAGCCATAGCCGAGCGCATCACGACCCGGCTCGGGTGCGGACGCGGCCGCGTCAGAGGCTTCGCCTTGCAGGCCGGGCGCGTCGGTGAAAAGACCATAGCCCCCCGCGTCAGCCTCCAGCCACTGGCCTCCAGCCAGCGGCTCTCTGGCTGGAAGCTCGACCGTATCGAGTTCGACCTGCCCCGGCTCGCAGACGAAGGCCAGGATCTCTTCGATCGCGCGGCGCCCGGCTGTGGTGGTCAGACACCACAGGCAACGCCCTGTCGCATCCTCGCCGAGATCCTGAACTGGCCCCAGTTCTCCCAACGCCTCCCGCAGTGCCTGACGTTCGCCCTGCCCAAGGCTGCCCGGGGCAAGGGCGAGACGCCAGCACGTGCCCATGTCTGCCGCCTGAGGGGCGTGTGCCGATGACGCCCGAGCCTCAGCGCGTCCTTCATCCGAGCGCGCCAGCCGTTCTAGTTGTTCGCAGACCTCGGCCACGTGCGGATCTTCATATTCGTCACCTTCCTGATGCGCCTGCAGCTGCAATTTGAGCACATCGCCGGCCTGGAGGAAGGCATCGATCATCTCGACCGTCGGGGCCAGTTCCTGCTTGCGCAGCCGATCGAGCAGGGTCTCCAGCACATGGGTCACCTCGGCCATGTCGCTGAAGCCGAAGGTTCCAGCACCCCCCTTGATCGAATGGGCGGCGCGGAAGATGGCGTTGAGGGTCTCCAGGTCGGGCGCCTCGACGTCCAACTCCAGCAACAGGCTCTCCATCGTTGCCAGGTTCTCGCCGGCCTCCTCGAAGAACACCTGATAGAACTGACTCATGTCGATGCTCATGACCCATACCCCTCAGATTTGGCGCGGCCTCAGATTTGGCGTGTCTCGATCAACCGATCACCTTGCGGACGACTTCCAGCAGCTTGGTCGGATCGAAGGGCTTGACCAGCCAGCCGGTCGCACCCGCCGCCCGGCCCTGGCTCTTCATGGCATCGCTCGACTCTGTCGTCAGCATCAGGATCGGCACGGATTTATACGCCGGCAGGGCACGCAGCTGCTTGATGAGGGTCAGTCCATCCATGCGCGGCATATTCTGGTCCGTGAAGATCAGATCGAATGTGCCGGCGCGTGCCTTCTCGAGACCGTCCTGTCCATCGACCGCCTCAGTGACCGTATAACCGGCCTCTTTCAGTGTGAAGGAGACCATCTGTCGGATGGACGCCGAATCGTCCACGGTTAGAATCGTCTTAGCCATGTCGTTAGATCCTTGAAAGTTGGGAGTAGCCGATCGCCCGACGTTGGTCGCTCGGTCAAGCAGTTAATACTGAAGAGTTGCGCCACTGTTGTCGACAGTCGAGAGGTAAAAGATTCGTACCCACACAGGGCTTGCGCTTAATAACCCGGCCCTAAAAAAGATGTGTATCGCGCCTGAGGGCGCCCTTGCCACTCTTGCTCGTGCCGTAGAGCGGCGGTCAGGGCGGCTTGAGCCGCGATCTTGGCGATTGATGTGGGGAGGGGCACCGCGATCGCGCCTTACGGCGCCCCTAACAAACCCGCCGACCCGCTTCGCCGAGATCCAGCTTGACAGGGCCAGGGCTTTGAAGGCGTTCTATCGTTCACGCCTTGCTGGAAGGCTGCTCGAAGCTTCTTGCCCGATGGTCTTTATGGGCCACCTTCATAATCGCCCCAGCGTTTGACCAGTGTATGCGCCACGCCCAGATGATCCAGGATACGGGCGACCATGAAGTCAACGATGTCCTGGATTCGGACTGGGTTGTGATAGAAACCTGGATTGGCCGGCATGATGGTCGCCCCGGCCTGGGCCAGCCGCAGCATGTTTTTGAGGTGGATGGTCGAAAACGGCGTCTCGCGTACCACCAAGATCAGCGGGCGACGCTCCTTGAGCGAGACATCCGCCGCACGCTCGATCAGACAGCTCGACAGCCCGGCGGCCAGCCGCCCCAGCGTCCCCGTGGTACAGGGACAGACCACCATCGCCTCGGCCGGATGACTGCCGCTGGCCACGGGCGCCGTCCATTCTTGGCGCCCGAATACCCGCAGCTGTCCGGCCTCGGCCTGAAACCGTTCGTTCAGGAACGACTCGGCCTCAGTGGCGCGTGCTGGAAGGTCGAGTCCGGTCTCCATCTTGATAACGACCTGGGCCGCCTGCGAGATCAACAGATAGACCCGAACCTCGGCGCGGATCAGACATTCGAGCAATCGCAGACCATAGGCCGCGCCGGATGCCCCGGTGAAGGCGAGCGTGATCGTGCGTGGCCAGTCACGCTCTGGGTCCACGATAGGGGCGGACTCAGACGCCATAAGCGACACGCAGCGCCTCCAGGAGCCGTTGGTGGATACCGCCGAATCCGCCGTTGCTCATGATCAGGACCTGATCGCCCGGTCGGCTGTCGGCGACCACCTGGGTCAAGATCGGCTCGATGGCGTCGTGCACCGCCAGACGCTCACCCAGGCCGGCGAGCACCTCTGCCGCATTCCAGCCGAGATCGCCCGGTGCATGGACATAGACCCGATCGGCCGCTATCAGGGATCCGGCCAACTCGGCATTGTGCGTCCCCAGACGCATGGTGTTGGAACGCGGCTCCAGCACCGCGAGGATCCGCTGGTTTGGACCGACCCGGCGGCGCAGCCCATCGAGTGTGGTGGCGATGGCGGTGGGGTGATGGGCAAAGTCGTCAAAGACCCGGATACCCGCCACCTCGCCGCGCAACTCCAGCCGCCGCTTCACGCCTTGAAAGCGCCCGAGCGAGGCGATCGCTCCGCCAACCGGAACCCCGGCATGACGTGCGGCGGCCAGGACCGCGAGCGCGTTTTGGACATTGTGCAATCCGCTCTGACCCCAGTTGACGACATCGACCTCGGCACCCTGCAGCCGGACCCTGAACCGCGAACCGTCCGGCTCGATCAGCTCGGCGCGCCAATCGCCCGCACTGCCGAAGGTCTCGCGTGGTGTCCAGCAGCCCAGATCGATGACGGCATCCACGGCAGGGACGCCCGCCGGATGTACGATCAGTCCGCTGCCCGGAACCGTGCGGATCAGATGATGAAACTGGCGCTGGATCTGCGAGAGATCGTCGAAGATGTCGGCGTGGTCGAACTCCAGGTTGTTGAGGATGAGGGTACGCGGCTTGTAATGGACGAACTTGGAGCGCTTGTCGAAGAAGGCGGTGTCGTACTCATCGGCCTCGACGACAAAGAAAGGGGCCGACCCCAGGCGTGCCGAGACACCGAAATCGACAGGGACCCCACCGATCAAAAACCCCGGATCCAGACCCGCGTCCTCCAGCACCCAGGCCAGCATACTGGCCGTGGTCGTCTTGCCGTGCGTCCCAGACACGGCCAACACCCAGCGCCCGTCGAGCAGATTCTCGCGCAACCACTGGGGTCCGGAACAATAGCGCAATCCCTGATCGAGCATGGACTCGATGACCGGCATCCCGCGCCTCATGGCGTTGCCGACCACCACGATGTCGGGCGGTGGATCCAGATGCGCCGCCTCATAGCCCTCCATGAGCGTGATCCCGGCGACCTCCAGCTGGGTGCTCATGGGCGGATAGACATTGGCATCCGACCCCGTGACCCGATGGCCCAATGCGCGCGCCAGCAGGGCGATCCCGCCCATGAAGGTGCCGCAGATTCCTAGGATGTGTAGATGCATGAATGACGTCCGGAAGGATTGGTAGGCCGGCGGAAGGATCGGTACACCGGGGCGCCGAGCAGGTCAAAGACTGCTGAAGAGACTGGTGACGAGCGTGACCGCCACGATCTGGAAGGCAAGCGCAATCGCCGTCCCCTGACCGAGCGTAATAGTAAAGGTATGTTTCAGGATATGACCTGTGACCAGGATGCCCCAGATCACCAGTCCCAGCAGCATGAAGGCGCCCAGCGCTGCCAAATCCCTCTCCTGGCTGCCGGTCGGGTTGAGACTGAGTGGCGGGATCGCCACGAGCCCAAGCAGCGCCCCGCTCCCGAGCAGGGCCGTGGCCGACTGCAGGAAACGCGCTCGGAGCTTGAGTTGCGTCAGGGCCACATAGAGCGCCGTCATCATCAGAAGGATCTCGGCGACGCCCTGGAGCAGGCTCGTCAGCCAGGGGAGTCCAGCCGTGACACCGACCAAAAGACCGACCACCAGATCGGATACCAGAGTCAGCCCCAGCAACACCTTGGAGGCCGGCAGATCCTGGGGTGGACGGCGCAGCAAACAGAGTTCGACGAAGAAGGTGATCAGTGCCCGCAATTTATGATTTCCTGGCTCGATCGAGCATGGCGCTAATGATAACCACAGCAGACGCAAATACGGAGCACTATCGACACTAGCCTGGAGAGGCACCGGCCCCATTGTAACCGCGTCGCGGACCATTATATAGTTCGGCGGGGCCATGGCATGTGCGGCCATGGGTTCCGGCACCCGCCCATACACCGTCCTCCCCTGTTTCTATCCTTACTTAGTAACGAGCTCGGCCCTTGCCGAGCCTGACGAGGCTTGAAGTGAAACCACGCTTGAAGGCCATTGCCTGCTGTATCGCAATGTCATCCCTGTTGCTCTCGGCGTGCGCGACCCAGCCAAGGTTCGATGCCAAGGCATCGGTACCGGCGAGCGGTCCGGTCCCGATCGACACCACCGATCTGCCACGGCTGATGCTGCCGGGCGCAACCGCCGCCGAGGTGAGGTCTCTGGCACTCGGTGCCGCCCGGAGTCGCGGCTGGACGGTCAAGCACGTCGATCTGGACAACGAGCGTCTAGTCATCGAGCGCCCGGTAGAGGCGATTCCGGGCGTGGCGGCCAAGCCCGGCTCGACGGTCGAGGTCACGACCCTGCTTAAAAACACCGGCGGCGGCATCGAGGTTGCCACCCTGGCCGAGCTGGTCACACCGCCCTATGCCGGACACCCAGCCGAGCGCATCGATTACACCGAGCCGTTCCGCGACACGCTCATGCAATCGCTCGACTCATTGCGTGAGCGCTGGATCCGGTATCGCGAGCGCTTGGCGCGTGCCGTCCCGCCGAGCCGAGGTTGGGATGATGCCTGGAAGGATCCAAACACCCCACCCAGTCATAAACCCTTGAGAGACGAAGGCGACGACATCCAGACGGCTCAGGCGCTTCCGCCCACATCCCCACCGACCAGTGACACCACACCGGCACCTGGGGATGCAGGCGCCAGATCACAGGCCCAGATCGACCATTCGGCCATCCCACGTCCAACCTATACGCCCCGTCCCACCATGCCCAGCCCTGGCTATACCAGGCCGGCGGCGGCCCCCGTGGTCGATGCCAGCTCGCCCCCAACCCCTCTGCCTGAGCCGCCTGGGCCTGTCGCAGCTCCACCTGTGGCGACACGCGACACCCTGGTCTCCCTGCCCCGGGTCGAGCCGGTCCCCGCCGCGGCCAGCCCCCGGCTGCTCTGGTCGGCCAAGGCCGAACAATATGCCAGGCAACGCGGCTGTCAGGTCACCACGAGCGGCTCACAGCTGATCGAATCGCGTCAGGACGGCGAGGTCTACAAGGTCCCCTGCCAGGGGAGCGACAGCTTTCTGATCCGCTGTCAGAACGATATCTGTCAGGGTCTGCTGTGAGGCCAGGCCCCAGGGACCAAGACGGCCAGACTCAGCCCGACCGCAACCGCCAGGAGACAGGCGGTCAGGATCAGCCGCAGTCCGCGCCGCAGATCGGCGGCATCGAGCTCGGACGGCCAATCGGGGTCGCCCATATAGATCGCGGTAACCAGGCGCCCCCGGCGCCATACGGGGCCGATCAGACGCACCCGCAAGGCCCCGGCACAGGCCGCCTCGCTCCAACCGGAGTTGGGGCTAGGCAGCAGGGCGTGATAGCGCCAGGCGGCGCGGAAGGCAAGCCACGGATGCTCGCGTAACAGCGCCGCAGCAAGCGCCAGCAAGGGCACCGACAGCCGCGCCGGTAGCCAATGGATCAGGTCATCGCTGCGCGCCGCCGCCCAGCCGAAACGCGCGTAGCGTTCATTCTTGTAGCCGACCATGGAGTCGAGGGTCGAGATCGCCTTGACCAGGATCAATCCGGGCAGACCGAACAGACATAGTGTCCACAGGGGCGTGAGCACACCATCGGTCAGATTTTCCGAGAGGCTTTCGAGCGTGGCGCGCACCACGCCATCCCGCTGGAGCGGTTCAGTGTCGCGCCCCACTAGGAGCGATAGCCTCCGGCGCACCGCCGGCAGATCGTCGAGATCGCGCAGGATGCGCCAACCCTGCTCCAAAAGCTCGCGGGTGCAGAGCAGGCTGTAGGCGATGAATAGATCCCAGCCCCAGGCGAGCCAAGGATGGATGGCCGCGAGTCCGAGACGAACGCCGACCCAGACCCCGAGCGCCATCCCGACCACCAGCCCCCAGTGGATCACGCCGCCGAGTCGACCCTTGAGTCCCAGCGCGAACAGGGCGCGCTCGCAGACGAGGATCCAGTGACCGATGATCCGGATCGGATGCAGCGGATAGACCGGATCGCCGAGGAGCGCATCGAGCAGACAGGCGCCGAGGATGAGGATCAGATGTTCAGTCATGGATGAGTGCCAGCAGGTTGTACCCGAAGCCGTCGGCGTCCGGCCGATCGAGTTCGGCGCGTGCCGGCGCGCGCCGTCTGCGGTTGAGCCGGCAGGTGCTGAAGCCTGCGATGCAGGCGCTTGAAGACGGCGGCCAGGATCGCGCCCCCGGCGGGTCAGGCGATAGACTGCGTTGTCCTCGATCCACAGGGGGCAGCCGGATCAGCCTCCCTCGCGCGCCGGACGGAAACGGCGTGGGAAGGCGGCGTCATAGAGCTTGGATGGCCTGTACTCGGTCTGGGCGCGCGCCCCGAGGGCCGGGCTGACCAGGATCAGCGCCTGACGATCGACCTTGGCCGCGCGACAGCGCGCCGCGATGTCGCTGAGCGTGCCGCGCAGCACCAGTTCCTCGTCCGGCCAGGTCGCCTTGTGCACCACCACCACGGGCGCCTCGGATGTCCAGCCGGCGGCGATCAGCTGCTCGACCACCGCCTCGATGCGCTCGATCGAGAGGAAGATGCAGAGGGTACAGCCGTGCGCGGCGAGCGAGACCAGGGATTCGCGCTCTGGCATCTGGGTGCGTTCGGACAAGCGGGTGAAGATCACGGTCTGGGTGATCTCGGGTAGGGTCAGACACTCGCCAGCCGCCGCCGCGGCGGCCATGGCCGAGGACACCCCAGGCACGATCCCGATCGGTACCCCGGCTGCATCCAGTGGACGCGCCAACTCCGCGAGCACGCCATAGAGGGTCGGGTCGCCGGTCTGGAGTCGCACCACTGTGTCGTGACGCCAGGCGCGCTCGAGCAGCCAGGCCGTGACCTGGGTGTGATCCATCGACTTTGAATCGGCGATCTCGCACTCGGGTGAGGCCCATTGCAGCACGGTCTCGGCCACCAATGAACCTGTGTAGAGGATGGCCCCGGCCTCGGCCAGCAACCGACTGCCGCGGACGGTGATGAGATCCGGCGCACCCGGTCCGGCCCCGACGAACCAGACCTTGCCCGGCCGACGGGACGATGAAGTCTTCTCTTGCATGGCGCAACGATCCCCGTATATGTTGGCAAGGCAAAGGACGGGTATTTTTCTAATCCGCACCCACCCTTGTCAAACCTCTTCGCCTTCTTGTGTCCATATCGGCCAGGCGCCCCAGGCCCATTCCGATCGACCGATCCAGACGTCCTGGTGATCGGCGGCGGTGCGGCGGCCCTGTGCGCCGCCATCACGGCGCGCCGCGCCGGCTGCTCGGTGCTCCTGGCCGAACAGGCACCCAAGCCGCTGCGCGGCGGCAATACGCGCCATGCGCGCAATCTGCGTCTCAGCCACGACGCCCCCACCGCCTTTACCCCGGGCGCCTATCCCGCCTCCGAGTTCTGGTCCGACCTGGTGCGTGCAACCGAGGGCAGGGCCGATCCGGTCCTGGGGCCACTGTTCGTTGCACGCTCGGCGGAGATCGAGGACTGGCTGATCGAGTCTGGTGTGCCCCTGCAGCCGATCGCCGGCGGCGAGCTCCCCGAGTCGCGCCGCACGGCCTTCCTGCTCGGCGGCGGCAAGACCCTGCTCAACCGGCTCTATACGCTCGCTGAGCAGCTAGGGGTCGAGATCCGCTATGGCTGTGAGATCCGGGATCCGGTGATCGAGTCAGGAAGGCTTGTCGCGGTCATGGCCTCTCTGGGGGGGGCCTCGTACCCGCTGCGGCCCCGCACCCTCATCGCCTGTTGCGGCGGCGCCCAGGCCAACCGCGACTGGCTGCGCCGGCACTGGGGAGCCGCCGCGGCTGGCTTCATCAATCGCGGCACGCCCTTTGCGGACGGCAAGCTGCTCGAGGACCTGTTGCGCCAGGGTGTCCAGCCGGTCGGTGACCCCAGGGGCGCCTATCTGGTCGCGGTCGATGCGCGCTCGCCGCCCGAGGATGGCGGCATCGTCACCCGGGTGCGCGCCATGCCCGAGGGGATCGTGGTCGACGCGCATGGATGTCGCCGCCACGACGAAGGGGGCGATACCGCCTCGACCCGCTATGCGCTCTGGGGCCGACGTCTGGCAGACTGGCCAGATCAGATCGGTTATCTGATCCTGGATGCACGCGGACTACGCGCCGCCCCGCCCGCCCTCTATCCACCGATCCTAGCCGATGGTCTCGCAGAACTCGCGTCCCGGCTCGGGATCGAGGCGACCCGCCTCCAGGCCACGGTCGCCGCCTACAATGCCGCGGTCCGTCCGCCGAACGCTGCGCACGACGACTGGCACACGGTCGGTCTCGACCCGCCCAAGACCAGCCGCGCCCATCCGCTGACCGAACCGCCCTTCGCGGCCTATCCGATGCGCCCCGGGATCACCTTCACCTATCAAGGGGTCGCGGTGGATGAACGGGCGCGGGTGCGGTTGAGCACCGGCGGCGTAGTCGAGAATCTCTTTGCCGCTGGGATGATCATGGCCCCCAACCTCATGCCGCGCGGCTATGTCTCGGGGCTGGCACTGAGCATCGGGATCGTCTTTGGGCGCCTGGCCGGCGCAGAGGCAGCACGCCATGTCCGCCGCTGAGATCCAGGCCGAGGCCAGGCGCGTGCTCGGAATCTGTAACGCCTGCGGCTATTGCAACGGCTTCTGCGACCTCTTCGAGGCGGCGCGCCGCCGCCCGGCCCTGACCGAGGCCGATCTGATCCACCTGGCCAACCTCTGTCATGCCTGTCGCAACTGCTACCATGCCTGCCAATACGCCCCGCCCCACGTCTTTGCCGTCAATGTCCCGCACGCCCTGGCGCGGATGCGCCATCAGGGCTATCGCGATCAGGTCTGGCCCAGGGCCTTCGCACCGCTTCTGGACCATCCGCACGCCACGGTCATCGGCGTCACACTCGGCGCCATCCTGCTCGTGCTCGCCCTGGCACTGGCCTTCGATCCGGACCCCGGCTGGCCGAGGGCCGCGCCCGGACCCGGGGCCTTCTATCACGTGCTGCCCTGGGAGGTGATGGTCGGGATCGGCCTCCTGCCGCTCGGCTGGTCGGCGCTAGCGCTCGGGATCGGTTGGCGTCGCTACTGGAGGCTGACCCACCCAGGGTCTAAAGCGACACGCGACCTGGTGCCGCCTGGAGACGCACGGCTGCATGCGCTCGTCGATATCCTCAAACTGCGCAATCTGAGGGGCGGTGGTGTGGGCTGCAACGATCGCAACGCGGGCTTCTCGCCCTGGAGGCGCTGGCTGCATCAGGTCCTGCTTGGCGGACTGGCGCTGAGCCTCGCTGCCACCCTGAGCGCGACCCTCTATCATCATGGTCTGGGTCTGCAAGCGCCCTACCCCTTCTGGAGTGCGCCTGTCTTGCTCGGCACGCTTGGCGGAAGCGCCCTACTAGTTGCCACAGCCGGACTTGCCTGGATCGAGTGGCGTGCCGATCCTGCGCCGCTCGCCCCCGAGTCACGTCGGCTCGACTGTGCGTTTCTGTGGCTGTTGTTCGTCGTGGCGTCCAGTGGGCTGGCGCTGCTCGTCTGGCGCGAGACCCCAGCGATGCCCCTCTTGCTCATCGTCCATCTCGGCGCCGTGCTCGCCTTCTTTCTGCTCCTGCCTTACAGCAAATTCGTCCATTCCGGCTATCGCGCCGCTGCCCTGGCGCTCGCGGCACGCGACCGCCACGCCATGCCGAGAGACAGGTCCTGAGCTAAGATAGACCGGCGGTCGGATACTCGACCGCAGTCGTCGTCGAAACCCCTTCGTCAACCCAGCCTCGCATCGCAAGGAGACGACCTTGACCATCAATCGTTACACCTTCACCCAACGCCTACTGCACTGGCTGATCGTCGCCCTGGTGTTCGGCATGCTCCTTGGTGGACTGAGCTTCTGGGCGCTCGGTTACGAGGGCCTGGAACGGCTGGCCGGGCCCCAGGTCACGGCCAATCTCTTTCTGTATCACAAGAGCATCGGGATCCTGGTGCTCGCTCTGACCCTGGTCCGGCTGTGGCTGCGCCGGCGCACCCCGCCCCCGCCCTATGACCCGCCCCTGACGGTCCTCGAGCGCCTAGTCAGCGGGGTCACGATGGTCCTGCTCTATCTGCTCTCGCTCGCAGTACCGATCGGCGGGGCCCTGGCGACCTCGGCCGCGGGCTATCCGGTCCAGTTCTTCGGACTCGAACTGCCGGGACTGCTCCCCGAGAACAAGCAACTAGGCGAGACCCTGTTCCTCTATCACGGTCTGGGCGCCCTGGCCTTGGCCCTGGTGGTCCTGGTCCACATGGCCGCTGGGATCAAGCACTGGCGCCTCAAGGACGGCGTCATGACCCGCATCAGCCTGCCTTGAGCCCGATGCCGGCCAATCTGCTGCTCCTCGGTGGGACGAGCGAGGCCTATGCCCTGGCCGAGCGCCTGGCCGGGTACCCGGAGTGGCACCTCATCAACTCGCTCGCCGGGCGCACCACCGATCCGCGCCTGCCGGCGGGCGAGACGCGCATCGGTGGCTTCGGCGGGGTCGAGGGGCTGGTGCGGTATCTCAAGGAGCGCTCGATCCGCGCCCTGATCGATGCCACCCACCCGTTCGCGGCCCAGATGGGCTGGAATGCGGCCGCGGCCTGCCGGCTGACGGGTGTCCCCTGGCTGCGTCTGGAACGCCCGCCCTGGCAGCCTGGACCGGGCGACCTCTGGGTGAGGGTAGCGACCTGGTCCGAGGCGGTCGCGGCCCTGCGCCAGCTCGGGTCCAGGCGTGTCCTGCTTGCGATCGGGCGCCAGGAGCTGGCCCCCTTTGCCGCCCTCGACGACCTCTGGTTCTTGATCCGGCTGGTCAGCCCGCCCGACCCCAAACCTGAGTTTGCCCAGGCCGAATGGGTCTATGCGCGCGGCCCCTTCGCGCTCGATGACGAACGTGCCCTGCTTGATGCCCAGAGGATCGATACCATCCTGTGCAAAAACAGCGGCGGCGAGGCCACCGCCGCCAAGCTGGTCGCCGCGCGTGAGCGCGGGATTAGGGTCATCATGCTCGAGCGCCCGGCGCGCCCCCAGGCGCTCGCTCAAGCGACAACCGTGGAGGCAGCCTTGAACTGGATCCGCGCCCTGCAGACTGGATAGACCTGTCTGGGGCTTGAAGCGGGCCCCGCCCGGCTTGGGTATCAAAAATCGATAAAACTCATGGAGTTCTATATGTTTAATCCCCACTCCATCGGCTTTCGCATCGCCTTGTGGTCGGGCGTATCCATGGTCGCCCTTGGGGTCGTGATCGGCGGCTATGCCGTCACCGAGCTCCAGCGGATGGCCGATGACCAGCGCGCCAAGGAATTGCAGAACGCCCAGGCGCTTGCGCTCAATGCCGCCAGCGGTGAGGCGGCCCGGATCAAGGCGGCCCTCGAGGTCCCGCTCGATGCCGCCCGCACCCTGGCCCAGGCCCTGGTATCTGCGGCGCACCCCGAGAATGACCAGTTCACCGCCGAGGACTGGGAGCGCCTGCGCCAGCGCTTCAACCACCTACAGATCGCGGTCGATCTGGCCGAGTCGCTGATCGCGCCCTATCTGGCCGCCGAACAGGGCGGTACGATGCCGCGCAAGCGGGCCCAGGAGGAGGCGCTGAGGCTCCTGGCCAACCTGCGCTATGACCAGGGCAATTATCTCTGGGTCCAGGATCGCACCCAGCCGATCCCGCGCACCCTCATGCACCCGCTTAGACCCGAGCTCAATGGTCAGATCGGCAATAGCCCCCAGTTCAACACCGCCCTGGGGCGCGGCGAGAACCTACTCGCGGCCCTGGCGCGCGCGGTCGACGACGATGGCGAGGGCTATGTCCATTATCTGTGGCCTGCCCCGGGTACGGGCCAGCTGCGCCCCAAGCTCGCCTATGGACGCCTGATCCGGGACTGGGATTGGGTGATCGCCACTGGTCTCTCGGCCGATCGGCTGTTTTTTTACTCGCGCGACGACATCAACTTCATGCTCAAGTCCATCCTGCGCGAAAACCCGGGGTTTCTCGGCGTCTATACCGCCTGGGAGCCCAATGCCTTCGATGGGCGCGATGCCCAGTTTGTCAACACCCCAGGCACGGATGGGAGCGGGCGTTTCATCCCCTACTGGAACCGCGCCCCAGACGGCACCCTGGCGCTCGAGCCCTTGCTCGATTATGACCAGCCGGGGCCAGGCGACTATTACCAGCTCCCCAAGCGCACCCAACGCGAGGTGATCATCGACCCCTATCGCTATCCGGTACAGGGGCAGGAGGTGTGGTTGACCTCGCTGGTAGCGCCGGTGCTGCGCCAGGGTGCCTTTCGCGGCATCGTCGGCATCGACCTGCGCCTAGATGATTTGCAACAGGGGGTCAAGGCCGCCGCCGCCCGGTTGTTTGATGGGACGGCACAGGTCACCATCCTCGCCCATCGCGGTACTGTGGTCGCAAGCAGCGCCCATCCCGAATGGATCGGCCAGGACCTGGCCAAGGTCCATCCCCAGGGCGAACGGATCAAGCAGGCCATCGCCCGCGGCGAGACCCTGGAGCTGACGGACCAGCTGGACGGGGCAGAGCGTTTGGTGGCCTTAGCACCGGTCGAGATCGGCCTCACCGGGACACCCTGGGCGGTCGAGGTCATGCTGCCCATGTCAAACATCCAGGCCCGGGCCGAGGCCGCCGCGGCCCAGATCCGCGAGGCGGCCGCCTTGATGCTAGGGTTGGTAGTCCTCGCCGTCCTGATCGGTGTGGCTGGGATGTCCTGGTTGGCACACAGCATCGTGCGGCGGCTGCGCACCGCGACCGACACCATGCGCGACATCGCCGAGGGCGAGGGGGACTTAACCCGCAGCCTGCCCGAGACCGGGCGCGACGAGCTGGCCGAGCTGGCGTCCGCCTTCAACCGTTTCCAGCGCCGGGTGCGCGACCTGGTGGCCGAGGCCATGACCGCCAGCCAACGGGTGGCCGCCGCCGCCGAGGAGCTCTCGGCCACCAGCCGCGCGGCCAATGCCCAGGTCCAGTGTCAACAGTCGGAATCCGATCAGGTCGCCACCGCCATGAACGAGATGACCGCCACCGTGGCCGACGTGGCCAAGAGCGCCGCGGCGGCGGCCGAGGCGGCGCGCACGGCCGATCAGGACACCCAGCAGGGTCAGGCGGTGATGACCGAGGCCTTGCAGCTGATCCAGAACACCGCCGACCAGGTCCAGTCCACCGCCGCTGCGGTCGCACACCTGTCGCAGGAGGCCGAAAACATCGGCCAGGTGCTGGATGTGATCCGCGGCATCGCCGACCAGACCAATCTGCTGGCGCTCAATGCCGCGATCGAGGCGGCGCGCGCCGGCGAGCAGGGTCGGGGCTTTGCAGTGGTCGCGGGCGAGGTCCGCACCCTGGCCAGCCGCACCCAGGACTCGACCACCGAGATCCAGCGCATGATCGAGCAGCTTCAACAGGGGACCCGTCAGGCGGTCGCGGCCATGGAGCAGGCGCGTACCCTGATCGAGCGCAATGCCGCCATGGCCGCCCAGTCCCAGCAGGCGCTGACCAACATCAGCGCCGCCGTGGCGCGCATCCGCGACATGAATACCCAGATCGCGAGCGCCACTGAGGAACAGAGCGCGGTGGCGACCGAGGTGGATCGCAATCTGGTCAATAGCGCCCAGGCCATCGAACAGATCGCCGCGGGCGCGCACCAGATCGAGCATGCCGCCGCCGAGCTTGCCCAGTTGGCGGCGCAACAGCTCGGGCAGCTACAAAGGTTCAGGGTCTGAGGCCAGTGGGGCGCGCCCCGACCAGCGCGGCGTATAGACCCAGGTACCGCCATCGGGGCGCGGCAGGCGCCGGGTCAGCGACGAGCCGACGATGACGACCGTGCGCATATCGACCTGATCGGGCTGGACGGCATCCAGGGTGGTAATGGTCAGGGCCTCGCCCGGGCGCCCGAGGTCGCGCCCGAGCACCACGGGCGTGTCAGGGGCGCGGAGCCCGCGCAGGATGGCGAGCGCCTGGGCGAACTGATCGGGACGGGCCTTGGAACGCGGGTTGTAGAGGGCCAAGACCAGGTCGGCCAGCGCCGCCTGACGCAGCCGGTGCTCGATGAGCGACCAGGGCTTGAGGTTGTCCGAGAGCGAGATGACGCAGAAGTCGTGCCCGAGCGGGGCGCCGGCGCGGGCCGCCGCGGCCTGGGCGGCCGAGATGCCGGGCAGGACGGTAAGCTCCACCGCGTGCCAGGCCGGGTCCTTTGACTGTTCGAGCGCCTCGAACACCGCCGCCGCCATGGCAAAGACGCCTGGATCACCGGACGAGACCAGGGCGACATGCCGCCCCTGGGCCGCCAACTCGAAGGCCAATTGGGCGCGGGTAAGCTCCTGACGATTGTCCGAGGCAAACAGACGCTGATCCGGGCGAAAGGGTCCGGCCAGCTCGACATAGGTGGTATAGCCGACGATGTCCTGGGCGCGCTCGAGTTCTTGGCGCGCCGCCGGGGCCATGAGCTCGGCGGCACCTGGCCCCAGACCGATCACCGCCAATCGGCCAGGTCGAGGCGGCTGACGTTCAGGTGTCGGCACGGACGCAGGCGCACTGGCGCTCGATCCCGGCCAGCGCTCGCCTGGGATCAGGATCATCGAGAAATAGGGCACGCTCGCCGGATCGACCTCCTCGATCGGACACACCCGCTCGCCCGCCATGGTCGCGCGCTCGACATAGCGCGCCCGCCCAAGCAACCCGAGCCGTCTGAGCACCCGCCGGACCTTCTCGAAATGGCTGCCGAGCTTCATGATCGCCGCCGACTCGACGCCATCAAGCCATTCGATCAGGGTCTCCTCGGGGAGGGTCGCGGCAACCACCTGGAAACGCTGATCGCGATAGACCAGGGGCGTACCCAGCACGGCCGCGCTCGCTGCCACTGAGCACACACCCGGGACCACCTCGGTCTGATAACGCTCGGCCAACCGGTCGTGCAGATACATGAATGAGCCATAAAACAGCGGATCGCCCTCGCTGATCACGGCCACGTCGCGCCCGGTATCCAGATGCTCGGCCACCCGCTGCGCCGCGCGATCGTAGAACTCGCGCATCTGGCCCTCGTAATCATAGGGCGGTTCGGGCCTGCGGCCCGTGACCGGATAGATCAGTGGGAGTCGGATCTGTTCGGGGCGCAGATAGGGCTGAACCGTGGTCAGGGCATGGCCGGGCTTGTCGGGCGCGGCATAGTAGGCGACCACGGGCGCGGCGCGCAGATAGCGCAGTGACTTGAGGGTGATGAGTTCAGGGTCGCCTGGACCCACGCCCAGGCCATAGAGACGTCCCTTGCCCATGTCGATCAGGCATGCCCGCGACCGAGGGCGTTGACCGCTGCCGCGGCCATGGCGCTCCCGCCCCGCCGACCGCGCAGCGTCACAAAGGGCACACCGCGGCTGTTGGCGGCGAGCGCGGCCTTGGACTCGGCCGCGCCGACGAAGCCGACCGGGAAGCCGAGGATGAGTGCGGGCTTGGGCGCACCCGCATCGAGCAGCTCCAGCAACCGGAACAGGGCGGTGGGGGCATTACCGATCACCGCGATCGCGCCGGCCAGATGGGGGCGCCAGAGCTCGAGCGCCGCCGCCGTGCGGGTGTTGCCCAGTTCTCGCGCCAGCGCCGGGACGCTCGGGTCGTTCAGTGTGCAGAGGATAGGATTGTCGGCGGGCAGCCGGGCGCGCGTGATCCCCTCGGCGACCATGCGGCTGTCGCACAGGATGGCCGCGCCCGCCTCCAGCGCCGCGCGCCCCGCCGCACCTGCGCCCGGCGAGAACTCCAGGTCGGCGACGATCTCGGGCATGCCGCAGGCATGGATCACGCGCACAGCCAGCGCCTCCAGGTCGGGAGGGATGCGGCTCAGATCGGCCTCGGCGCGGATGATGGCAAAGGACTGACGATAGATGTCATGGGCATCACGGTTGTAGTCGATCATATCCGGGGTCTCACAGTCAGGCGGAGCGGGCGCAGGTCCTCAGTGGCGAGGACAGAGGGCCCAAATCGGGTCGAAGGTCGGCGGGGACGGGCGTTCGATCTGAAGGAGGCCGATTATAATCGCAAATCGCGGTTTCGGCGTGATCTGTTTGAGCGTTGTGCTCAGTACGACACCGGGACGACCAGCCGGTTCGGCATCCTGAATTTGAAATGAACGGCATGACCAACACATCGTTTTCAACGACCTCCCCCTGGCTCACCATCGTCGGCCTTGGCGAGGATGGATTGGCCGGGCTAGGCGAGCCGGCGCGGCGGGCCATCGCCGAGGCACGGCTGCTCTTCGGCGGCGCACGGCATCTGGCGCTCATCCCGGAGCGTCCTGGCCAGGAGCGTCACCCCTGGCCGACCCCATTCGATCTGGCCTATGACCAGCTTCTGACCCGGCGCGGTCAGCCGGTCTGTGTTCTCGCCAGCGGCGATCCGATGTGGTTTGGCATCGGTGCCCAGCTGGCCCAGCGCCTGCCGCCCGAGGAACTCTGCATCCTGCCTGCGCCCTCCTCGATCTCGCTGGCGGCAGCGCGGCTCGGCTGGGCCGTGCAGGACGTGACTGTGATCCCGGCGCATGGACGCCCGCTGGCACGGGTCAATCTCCATCTCGCCACGGGTGCCCGCCTGCTGGTGCTGTCCGCCGATGGCGCCACCCCCGCCCGACTGGCAGCACAACTGACCGCGCGCGGCTATGGCCCAAGCCGGCTGACGGTGCTGGAGCGTCTCGGGGGGAGTGCCGAGCGACGGATCGAGGGTCAGGCCGCCCACTGGGACCACCCCGAGTGTGACCCGCTCAACCTGATCGCGGTCGAATGTCGGCCCGATCCAGACACCCTCCCCTTATCGCGCCGCACCGCTCTGCCGGATGCGGCCTATGAACACGACGGCCAGTTGACCAAGCGCGATGTGCGCGCCGCGACCCTGGCGCGTCTGGCCCCCAGTCCGGGCGAACTGCTGTGGGACGTGGGCGCCGGCTGTGGCTCGATTGGGATCGAGTGGATGCGTGCCGACGAGCGCTGTCGCGCCATCGCCATCGAGTCGGATGCGGGGCGCTGCACGCTCATCGAACGCAATCGCGAGGCACTCGGGGTGCCCGATCTGATCCTGGTCGCCGGACGCGCGCCCGAGGCCCTGGACGGCTTGGAGCCGCCCGACGCCATCTTTATCGGTGGTGGACTCAGGGTTGCGGGACTGGCCGAGCGCTGTTGGTCGGCGCTCAAGCCCGGCGGACGTCTGGTGGCCAACGCGGTCACGGTCCAGAGCGAGGCCTTCCTGGTCGAGCTGCGCGCCCGTATCGGCGGCGAGCTGACCCGGATCTCGGTCGCGCACGCCGCCCCGCTCGGGCGCTTCGACGGCTGGCGCACCGCCATGCCGGTCACGCTCCTGACTGCCGTCAAGCCGCGCTGAACGCGGTCGCCACGGTAAACAACCCTCGACTGAAGTCGAAGGCTTTATTGTGAGACGCAGCAAACATGGTTGACCGCATCCCCAACATTGGGCGTGTTTACAGCCGCCCTTGGCAGCGGGGCCCCGCTGCCAATCCGGGCCAGGTTTCGACTGGCGTTGCAGTCTGCGTGCGCCCGGAGACCACGCTTGCGGTGCATTATACACCACATGGTGCACTTCGTGCGCCCGCAATTCCTCCCGCGACTCAAGTCGCGGGTTTCCTTGCGGAGGGTCTATGAAACTTGCCTCGTCGAATCAGCATCAATCTCTACACATGACCCAAGAATTGCGAATCGGTGTCGATGGCCTCAACTGCGCCTCCTGTGTGGCACGGGTCGAGCGTGTCATCCTCAATCATCCTGGCGTGGAGTCAGCCGAGGTCAATCTGGCCTCGGGGCTGGCCCTGGTGCGTTTCGAGCAGACCTCGGTGCCTGAGCTGCTGGAGGCGGTGCGCGCGGCCGGCTATGTGCCCGTGACCGAATCGATCAGTCTTGGCATCGGCGGGTTGAGATGCGCCTCATGCGTGGCGGGCATCGAGCGTCGGCTGCGGGCCGTGCCGGGTGTGCTGGAGGCCAACGTCAACCTGAGCACCGAGTCGGCCAGCGTCGTCTATCTGCCGGCCACGGTGAGCCGCGAGCGCCTTGCCCAGACCATCCGCGCGGCGGGCTATGAGGCACGCCTGCCTGATCAGCCGCAGGAGAGCGACGAGACCCGGCAGGCACGCGAGCTCGACCGGCTCAAGCGCGATCTGCGGTTCGCCGCCGCCCTGAGTCTGCCGCTGCTGCTCCTCAGCATGGGGCCGATGTCGCTGCCCGGATTGCATCAGCTCATGGAACGGCTGGCGCCCATGACGGTCTGGCAATGGCTGCAACTGCTGTTGGCCACGCCGGTCGTGTTCTGGTCGGGTCGGCGTTTCTTCAACCGCGGCATAAAGGAGTTCGCGCAGCTCAGTCCGGGCATGGACAGCCTGGTGATGCTCGGCAGTGGTGCGGCCTATGGGTATTCGCTGCTGGCCCTGACACGACCCCAGCTCTTCCCCACCGGGACGGCACATCTCTATTTCGAGGCCGCCGCCGTCATCGTCACCCTGATCCTGTTCGGGCGTTATCTGGAGGCGATCGCCAAGGGCCGCACCTCGCAGGCGATCCGGCGTCTGCTCGATCGAAAGCCACCGACCGCGCGCGTGCTCGACGCCGCGGGCGAGACCGAGATCCCGTCCGAGGCCGTGATTCCGGGTGATGTGCTGCTAGTGCGTCCAGGTGAGCGCATCCCGGTCGACGGCCTCCTGATCGAGGGCGCAAGCCATGTCGATGAGTCCATGATCAGCGGTGAGCCGGTTCCGGTGCGCAAGGGGCCGGGGGATGCGGTCATCGGCGGCACGCTCAACCAGACCGGCGCCTTCCGCTATCGCGCCACGCATGTCGGCGCCGACTCGGTGCTGGCGCGTATCGTCCAATTGGTCCAGGAGGCGCAGTCCAGTAAGCCGCCGATCCAACGGTTGGCCGATCGTATCGCGGCGGTGTTCGTGCCGATCGTCATCGGGATCGCGGTCCTGACCTTCGGCGTCTGGCTGTGGCTGGGACCTGAGCCGGCGCTCAATCACGCCTTCGTCGCCGCCGTCAGCGTGCTGCTGATCGCCTGTCCCTGCGCCATGGGGCTGGCGACCCCGACGGCGATCCTGGTCGCCACTGGGCGCGGGGCCGGTCTGGGTCTGCTGTTTCGGCAGGGCGCGGCACTTTCGACCCTGGCGCGGGTCGATACGGTAGTGTTCGACAAGACCGGCACTTTGACCGAGGGTCGGCCGGCGTTGACCGAGCTGACGGCCTTTGGTCTGGACGAGAACGCGGCACTGGCACTAGCGGCCTCCGTCGAGCAGCACACTGAGCATCCGCTGGGTGCAGCCATCGTCGCCGCGGCGCGGGCGCGTGGCCTGAGTCTGAGCGATGCCGGTGAGGTCGAGGCGCATCCAGGGCTTGGCATTCAAGCAAAGGTCGATGGCCAAATGGTCGTCGTGGGCGCGCGGCGCTGGATGGAACAGCTTGGGGTAGATCTGGAGCCGGCGAACGCGCTTACGACCCGCTCGAACTCAACGGCGACACCGATCCATGTCGCCGTCGACGGCCGGCTGATCGCTGTGTTGGGCGTGTCCGACCCCATCAAATCCGGCAGCCGCGAGGCCATCCAGCGACTGGTCGAACAGGGCCTGGACATCACCCTGCTGACTGGTGACGGACGCCCCACCGCCGAGTCGATCGCGCGCGAGCTTGGCATCAGGCGCGTGCTGGCCGAGGTCATGCCCGCCGACAAGTCCGCCGAGATCGCCCGTCTGCAAGCCGAAGGGCGGTGCGTGGCCTTCGTCGGCGACGGTATCAACGACGCTCCGGCGCTCGCTCAGGCCAATGTCGGCATCGCCATCGGTACCGGGACCGACATCGCGATCGAGTCCGGCTCCGTGGTCCTGATGCGCGGCGACCCGCGCGCTGTGGCCGATGCCGTGGTACTGGCACGCCGCACCCTGCGCACCATCCGGCTCAACTTCGTCTGGGCCTATGGCTACAACGTCGCGCTCATTCCGCTTGCTGCCGGGGTGTTCTGGCCCTTCACCGGCTGGCAGCTCGATCCCATGCTCGCCGCCGGCGCCATGAGCCTGTCGAGCCTGTTCGTCGTCACCAACAGTCTGCGACTGCGCACCGCCCTGTCAGGCCGAGAATAGCGCTGCGGCGGCCCGCGGCGCGGATGGAAAATAGAGGTGCAGATAGCTGGCCTGGAGCGATCCCAGACGATAGACGGGTTCGCCCGGCCGGCCGTCGCGCTGACGTTGGCTGAAGGCGACCGGCGCGAGCGGCGTCTCCAGGGTCGAGTGATGGAAGCTGTGACCGCGCAGACGACCGAACGGCGTGTCGAGCGACTGCATCCCGAGTCCGGCCAGATGCGACTGCATCCGGGCACGCCCCGGCAGCAAGCCGACCAGGTCGGCCGTCTGTCCGCTGTGGTCGGTCAGTTGCTCGACCAGATACAGCATCCCACCGCACTCGGCATAGAGTGGTCGTCCGGACGCGACATGGGCGTGGAGGGCGCGTTTCATGCCGGTGTTGGCGGCGAGCGCCTCCAGATGCAGCTCAGGATAGCCACCGGGCAGATAGATGGCATCGGCGCTGACGTCCGGGTCGGCGAGCGGCGAGAAGAAACTGAGCCTCGCCCCCAGGGCCTCGAGCAGACGCAGATTGTCGGCATAGAGGAAGGAGAAGGCCGCATCGCGCGCGACCGCGATGCGGCATCCAGACAGCCACTGACCCGGAGGTTCGGGCTCGGGCTCCGGGGGTGCAAACTCCAGGGGTTTGGGCAACTCGGCGAGCGCCAGCCCGGCGAGCCGCTCGGACGCCGCATCGAGCCTGTGGTCGAGATCCGCGATCTCGGCGGCCTGGACCAGACCCAGATGCCGGCTCGGCAAGGCGACCTCGGTCAGACGCGGGATCGCGCCCAGATAGTGCACCGACTCCGGCAGGCCCGCTGCGATCATCTCGGCATGGCGCGGGCTTCCGACCTGGTTGGCCGCGATCCCGGCCAGACGCAGCGTGGGCCGATAGCTCGCTACACCCAGCGCCAGCGCACCCAGGGTCTGACCCATGCCGCGCGCATCGATCAGGACCGCGACCGGCAGCCCCAGGGTCGCGGCCAGATCGGCGCCCGAAGGTGTACCGTCGAACAACCCCATGGCCCCCTCGACCAGGATCAGGTCCGCCTCGCCCGCCGCCTCATAGAGCTTGCGCCGGCACAGCGCCTCGCCGACCATCCACAGATCCAGTGGGCTGACCTCGGCGCCGCTCGCGCGCGCCAGGATCATGGGGTCGAGAAAATCCGGCCCGGTCTTGAACACCCGCACCTGCCGTCCGAGACGGCGATGATGCCGGGCGAGCGCCGCAACCACTGTAGTCTTACCCTGACCGGAGGCGCAGGCGGCGACGAACAGGGCGGGACAGTGACGAACATCGAGGTGTGACATGGGCATGGACGAAAGTCAGTTGCAGAGGATCGAGGTCGCCATCGGCGTCGGGTGTCAGCACGGCGCTTCACTCACCACCCTGGAGCAGGCCATCGACGCGGTCTTGAGCCGGCTTGGTGCGGTCGAGGTGGGCTGTCTGGCCAGCCATGAACGCAAAACCGACGAACCGGCCCTGCTGGAGCTGGCCAGGCTCCGCGGCTGGCCGCTGCGATTCTATCCGTCCGAGACACTGGCCGGAGTCGTGGTTCCGACACCCTCGGTACGCGCCGCCAGCGCGGTCGGCACACCGAGCGTGGCGGAAGCCGCGGCGCGACTCGCCGCCGAGGGGGGTGAGCTGCTGGTCGCCAAACGGATCCATCACGGCGAGGACGGCAAGGCCGTGACTGTGGCCGTGGCGCGCCGGACTCAGCGTTGAACATCGAGTACCTGGGCTTGGGGCCGAAGGCGCGTCAGCCACTCGATGAACGCCGACCCGCTCGCGGCCAGTCCCAGCGGGTCTCGGGACGAAGACCAGAGTCCACCCGCCGACAGCGCGGCCAGAATGAAACAGATCCCGGCCGCGATCCGCCCCCGCTCCCAGCCATGGCGCCGACGCAGTCCCCGCCGGTGTGCCCGTCTGGCCCGGGTATCCTGCAGGATCGCCTGCTTAAGCCTGTTCCAGGCCAGGCGCAGCTCGGGTGAGACCCGACCGCGACGCCAGGGCGCCAAGTCCGCCTCCAGCGTCGCCAGCCGTGACACGCCGTCCGGAACACCGTCTGGAAAATAGGCCGAGTCCGTAAAGACCACCAGTCCCAGGACCGGCACCCCGAGTCCAAGCGCCTCGACGGCCTTGAGATGGGCGTAGTTCTGACGGCAGGGATTCTGGAACGTCCGGCGGGCACGTCCGCGCTGCTGCACCCACTGCCGATCCTCAGATCGGCCCAGGATGGTGCCGCGATAGTGCTTGGTCTCGACCACCAGCAGGCCCTTGGGCGTGAGGGCGACATGGTCGATCTGGGTCAGACCGCCGCGCGCACTCGGCAGGATCACGTCATGGATGACCGCCGGGAACAGCCGTTTTAGGGCGGCCCCGACCTGGCGTTCGCCCTCGCGACCATAGCCCTGGATGGCCCGCACGCGACTCCAGAGCTTAACACCCAGCCCCGCCAGTGCGATCGGGATCAGCCAGGACAGCGCGTCCATCAACGCGCCCGCACCCCGACCAGATTGCGCACCGGGCGGCGCGCGCGCAGCTCGATCGGCGCCCGTCCCTCGCCGGGGTCGAACAGGAACCCGGTCGAGCTGCCCCCATCGAGATTGAGCGCGCGCTCCACCGGCCAGGGGGCGAGCGCGCCGGGCGTGGCCAGCGCCTCGGCCAGCTCGGCGAGCGTCAGGCCATCGCGCGTGGCGCCCAGAATCCAGTGACGGCGCCAGTCGGTCGCGATGAAGGTGCGGCGGCTGACATCCTGTGTCGAGAGTCCGCGCACCGCCTGTCCCCGTTCGACCAGATAGGGACCAGACTGGATCAGGGCGTCGATGCCTGGACGCGACTGAAAGCGCGCGCGCCGCTCCAGATGGATACCGCGCCCATCGTCATAGAGCACGCCGCTTAGGGGCTTGACCGTCTCGAAGCGGCTGAGGGATCTGCCCTCGGCGATGACCAGCCCAAGCGGCTGGCCGTCGGCATGGAAAAATCCGCCATTGACCGCCGCCAATAGACCGGCGGCGCGCAGGCGTTCCAGCCAGGCCGAGGTCGGCGCAAGCTCCGGCCCCAGATCGAGCACGGCGAGCCGATAGCGGCGTGAGTCGAACAGCACCAGATGGGCCCTGAGGGTGCGGCCGGTCGATGACTCCAGGGTCTGCTCGCGATGACTGATGGGGGCCTCGGGCGCGGGCCAGGGTTCGTGCGTCACGGGTCGCCAGTCGGCCAAAGCCGCACCCGCTCCAGTGCAGACCACCAGGATTATCCAAGGCAAGAGCCGACTGAACCGCATCTTGAACCTACAGTGTGCATGACCAAGGGACGATATAACGCTGTCCTTGATGTTCTCCAATGACCGCGCCGATGCCATAAACCAGACGCAGATGATCCGCACTCAAAACAGTCTCCACCGCGCCCGCCGCCACGGTTCGCCCCTCATGCAGCAACAGCAGGCGATCACAAAAGCGGCTCGCCAGCGTCAGATCGTGCAGGACCACGATGACGCTCGCACCCTGATGCGCCTGGGCGCGCAGCAGCTCCATGACCTCGAGCTGATGGCGCGGATCGAGCGCCGCGACCGGCTCGTCGGCGAGCAAGAGCGGTGCCTCGACCGCCAGCGCCCGCGCCAGCCGCACCCGCGCCCGTTCACCGCCGGAGAGCGTATCGGAGGCACGCGCGCGCAGTGACCAGACATCGGTCGCGCGCAGCGCCGACTCGATGGCCTGCCGATCCGCGTCACTCGTCCGTCCGGCCCCGCGCCACCAGCTTCCGCGATAGGGATGACGTCCGAGTGCGACCAGATCGGCGACCGCGATCGGCCACTGGATGCGGTCGTCCTGCCCGAGATAGGCGACCAGACGCGCCCGCTCGCGCGCTGGGATCCGCTCTAGCGGCTCACCCTCGAGCCGGATCGACCCACGATAGGGCAACACCTGGGCGATCGCCTTGATCAGCGTGCTCTTGCCGGCCCCATTGGGACCGATGAGCCCGACCAGCTCACCGGCCCCGACCTGGAACGACAGTTCATGCAGCAGCGTCCGTCCCCCAAGCTGCACGCTCACCGCGACGCCTTCGAGCCGGCTCACGGCAGATCCCTCCGCGAGCGCCACACCAGGGCCAGGAAGAAGGGGGCGCCGATCAGGGCCGTGACCACGCCCAGCATCGGCTCGCGCCCGGTCTCGGGCAGACGCAGCGCGATATCGGCGGCGAGCACCAGCACGGCCCCGCCCAGCGCGCTCGCCGGCAGCAGCGGTCCTGGCCGGAAGCCGACGAAACGACGCAGCAGATGCGGCACCACCAACCCGACAAACCCGATGGTGCCTGTGATCGCCACGGTCGCGCCGACGCTGAGCGCCGATCCCAGGACGATGCGGGTACGCAGATGCACCAGATCGACCCCGAGACTGCTCGCCTCGGCCTCACCGAGCGCCAGTGCATCGAGCAAAGGCGCGCACCCCAGCAATAGGGCTAGACCCAGCAGCACGAAGGGCAGACAGAGCCAGACGTCGTCGAAACTGCGATCGCTGATCGAGCCGAGCAGCCAGAGCACGATGTCCTGCGCGTCGCTCGGATTGGGCGCGAGATTGAGCGCCAGTGCGGTCAGGGCGCCGGCCAGCGAGGACAGCGCCACCCCGGCCAGGATCAGGGTCAGATTGTTTGAGCCGGCGCGCGTCAGTGCCTGGAGCACCAGGGTCGCCAGCAGGGCAAAGGACATGGCCGCCGCCGGCAGCATCCAGGGACTGACCAGCGCGAGCCCGAAATAGAGCGTCAGCACCGCCCCCAGGCCGGCGCTCGCCGAGATCCCGAGCAGCCCCGGTTCGGCGAGCGGATTGCGCAGCAGACCCTGGAGCGCCGCACCTGAGGCCCCGAGTGCGGCGCCGACCAGCCAGGCCAGCACCAGGCGCGGCAGCCGGATCTCGCGCACGATCACCTGATGGGTCTCGGGTCCGGTACCGAGCAGACCGGCGATCACCTCGCCGATACTGAGCGGCGCCTCGCCGAATCCGAGCGAGACCAGACTGAGCAGCGACAGGGCGAGTAACAGCACGAGAGTCAGCATCTGATCAGGGGGATGGCGTCCGGGATCGGGTCTGGTCGATCGCGGTGAGTTGCGCGCTGATCTGTTCGGCGACCTCAAGCAGCTCCAGCCCGCCGCAACCCCAGGCCTGGCCCGGAAGTTCGATCGCTGGGGTAAGTTCCAGGAGCGAACGGAGTCGCGGATGACGGCCATAGGCCGAGCGCGCAGGCGACTGGGCCTGATCGAAATAGCCGAGCAGGAACACATCGGGCGGCGCGGACACCAGGCGCTCGAGCGGAAAGCGTCCCCAGCCTTTGATGCCCTGTTCGGCGGCCAGATTGCGCAGACCGAGCCGCCTGATCAGATCATCGACATAGGTGCCCTGCCCCGCCGTGCCGCCGCTCGGGCGCAGATAGAGCAGGCGGGGCGCGCCTGCGCCGCGGGGGCGGGCCAGTGCCTGCATCCGGCGCTCGAGCCCCTCGATCAGGGCCGCGCCGGTCTCGGCACGCCCGAGGCGCGCGGCGAGGGCGCGCGCGGTCTGGAGTGCCTCGTCCCAGCCCCGGGGATAGGGTAAGGCGATGACCTCGATCCCCTGTCCGGCCAGCCGTTTGGCATGAGGTCGCCCCATCCAGCCCTGATAGACGAGGGCGATGTCCGGTTTGAAGTAGAGCAGATCCTCCACCCCACCGCGATTGCCCGGATAGGCCCGTGCCTGATCAGCCACGGGCGAGATCCGCGCGTCCTGACCCTGGCGCGAGACCGAGCGGATCTGTCCCGGGTCGGCGATCCGCAGCAGGAGCAGGTCGGCACAGAGGTTGGTGCTCATGACGCTCGGGAGCGGGGTTGTCGCCAGCACGGGCGCGACCCAGAGCATAACCCCGCCCACCAGCCAGCCGGTATGACGCCCAAGCACCACCCAGCGGCTCGACATCGCTCAGCGCTCAAGCGGGACGCCAAGCCGGCGCAGGTCGAGCGCGTGCCCACCCGTCACCAGATAGGTCGCCGCACAGCGCGGTCCGAGCCGGCGCACCAGACCGCCGAGCCGGTCGCGGAACAGGCGCCCACTCGGGTAGGCGGGGATGACACCCCAGCCGGTCTCCTCGGCGACCAGGATGACCAGGGCCGCTGGGCGCTGTTCGAGCACTGTGAGCAGACGCTCAGATCGCGCCTGCCAGGCCGCGTCATCCAGCTCGATCAGGTTCGCCACCCAGGTCCCGAGCGAGTCGATCAGCAAGCAGACATCGCCCCTGTCCGCCGTCGCGATGGCTGATTCCAGCTCGGTGGGGACGCACAGGGTCGACCAGTGTGCGGGACGGCGCCGGCGATGCGCGTCAATGCGCGCCATCCAGTCGGCGTCATCCGGATCCTCGCGTGCGGTGGCGATATAGATGACCGATCGTTCCGACTCGTGCGCCAGTCGCTCGGCCCATTCGCTCTTGCCGCTGCGCGCCGGTCCGGTGACCAGGAGAGTGGCCCTTTCGTTCCCGCCGATCATCCTGCGTCAAGCCTCCTCATATCTCCGAGACACGCGCCGGCCGATCGCGGTGAAGAGCTGATAGGCGATGGTGTCACTCGCCTCGGCAACGGCGGCGGCCGGCACGGTTCGGCCCCAGAGCTCGACCGGATCGCCGGGGCGGGCGGTCTCGAGGCCAGTGAGGTCGAGCGTGATCAGGTCCATGGAGACCCGCCCGATGAGCCGGGTGGGCCGTCCACCGACGGCGATCGGCGTCCCATCGCGCGCCTGTCGTGGGTAGCCGTCGGCATAGCCGATGGCCGCCACCCCGATTCGGGTCGGACGCTCGCAGACGAAGCGTCCACCATAGCCGATCGGCTCGCCGGCCTTCAGGTCGCGGATGGCGATCAGGGCCGATTCGAGCGTCATCGCTGGGCGCAGCTCACCCGCCTCCAGGTTCGCGTTCGACCCGGTGCCGGCAAAGGGTGAGACGCCATAGAGCATGATCCCGGGGCGCGTCCAGTCGCCGTGGGTCTGGGGCCAGGCGAGCACCGCCGCCGAGTTGGCGAGACTGCGCCCGATCCGGGCACCGTTCAGCGCCCGCTCGAAGGCATCGATCTGAACCGAGGTATAGGGATGGTCCGGCTCGTCGGCACGGGCGAAATGGGTCATGGCCACGCGCTCGCCGACATGCGGACAGGCGGCCAGCCGCGCATTGACCTCGGCGAACTCGGACGGGCAGAAACCGAGCCGGTGCATCCCGGTGTCGAGCTTGATCCAGCAATCGAGCCGCCGGCTGGGGCGTGCCGCCAGCACCCAGTCCAGCTGCTCGCGACAGTGCACCACCATTGCGAGTCCGGCGCGGTCAACGAGCGCGATCTCATCTGGACTGAAGACCCCTTCCAGCAGCAACATCGGCCCCCGGATACCGGATTCGCGCAATTCCAGTGCCTCCTCGACACAGGCCACGGCAAAGCCGTCGGCCTCACCGGTTAGGGCACGCGCCACGGCGACCGCGCCATGCCCATAGGCATCGGCCTTGACCACCGCGAGCGCGCGCGAATGCGGCGCCAGCGACTGGGCGCGACGATAGTTATGGCGAATCGCGTCCAGATGGATCCGGGCGCGCAAGGGGCGGGCAGAGCGGGACATGGATGCAGTCGCAGGTGATTGAGGCTTAAGCCAGTCAGTGTCGCACAAGCCGGGCGCGAATGCGCAACACAGCTTGGCTGCGAATTCAATTCTATGATTAGATTGATTTTATAGAAACGATCCGTTGTAGCGATACGCCCGGGCTGGGTAGCTTGCAACGCCACAGACGACAGGGTGGCGCACATGTCACGCCTTAGACTCGAATTCCCCAACGCCAACGGCCAGACCCTGGTCGGTCTACTGGAGACCCCGCCCGAGCCGGTGTCTGCGGTCAGTTACGCCCTCTTCGCCCATTGCTTTACCTGCGGCAAGGACATGGCCGCCGCCAGCCGCATCAGCCGGGCACTGGCCGAACGCGGGATCGCGACGCTGCGCTTCGATTTCACCGGCCTGGGCCACAGCGATGGCGATTTCGCCGACACCAACTTCTCGTCCAATGTCCAGGATCTGCTGGCGGCGGCACGCAAGCTGGAACAGGACTTCGCGGCCCCGGCCCTGTTGGTCGGTCACAGCCTGGGCGGTGCGGCCGTGCTCGCGGCGGCCGCGCACCTGCCCTCGGTCCAGGCGGTGGCGACCATCGCCGCGCCCGCGACGGCGGCACACGTCAAGCACCTCTTGACCGGTGCGCGCGACCAGCTCGCCGAGCGCGGCGAGGCCGCGGTCCAGATCGGCCACCGGCGCCTCCGGATCCGCCGGCAATTCCTCGAGGACCTGGACCTCTATGTCTCGCCCGATCACATCCGTGCCCTCAGGCGGCCACTCCTGATCTTTCACTCGCCGCTCGATACCATCGTGGATATCAGCGAGGCGGCGCGGATCTATCAGTCGGCGCTGCATCCCAAGAGCTTCATCTCGCTCGACCAGGCCGACCACATGCTCACCAACCCTGAGGACGCCGAGTACGTCGCCGAGATCCTGGTCGCCTGGGCCAGCCGCTATCTCGGGATCAAGCGGCATGGCTTCGAGATGAGTACCGGCACCAAGCCCCGGGTCGCACCTGGAACGGTCCTGGTCACCGAGATCCTGGACGATCACCCCTCCCTAGGCGGCCTCTCTGCCCAGCGTCATCAGTGACAGCTCGACTGGATGCCAAGCCGCGCATCGAGAATCGCCGTCCAGGCGGATCAGCGTTCGTAGCGATACAGCGACCAGCGCTGCAGCGGGCGGCGACAGGCTGACTCGTCCCCTTCGATCAAGGGTCGCCCGGGACAGTCGAATAGATGCCGTTCGGTCGTGACGCGAAAACCAGGGAGTTCGGGAGGTCCGCTGGAGCGGGTCAGCAGCCAGAAAGGGGCCATGACCGTCGTCGGGTCGATCCGGGGCGCGATTCGCCCGCGCAGATATTCCGAGGGCCGCGTGAGTCCTGGCCACTGGCTGGTGGCGGCCAGTTCGCTGGGTCGGTAGAACCTTAGCATGGCCGTGAGCTGATAGCGATCGGCCTGGACCGGGGCATCGAGTCGAGCGGCGATCTCGGCCAGCTCGGCAAAGCCATGCGTCTCGCGCAGGATGCGGTTCCAGCCGTCCGGCAGGGGTAGTGCAACGGTGGCGGCATGGAGCGCATAGAGGCTGGCCAACCCCAGATTGGTCAGGGCCGCCCACCAGGCCCAGCGCCGTGCCCGACGCAGCCAGAGGGCCGCCAGGGGCGCAGCGCCAAGGAGATACATCCCCGGCCAGTTGGCCTCGACCGCGCTGATCAGGGCCACCAGGGCGAAGAACCCCAGGGGAAAGAGGCTGGCGGCCAGCAGCAACACCCGTCCAACTGGGGTCAGACGCGAGGACGCGGGTCTGGCGTCGGACCGACCGATCCAGGGCGCAAGCAGGAGCAGCAACCCGATCAGACCCCACAGGGCGAGCTGGACGCCGAGATAGCCCAGCAGACGCGCGGCGCGCTCCCCGGTCGTCTCGGGGCCGGACGGCACGATGGACCGGGCCTCGGGCGCGACCACCCCGCCGAGCTCGACCCCGAAACCATGTCCGAACTGAAACCCCAGCGTCAGCCATTCGTTGTGCGCGTTCCAGATCAGATTCGGTGCAAAGACCAGGAGCGCCGCACCTGCGCCCAGATAGGGCCAGGGCGTCAGTAACTGACGCCGGTTCGTGCCCAGGATGGCCAGCACCAGGACTGGACCGATCAGGAACATGGTGTACTTGCCCAACAGCCCCAGCCCAGTGGCGATCCCGGCGCTGATCCAGCGGCGCGGATCGCCACTGAGCGCCCGCTCGGCCTCGTGCAGCGCCAGCGCCCAGGCGAGCGCCAGTACGGTGTCGGGCGTGGTAAGGACACCGCCTGCGATCCCGCCCAGGGTCGCGCCCGTCAACAGCAGCGCCAGCGCCCGGTCGCGGACATCGGTCAGGCCACAGTGACGATAGAGACGATCGAGCACCACGAGGGTCGCCGCCCCGGCCAACAGCCCCCCCAGCCGCGCCATGAACACCGAGCCGGGCCCCAGAGACACACCCAAGCCCAATAAGGCCACGCCGGGCGGGTGGTCGAAATAGCCCCAGGCCAGATGACGTGCCCAGTCGAAATAATAGGCCTCGTCCTGGGTCACGGGCAGCACGGCGGCGATGGCCAGACGCCAAAGGATCAGGGCGCCGAACACCCGGAGGAGCGGACGTCCTCCAGCCAGGACTGAAGACGCTTTGTCGTTAAGATGCATCATAAAACCGTGTCGGTTATAGAATGGCGCGTCCAACGCGGCGCCTATCGGCGCCCATTGTCCATCAGAACCGCCCAAGGTTATACCCGATGCCCGAGCGCACACCCCCGACCCTTGATCAGCGTCCGCCTGAATTGGCCGTGATCGTGCCGACCTATAACGAGGCCGAGGCGGTCGCCGAGGTGGCGCGCCGGGTCGCGTCCGTGCTCGAGGGGCTCGATTGGGAGCTGATCTTCGTCGATGACGACTCGCCCGATGGCACCGCCGAGCGCGCGCGCGAACTGGCGCGTCTGGATCCGCGTATCCGTGTGATTCAGCGCATCGGCCGGCGTGGACTGTCCTCGGCCTGCATCGAGGGGATGCTTTCGACCACGGCCCCTTATCTGGCGGTGATGGACGGCGATCTTCAGCACGACGAGGCCCTGCTCCCCCACATGCTCCAGGCCATCCGCGACGAGGATCTGGACATCGTCGTTGGCAGCCGCTATGTCGCAGGCGGCGACCTCGGCGACTGGAGTGCCAGGCGCCAGGGCATGAGCCGTCTGGCGACCTGGATCGGACGGACCCTGATCCGCGCCGAACTCAGCGACCCCATGAGCGGGTTCTTTATAGTGCGCGCCTCGGTCATCCACGGCTGCGTGCGGCGCCTCAGCGGGGTCGGATTTAAGCTCCTGCTCGACATCCTCTCGGCCAGCAAGACGCCACTACGCCTTCGCGAACTGCCCTTTAGGTTCAGGCCCCGTCGGACCGGGCAGAGCAAGCTCGACACCACCGTGCTCTGGGAGTATCTGCTGATGCTGATCCAAAAACTGGTCGGCCCAATGATCCCGCTGCGCTTCATCGCCTTTTCGCTGATCGGTGCCTTCGGGGTGCTGGTACACCTGAGCGTGCTCTGGCCGATCCTGCATCTCCTCGGTGAGGATGCCTTTCTGGTCGGTCAGGCCACGGCGACCCTGGTGGCCATGACCAGCAATTTCTTCCTCAACAACCTCCTGACCTATCGCGACCTGCGTCTGCGCGGGCGTCAGTTGCTCTGGGGGTGGCTCAGCTTCGTGCTGGCCTGTAGCCTAGGTGCGTTGGCCAATGTCGGGATTGCGGACTATCTGTTCCGGGCCGGGCACTCCGGCTGGGTGCTGTCGGCACTGGCCGGCATCCTGGTCGGGGCGGTCTGGAACTATGCCGTCACCGCCGTCTATACCTGGAGGCGTCCGGCCAATCCGATCTGAAACAGGCCCCGGCTAGCGAGCGCGGCCCGAAGGGTTTAAGCTTGGCCCCATTGGCCAGTGCGCGACCCTGGGTGGCGCAGAGGTTAGGCCCGAGCACTGAAGGTGACACTGATGGACGATACACTCAAACGCCTGCTCGAAGCCGAGCTGCGCGCCGAACGGCTGGTCCAACAGGCCGAGGCTGAGCAGGACAGGCTCATCCAGCAGGCCATGGTCGACGCCAAGGCCGAGAACGAGCGCTTCACGCTGCGCATCCCCGAGCTGCAACGCGCCTTCATCGCCAAGGCCGAGGAGCGCGCCGAGCAGACCATCGCCGAGCTGCGCCGCCGTTATGACGAGCGTCACGTCCAGTTGCGCGATCAGGCCGAGCAGCGCGAGCAAGAGGCGCTGGAGGCCGCCTTTCAGATCCTGATCGGCCTGGAACACTAAGCCCGCACTGGGCAGCGTGGACTCCACCATGAGCCAGGTCGCCAATCAAGCCTATCTCAACACCCGCGTCTCGGTGATGACCACCCGGCTGTTCGCCCCGGGCCTGATCGAGCGCCTGGCCCAGCTGCCGCTGCCGACGCTGGCCGAGGAATTCGGCCTCGCTCCCCTGCTCGATGATCAGACCACGCCGGCAGTGCGCCGCCGGGCCGTCGAGCAGAGTCTTATCCAGCTCCTGCTCTCCGAGCTGCTGGTGCTCACGCGCTCGATGGAGGTCAACGCCCGCGCGCTGGTGCTCGACTGGGGACGCAAGTATGCGCTCTACAACCTCAAGACCCTGATCCGCGGCAAGCTCCACCAGCTCGATCGTCAGCAGATCAACGACAACCTATTCGAGCTTCCGGCCCATATCCGTCTGGCCGACAAGGAGCTCTTCGGCGCCGAGAACGTGCTCGAACTGCTGCGCCGGCTCGAGGCCGGGCCACAACGTCAGATTGCCCGCCAGGCACGCGAGGTCTATGAACGCCAGCGCGAGCCTTTCGCCCTGGAGGCCGCGATCGATCAGCGCTATTTCATCGGCCTGACCCGCCGCGTCCAGGGCTTCGGTGCGCCGGATCACGACTGGCTCAGGCGGCTGATCTCGGCCGAACTCGACCGCGTCGGACTGCTCTGGCTGTTGCGTTTTCGCTTTACCTACGGACTCTCGCCCTCCGAGACCTACTATTGGCTGGTGCCCTCGATGCGTCTGCTCACGCGCGATCGTCTGCTGCATCTCGCCGATCTCGACAGCTTCGAACAGGTGCTGGAGGCGCTGCCTGCCCCTTTGAACGTCCTGATCGCCGATTGCCGCTCGATCGCCGAGGTTCAGCAACGCCTGGCGCGCTATGCCATCGACGAGGTTCGACTGGTCCTGGCGCGCAGTCCCTCGGCGGTGGCACGCGCCCTGGCCTATCTGATGCTGCGCGAGACCGATCTGATGCGCCTGTTCGCCGTCGTTCAGGGGCGTCTGCTCGGGTTCGACGATCAGACGATCCGGCATGCGCTCGCCCAGATCGAACCCAGTCCATGAGCGAACAGGAGTCGAGGCCATGCTGAAACCCACACCGATGAAGCATGTTCGTCTGCTGGTCCTGACTGAGGACCTGCCGCGCGCCTCGCTTGCACTCGCCGAGACCCAGTGCTTCCATCCCGACCCGCGCGAACCCGAGAGTGAGCGTTTCGCCACCCTGCCCGTCCGTCCCTTCCACGACCTCCACACCCAGGCCCAGTCGCGACTCGACAAGATCGCCCGGCTGATCCGCTTCGAGCCGCCGACGAGCCTGGAGCCGATGCGCGTCATCGAGCAGGACGAGCTCGCCCGGCTCAACGACTGGCTCGGTCGGCTGTGGGAAGAGGTCTCCAACTACGAGGAGGACTTCAGACGGCTCGACGACGCCGAGCGTCTGATCCGCGAGCAGCAGGCGGCGCTAGAGAACTTTCGTCATCTCAACATCGACCTCGGGATGCTGCGGACCCGGACCCGGTTTCTGAACATCCATGTCGGTCTCGTGCCGCGCGAGAACCTGCGCCAGCTCGAAGGGGCGGTGGCGCTCGCCGGGCACATCCTGCACGTCTACCTGGAGGGCCATGACACTGTCCATCTGGTCATCGTCGGCCCGAGCGATGACCATGAGTCAGACCTGTCGCCGGTGCTCGCCGCCGCCGGTTTTCAGCGTCTGCCGATCCCAGAGGAGCTCGACAGCGAACCGGCCAAGCTCCAGCGCCAGTTTGCCAGACGTCTCGACGCGATCGCCGAGGAGCGCGCCACACTCACCGAGACCCTGGAACGCTGGTCGGAACCCTACCGCGAGCCGCTGCGCGAGGCCCAGCGCACCCTAAGGCTGGCCGAGCCCCTGGTGCAGCTCGACAGCGCGCTGCGCAGTACCGGCCATCTGGCGCATCTGGCCGGCTGGGTACCAGCGCGCGCCCTCGACGCCCTGCGCCGGCGGCTCGATGCGGCGCTGGCCGGACGCTATGCGCTGAGCGTCCGCGATCCACTACCCGAGGAGCGTCCACTGGTGCCCACGGTTCCGGTCAAGGGCCGTCTGCTTGCGCCCTTTGCGCTGCTGGTCAATCAGTACGGTATCCCCTCCTATGGCGAGGTGGACCCGACGCCACTGTTCGCGCTGACCTTCCTGATCATGTTCGGCAGCATGTTCGGTGACGTCGGCCAGGGCGCGGTGATCGCGCTCGCCGCCTGGACGCTGCGCGGCAGGCTCGGACGCTTCTGGCCGTTCGGACTCATGGCCGGTGGGTCATCGGTCCTGTTCGGCTTTCTCTATGGCAGTCTCTTTGGCTATGAGCACGTCCTGCCGGCGTTGTGGATGAATCCGCTCAGCGATCCGCTGCTGATGCTGCGTTTGGCGCTGATCTGGGGCGTTTTCTTCATCGTCCTCGCCTGTCTGCTGGCCATCTATAACCGCTGGGCGACCGGGCAGTGGCGCGAGTCCCTGTTCGGACATCATGGCGTGGTCAATCTGGTGTTCTATCTGGCCCTGATCGCCGGTGGAACCGGGCTGGTCGACGGCACGGGTTTCGGCATCTGGCCCGCGTCCCTGGTGGCTGGGAGTCTTTTGGTCCTGGCCTGGCACAGTTGGCTGCATCAGCAAGCGCCTGTGGGTGAGAAGATCCTGGTCGTGGTCATCGAGACCCTGGAGACCCTGATCGGCTATGTCTCCAATACCCTGTCATTCCTGCGCGTGGCGGCCTTCAGTCTCAACCATGTCGCGCTCTCGATCGCCGTCTTCACCCTGGCCGACATGATGGGCGCCTTCGGCCATGTGGTGACGGTCATCCTGGGCAATGTCTTCGTGCTGGTGTTGGAGGGTGGCATCGTCATGATCCAGGTGATGCGCTTGCAGTATTACGAGGGCTTTTCACGCTATTTCTCAGGGGATGGCTATGCCTTCAGACCGATCCGGTTCGGGCGTGGGCCGGCCTGATGCGCTGCCTTCGCCGCTGACCGAACACCTTAAACCGGACTTCAAACACGAGGGGATTCGTCCATGCTCTGGCTCGTCGCACTCATGTCATTCGCCATCCTCGGCCTGATCGTCGCCGGGTTCCTGCTCGACCAGCGCCCGCAGGCCGTGAGCGTCATCCGGTCCTGGTTCCGTCCACTGCTCGGCTCGCAGCTGGTAGTCTTCGTCGGGGCCCAGATCGCCCTGCTGGTGCTCGGTGTCAGCGATGCCCTGGCCGTGCCCGAGACCGGAGCCGCCGCGGGACTCAAAGAGATGTCGATCGGCATGGGTCTGGCCATGATCGGCGTTGGCATTCCGACCGGACTCTCGACCATCGGCGCCGGCATCGCCGTGGGTCCGATCGGTGCCGCCTCGCTGGCAGCCATCACCGAGAAGCCCGAGAACCTCGGTCGCACGCTGATCTATCTGGGGTTGGCCGAGGGTATCGCGATCTATGGTCTGGTCATATCGATCCTGCTGCTCAATAAGCTCTGAGCGCCGTTGATCATGACCGAGCACCCACCGGATCCGAGCCATCCGACCCGGATGCTGTTCCTCGGCGAGGAGACGCTCGCCGACGGCTTTCGGCTGATCGGTTTCGAGACCTATGCAAACCCGACCCCGGAGGAGGCCGACCGGCTGCTGCGCGATCTGCGCCGCACCCAGGCCAAGGCATTCGTCGTGGTCGATGACGCGCTCATGAGCCAGAAGATCCCGAACCTGCACCGGGTGCGGCAAGAAGGTGGACGGATCGTGGTGATCGCCGTCCCTGCGCTCGGTCCACAACCCAGTCTGACCAGCGAGGTCGCTCAGCGGCTGGCCTCGCTCTTTGGAACCTCGACCCTGGAGACCGCCCCGAGCGGCGAGCGAGAGTCACCGTGAATCAGGTCGAAGCACTCGAACGCGCCATCCTGGCACGCGCCGAACGGCTCGCCTCCGAATACCGCGAGCGTGCCGCCCGCAGTCGCGACAGTATCCTGCGCGAGGCCGCCGAGCGGCTGCGTCTGCGTGAGGCACGCGAAGAGGCCAACGCCAAGGCGCTGGCCGAGCGGACCTTCCGCCAGCGGGTCCAGGCGAGCGAACTCAAGATGCAGACCCATCTCGACCGCGTGCGCTGGAATCTGGTGCTCGATGTCGAACAGCGTCTGTCCGAGCGGATGCGGGTCTTCATTGATGACGAGGTCGCCTATAACGCCTGGTTGCAGCGTCTGATCGTCGAAGCGGCTGAGGTCATTGAGTCACCCGAGATCCTGGTCACCGCCAATGCCCAGGATCAGCGCCGGCTGTTCGTGAATTGGGACACAATCGTCAGCGCCCTGCCCCCCGGCAAGCGCGCCGTCTTGGTGCCGGCGCCCGAGGTGATCCATACGCTCGGCGGCGTGCTGGTGACGAGCGCCGATGGACGGATCCGCGTCGACCATACCTTCGAGGGCCGGCTCGAACGCCTGCGTCCCCGTATCCAACAGACCATCCTAGAGCGTCTGCTGCCCGGCGGCTTCGATACCGGCAGCCTGTTCACTGGATGAGCGAGGCAGCGAAGACCATGAGTGAAACCAATAAGATCGGCGTCATCCGCGACATCAATGGCCCCATCGTCACTATCGAGCTACCGGGCGCACGCAGCGGCGAACAAGTCAAGATCGGCGAGCTCGGGCTCTATGGCGAGATCATCTCGCTCAGCGGCGAGCGGGCCGTGGTCCAGACCTATGAGTCGACCGATGGGGTGCGGCCGGGTGAGCCGGCGGTGGGACTGGGTTGGCCGCTGTCGGTCGAACTCGGGCCTGGACTGCTGGGCGGCATCTTCGATGGGGTGCAGCGTCCGCTGTTGAAGCTCGCGCTCCAGTCGGGCGACTACATCCGGCGCGGTCTGAGCGTGCCGGCGCTCGATCGTGCCAAGCGCTGGGCGTTCGAGCCGAATACGGAGCTCGAACCTGGGGTCAGGATCGGTCCGGGGACGGTGCTTGGGCGGGTGCAGGAGACGCTGACCATCGAGCACCGGATCCTGGTGCCGCCCGGCATCGAAGGTGAGCTGGAGGAGATCGCGCCGGAGGCTGAGTACGACATCGAGTCGACCATTGCGCGGGTGCGCGATCATCGGGGTGTGAGTCATCGGCTCAGTCTTTATCACCGCTGGCCAGTGCGTCGGCCGCGTCCTTATCGGCGGCGTGATGACGGTGTGTCGCCGCTGATCACCGGACAGCGGGTGATCGACACCTTTTTTCCGCAGATCAAGGGTGGCAAGGGCGCAGTGCCTGGACCGTTCGGGGCGGGCAAGACCGTGGTTCAGCAGCAGATCGCGCGCTGGTCGAATGCCGACATCGTGATCTATGTCGGCTGTGGCGAGCGCGGCAACGAGCTGGTCGATGTGCTCGAGACCTTCCCAAAGCTGGACGATCCCTACTCTGGGCGCAAGCTGATGGAGCGGACCCTGTTGGTGGCGAATACCTCCAACATGCCGGTGGTGGCGCGCGAGGCGTCGGTCTATGTCGGGATCACGATGGCCGAGTATTACCGCGATATGGGCTATGACGTGGTGATGCTGGCGGATTCGACCAGTCGCTGGGCCGAGGCGTTGCGCGAGGTCTCGGGGCGGCTAGGGCAGATGCCGGTCGAGGAGGGCTATCCAGCCTATCTGGCGTCGCGGTTGGCGGCCGTATATGAGCGGGCGGGGCGAGTAGAGACCTTTGGGGCGGGATCCGGTTCGGTGACGCTGATTGGGGCGGTGTCGCCGCCGGGAGGGGACTTCTCGGAACCGGTCACCAGTCATACCAAAGACATCATCGAGACCTTTTGGGCCCTGTCGAAGGAATTGGCCGACGCACGCCATTATCCATCGATCGATTGGGTAACGAGTTTCTCAAAACACGTCAAGACTGCGGCTAAATGGTGGCACACGGAGATCGATCCGGATTGGGAGAAGCGTCGCGGGGCCGCCTTGGCCTTGTTGGCACGGGATGCTGAATTGTCGCGGATCGTGAATCTGGTGGGACCCGAGGCCCTGTCGGATATGCAGCGCTGGGAGTTGGAGGGGGCGTCCTTGATCAAGGAAGGGGTGTTGCAGCAGAGTGCATTGGATGAGATCGATACCTTTTGTTCACCGGCCAAGCAATATGCCCTGCTCGACCTAGCGATTACGATCTATAAGCGCGGTGAGGCATTGATCAAGCTGGGTGTGCCTGTGGCCGAATTGCAGCGTCTACCGCTCCTGGCCAAGATGCGGCGGATCAAGTCGATGTATTCGAGTGAGCAGTTGGAGCAGATTCAGGCGTTTCGACAGGAGGTCGATCAGGTGATGGAGGCGATACGAATCGAGTATGCGAAGCAGGGGGAGGCTGTATAGAGTGCGCCAGTAAACAACCCTCGACTGAAGTCGAAGGCTTTATTGTGAGACACAGCAAACATGGTTGACCACATCCCCAACATTAGGCGTGTTTACAGCCGCCCTTGGCAGCGGGGCGCCGCTACCAATCCGGGCCAGGTTTCGACTGGCGTTACAGTCGGCGTGCGCCCGGAGACCACACTTGTCGCACACGAAACGATGCTTGACGCGCCGACCCAACGCCCCGCAGCAAGAACACGTCTGGCTGGTGTAGGCCGGATTGACGTATTCGACCGCGATTCCGGCAGCCTTGGCCTTGTATTCGACAAAGGTCTGAAGTTGCCGGAAAGCCCAGCGATGCAGTCTCGCTCTCACGCGCTTGCCAGCCCGGATGCGGTCGCGAATATGGCACAAGTCTTCCATCACGATCTTGGAAGCACCAATGCGCCGCGCTTCGGCAACGATCGCTTTGCTCGTTTCGTGGTTGATGTGCGTCACACGTCGCTGCTCTTTGCCAGAGACCTGCCGCAGCTTCTGTTTGGCGCTTTGGCTGCCGTTGGACTGCAAACGACGACGAAGGGCAAGGTGGCAGTTGCGCTTGTGGCGCAGTTGCCCGCCGCCCCATACCTTGCCCGTGCTGGTGGCAGCGAGATTGTTTTCTCCGACATCCACGCCCATGACGGGGCTGGATGCAATGGGGTCCGCATCGTCGGACTCGACGACGAGGTTGAAATACCAGCGACCCTTGCGACAAACCAACTCGGCTTCTTTGGCCTTGCCCGAGGCCATGATGCGACGCTGATGCTCGCCCAGCACCATCGGGACGGCGATGCGGCCAGAAAGGGTGTAGAGACTCAGGCACTCCCCTTTGATGGAGTATGTTCGCTTGTCGAAATGGACACTGGCGCGGTCGAAGTGCACTACAGGTGCGGGCTCGTCCTTCTTGATGCGACCGAGTTCCTTTTGCGCCTTGTAGGACTTACAGACCGAGAAGATGGCGTTGCAGACCATTTGCGAGCCCAGCGGTGTTTCCTCGCGCAGCCGGGCATAGGCCAACTGGTGCAGCGCCACGCGGTTCCAGCAGCGATGTTCGATCACCGTCGGCACCAAGCGGTTGCAGG
Organism: Thermochromatium tepidum ATCC 43061; assembly: GCF_009664085.1. NCBI lineage: Bacteria > Pseudomonadati > Pseudomonadota > Gammaproteobacteria > Chromatiales > Chromatiaceae > Thermochromatium > Thermochromatium tepidum. The sequence goes on along the minus strand of NZ_CP039268.1, from coordinate 1,198,949 downwards.
CATCGGCATAAGCCGATTGCAGAGCCCCCAAGGCCGCCACTTGGTCCGGGCGAACATTCAGGCGAATCGAGGCGGTGCGCAGCATGGGTTATCGCCGCTTGGTGACGTGTTCGGATCGTTCGATGTAGCGCCGGATCGTCTCGGCGCTGACGTTACCTGCCGTGCCGACATAGTAGGAGGGCGACCACAGATGCCCGTCCAAAAGGCGGTTCTTGAGCCACGGAAACCGCTGAAACAGCTTGCGCGCCGTTGTCCCTTTCAGGATTTTTACGGCATCGGCCACAGCAATGGCAGGCGGGATGCTGACAAACAGGTGAACGTGGTCGGGCTGAATCTCTTTGGAGATCATCGGCCAGCCGCGCTCCGCGCAAATCGCATCCAGCATCGCCCCCATTTCCTCTGCCACCAGTCCCGTCAGTACATCTCGCCGATACTTCGGACACCAGATCACATGGTATGCCGTTTGATAGACGCAGTTCCTGTTGGTTACTATGTCAACCATGCGGTGTATTATACACCACATGGCGCGCTTCGCGCACCCGCCATTCCTCCCGCGACTCAAGTCGCGGGTTTCCTTGCGGAGGGTCTATGAACCGCATCGATCGCGAAAGATGCAGTTCACAAGATTTTTATCGCATCCTAAAACACTGGCGAATATGACATGAGGAGAACGACATGGAATGGAGCCAGGTCTTGCAAGACCCCGTACTCAAGGATCTTCCATACAAAATCGAACTCAACGAGGACGGCCATATCGTCATGAGTCCGGCGTCGAATCTCCATGGATATTTGCAATCGCGACTCGTCATGGAGCTGGCAAAAAAGATCGACGACGGCAAACTCCTGGTCGAGACGAGCATCCAGACCTCCAAGAACGTCAAAGTGGTAGATGTATGCTGGGCATCCTCTCGGTTCATCGAAAAATTTGGATTCGAGACACCTTACCCAAAAGCCCCTGAACTGTGCATCGAGGTTCGATCACCCACCAATACTGACAGAGAGATGAACGAGAAGATCGAACTCTATCTTGCCAAGGGCGCTCTAGAGGTGTGGATCTGCGAGAGCGAAGGACAGATGAGATTTTTTTGTCATGAAGGCGAAATCGCGGAATCTGGGCTTGTCCCCGGATTTCCAACACACATTCGCGTTTGATCAAACGAACACGCCAAGGCCAATGTCCCAAGCGCCTAGTTGTATGAAGACACGGCCCATCCTGCGAGGCGCCTTTCAATGAGCATCAAGGAATACCGCACTGCCGTCGAGGCCCGCGGCGGTCTGCTGGTGGTCAGACACACCCCCAATGTCGCCTTCGGTGATCGGGTTCGCATCCAGGACCACGCCGGCCAGGTCCGCAATGGTCAGGTCATCCGTGCTAGCGATGACGAGGTGCTGATCCTGGTCTTCGAGGGCACCGATGACCTGGACCTGGAGAACACCTGGGTCCGCTTTCTCGATGAGCCGATCGAGATCGCACTCTCGCCCGAGATCCTGGGGCGTGAGTTCAACGGGCTCGGTGTCCCGCGCGATGGTCGTCCACCGATCCTCTCGGCCATCCGCCGTCCGGTCGGGGGCTCGGCCATCAACCCAGCCGCACGCACCTATCCACGCGAGTTCATCCAGACCGGGATCTCGACCATCGATGGACTCAACTCACTGGTACGCGGCCAAAAGCTGCCGATCTTCTCCGGCTCGGGTCTGCCGCATAACCGGCTGGCGGCCCAGATCGTACGCCAGGCCAAGCTGGTCGATGCGTCCGCCGGCTTCTCGATCGTCTTCGCCGCCATGGGCGTCTCCTACGCCGACGCCAAGTTCTTCCGCGACGAGTTTGCCAACTCGGGCGTGCTGCGCAACGTGGTGATGTTCATCAATCTGGCCGACGACCCGCCGGTCGAGCGCCTGATCCTGCCGCGCACTGCGCTCACCGCCGCCGAATATCTGGCCTACGACCTCGACCGCCATGTACTGGTGGTGCTCACCGACATGACCAACTATGCCGAGGCGTTGCGCGAGGTCGCCACCGCCAAGGGCGACGTGCCGGCACGCAAGGGCTATCCGGGCTATCTGTATTCGGACCTGGCCGAGCTCTACGAGCGCTGCGGACGCATCCACCAGCGTCACGGCTCGATCACCCTCGTGCCCGTGGTCTCCATGCCCTCGGACGACATCACCCACCCGATCCCGGATCTCACCGGCTATATCACCGAGGGTCAGATCGTGCTCTCGCGCGAGCTCCACAATCAAGGGATCTATCCGCCGGTCAATATCTTGCCGAGCCTGTCGCGTCTGATGAAGGATGGGATCGGCAAGGACGACACCCGCGAGGACCATCCGCGCGTCGCCGCCCAGCTCTATGCCCTCTATGCGCGCGCCCAGGAGACGCGCAATCTGGCCTCGATCATCGGCGCCGACGAGCTCTCCGAGCGCGACCGGCTCTATCTGAGCTTTGCCGATGCCTTCGATCAGCGCTTCGTCGGCCAGGGTGAGGACGAGGATCGTTCGATCGAGGCCACGCTCAATCTGGCCTGGGAGCTGATGAGTATCTTCCCGCGCGACATGCTCACGCGCCTCAAGGAGACCGATCTGGCCAAGTATTACCGAGAGGTCGAGGCATGAGCGCACCCTCGCCTGCCGTCACCTGCGATCAGTGCGCAGCGGCCTGTTGCAGGCTCGAAGTGCGGTGTCTGACCGAGACCGGGGTGCCGCCTCACTTCACCAGGCGCGATGCCTGGGGCGCGGTCGTGATGAAGCGTCTGGACGATGGCTGGTGCGCGGCGCTCGACCGCGACCGCCTACGCTGCCGCATCTATGAACAACGGCCGCTGTTGTGCCGCGAGTTCGCGATGGGCGGCCCCGAGTGTCTCATCGAGCGGGAGGCCGCATGGTCCAACAACTGATCAAGGTCCCGCCGACCAAAAACACCTTGCTCAAGCTCAAAAAGCAGGTTCGGTTCCTGGAGGACGGTCACGACCTGCTGGAGCGCAAGCGCGAGCTGCTCACGCGCCTGGTCTATGAGCGTATCGGCGAATATCGCCGGCTGCGCGCCGAGTCCGAGCGTGCGCTGGCCAAGGCCTACCAGTGTCTGGCCATTAGCCATCTGCGCATGGGCAGCCGCGCCATCCGTCAGGCCTCGCTCGGGGTCGAGCCAGCCCTCAAGGTGGATATCCTGCCGCGCCGGGCGCTCGGGGTGGAATATCCGGCGGTGACGAGCGAGCGTCTGCCGCTCAAGCCGGTTGGGCTGCTGGGGACGGACGTGAGCTTCGATACCACGCGCGAGCATCTGGCCGAGGCCGCCGTGCGGCTCGCGCAGCTCTCGGAGGTCGAGATCGCGCTTCATCGTCTGCTCGAAGAACAGCGCAAGGCCCAAAAACGGGTCAATGCACTCAAGTACAACATCATCCCGCGCTATCACCGCACCATCCGCTTCATCCAGTCCTCACTGGAGGAAGAGGAGCGCAACACCCTGTTCCAGGTCAAGCTGCTGCGTGGGCAGGTGCGCTAACGCCCCAGGAGATGCGCATTGATTTCGTGCAGCACCAGGCTGCGGAACTTCTTGGCGCGCAGCCGATCGGCCTCGGTCCAGGGTTCGGACTGGCGCGCTGTGGTCTCGATCCAGCGTTCAAAAGACGAACGCGGTGAAAGCACCTGACGCTGCTCATCGAAGAGCGCACCCTTGCGTGGGTCGCCCGCCCACTGGACCGTCTGGGGTTGCTCGGGACGCCACCACAAAAACCAACGATCGCCGGTCTCACGATCGCCCTCGATACGCACCACCAGCAAGCCACTGGCCTGCTCGGCATACTGGAGGGCGTCCGGGAAGAGTGACGAGAGTCGGTCAGTGGCGAAGATCGGGTCGGGCATCGTCTCGCGTAGCCAGTCGACCAGGGCGCGGATATCTGAAGGCTCCGGCGTCTGCCCAAAGGTCACGATGGCCAGGTCGTCGACCAGTGCCGCCCCCGTGGCGCGCTCCAGCGACAAGAGCGTCTGGCCCAGGGTCTGGTCGATCGGATGGGTCTGGCCGTCCTTGATTTCCACGCCCAGATCGCGCTCGCCCTCCGAGAGCCACAGCGCCGAGCGCAGGGCGAGGATCTCTTGATCACTCTCGTTGAGCTCCATCAGCCGCTGCGCGCTCTGATAGCCGGCGATGGCGAGCGCGAACACCTGGGCCATCTCGGCACAACGCAGCCGCACCGGCAGCGGCAGATGACGCGGCTCGGAATGATGACAGGCGATCAGTCCCCACAGCTCACCGGCGATGGGCACCGAGAACGACAGTGAGGCGGTGACGCCCATGTTACGGAGATATTCCAGATGCACCGGCGAGACGGCGCGCAGGTCCGAGAGCGAGAGATCGGCAAGTGCGCCGGGGTCGAGGCTCAGAATGGGGACATCGGTCGTGTGGATATCGGGGATCTGACGGTGCGAGTTGAGCCGGTAGAGATGGCGCGCGATCTGGGGGATGTCGGAGGCTGGATATCTCAGACCCAGATAGGGCAGCAGGCCCTCCGTTAGACTCTCAGAGATGACCTCGCCGCAGCCATCGTCACGAAAGCGGTAGATCATGACCCGCTCGAAGCCGGTTGCGGCACGCATCTCGTCGGCGAGATACTGGCAGTGGTTCTCCCAATCGCGCTCGGAATAGGGCATGCGATAGAGACGATGTGGGACGGGGCGGTAAGCCTCGTTGTGCTGATTGGCGGGCAATGCGACTTCCAGTTCCAGCAGCCAGTTGTGTTCGTTGCAGGAGAGCAGACCGTCGAGCGTACCCACAGGACCAGCCAGCAGACCCGGATAGAAATGCTTGCGGGAAGAGGCACGCATCCAGGCATCGGGCGCCTCGGCGATATCGGCCAGTTCGGTCTTGGGTGGGAATCCGGGTAGCAGGTCAGTGAGTGCGCGACCGAGGGCCGAGTCGGGCGTCCAATTGGTCCAGTCGGCCAGATTGGCGCTTGCGAATCGCACGATCGCCTCACCGGTGCGTCCGCCTAGCAAACAACCCCAGGGTTGGATAGACTGCACATGATGCAGTTGCTCACGCTCGCATTCGGCCCAAAAGCCTGGGGCTAGGGATTCGCTCATGGTCTGTGCTCAGGTTGCTTAAGTCCGGTTGGCGTGATCTTAAATATTCGGACGGACCCATGTCATTTCCATCCTCCCCTTCACATCCATGCCTCGAAATCGACCTGGCCCTCGCCCTGCGCCGGGCCACGGCCGAGATCCATGCCGAGATCGAGCAACTGCCGCTGATGGCGCGTCTGACCTCGAAGGCCGTGATACTCGATGACTATCGTCGTTATCTGCGTGCCATCCTGTCCGTCTATGCCCCGCTGGAGCAGATCCTCTACGCCCGGCTCGACGACACGACTCGCGATCGGCTCGGCATCATGCCCAAGTTGCCGGCACTGATCGCGGATATGGAGGAGCAGGGTCTGACGTTCAACTCGGCGACCCTGGCATTCGCACCTGGACCCGCTCTGCTCGACGATCTCAGCACCACGGTCGGTGGACTCTATGTCCTGGAGGGGGCCACGCTCGGCGGTCGGACCATCGCCCGTCATCTGCGAGGCATCATCGGTGCCCCACTCGGGTCGACACGCTTCCTCGATTTTCATGGCCAGAATACTGCGACGGCCTGGAAGAGGTTCACGGGAGGACTCAATGCACTCGTTGCACAAAAGGTACTGGTTCCAGATCGAGTGATCGCGGGCGCCCTGACGGTGTTCGCGCACATCCACACCCAGATCAAGCTAACCCCTGAGCGGTCCATCCTTTAGCTCGATCCGCTCGGTGGATCACTTCGCTCATCTCGCTCATTCGGAATGCATCCATGGCAATCTCTCAGGGATATGGCCGCGAGCGCCGAGTCAACGCCCGCTACCGTGTCGATCTCGCTGCCGAACTCAGGCACCCCCAGGGCCAAGTGATTCATGGACGGGTCCGTGACATCTGTGCCGGGGGACTCTTTCTTGAGCTCGCCTCTGACCAGATCTCTGACGATCTGCGACCAAGCCAAGCCTACCGCCTGGACATCGCCCTACCTGATGACCCTCGAGCGGCGGGCGCACTGGCAGAGGTCGTGCGCACAACGCCGTATGGACTCGGACTGCGCTTCACGACCCTGCTCGAGGACACGGCTGACCGGCTGGGTCGCTTCATTCATCAGGCGGCCACAACGGCCATAGACGAACACCGGAATCAACTCGACCACCAGGCACTCGGGTTGCTGCGTGCCCTAAGCAAGGAGCGCTTGCCCGAGATCTTCGATCAGTGGATCGGGCATCTACTCGAAGCGCTCTTGGAATACAGCGAGCATGCCGAGTCCGACGTGCATCGGTCACTCGCCGCCAGCGAGGCCGGCCTGCTCATCCAGGCCCTCCAGTCGGGACGCCTGGCGTCTCAGGTGCATGAGGTCATCCAAGAATCCCTCGTCGCCCCCACACCGACCCCGGATCCCCATGATCAAAATAAAGGGCGGATCGAGCTCGCGCTCCTCGATCAGGAGGTGTTCGAGAACTGGCTGGTGAAGTCCGAGCTCAGCACCCGGTTGGAACAGGAACTGAGCGAACTCCTGGGCATGCTGCGTTCACAGGCCACGCCATTATCGGGCCAGCCACTCTGGCCGATCGAACCCGAACGCCTACTCGATGTGCTGGAGGGACTCCTGGGTCAAGTCGGCGTCAGCGACACGATCCTGCGCATCGGTCTGCGGAGCGGCGGGCATCGGATCGCCGATGCACTCGCGGCGTTCTATCGCGCACTCTCTCTCGACTGGTCCCATCTCGGATTGACCGCGTCCAAGCCTGGGGTCCAGACCTTACAGGCGCCACACCCCGAGGTCGGACCCAGCGCCGACCCCGGGGATGGATTCGTCCCGCCCTCGGATCTGACCCCGGAACCGCCCGCGCCACCCGAGCCGACCACCACACCCCAGTCGCCCGCCAGACCCAACCCGATGCCAGACCAGCGGGCGCCGGGACCCCTGCCAGCCGAGCCGACCCCGGCACCACAGGATCTCCGAGTGCGTGAACTGTTCGACGCCCTGCGCGCTCAGGCCCTCCAGCCATCCAGACCCGCGCCCATCCAGCACGGGGTACAGCATCCCCCCCTGGATAGCGGGCGACTCGACCTCCCTTGGACCCAGGGGCGCGTCGACCTGACCGATCGTCTCATCACCGAGATCCTGAGCGACCAATCCACACCGAAGACGCTCAAGACCGTACTGGAGCGTATCCCAGCGCATCTGCTCTCCATGGCCTTGACGCATCCGGGCGCACTCCTCGATGAGCGACATCCATTGACGGTCCTGCTCGATCAAGTCGAGCAACTCGCGCGCCTGCTTCCCAATGGGGCCCGCGACGACCCCGAGCGTCAGCAAGAATTCGAACAGCTGGTCGAGCGTCTGGTGGCGACCGAACCGGGCGATCTCCCGGCCCTGGAGGTGCTCAGCGAACAGATGCGGGGGCTCAAGGCGCACCTTGAGCACCTGAGTCGCACAAATCACGCGCACTGGATCTCGCTCTGCAATATCCGCGAGCGTCATCGCCAGGCCCGGGAAGGGGTTCGTCAGCGGATCAACAGCCTTCTGGATGGCCTATACATCCACCCAGTAGTCACCGAGATCCTCGATCGCGGCTGGCGCAGCCTCCTCGAGATGGTCGGTATCACCGCAGGTGTGGACAGTCCGCGTTGGCGTCGTCACTGGCGCACGCTCTGGCAACTGCATCTCGACACCGGTGGCGAGGCCCTGGCGCATCGGGGCGCCATTGAGTTGAGTCGCCAGGAGGTCCTCCTCGAGGAGATCCTCGATGGATTGGGCGCCGCGGGCCTGACGGCCGAGGAGCACGCCGAGCTGACCGAGCGCGTCCATCAGGCGCTTAAACAGGTGCGTGCCGGTCAGGTCGCCCCCGGGCTCCATCAGCCCTTCAGGCCGCTCCTACCCGACCCTGAGGATGGGCCGGACACGGTCGATGAGACGATCGCCGAGGCAGACTGGAACGCGGCAATCGCCCGCATCGATGCCCTACCGATCGGCACCCTGCTCTGGACTCAGGAACGCGCTGGTCCAATGGCGCTCTGTCTGATCTGGCGCAGCCCGGATGGGTCGCGTCTTGGCCTCAGCGATCCCCTGGGCAAGCGCCTAACCAGTCTGCGTCGCAGCCGCCTGGCCCGCAGGCTCCTGCGCCAACGCCTCGTCATCGACCGCCCGCCGCCCACAGGAAGCGTACAGCGTGCCACCACCGCCGCCCTGGAGCGCATGGAGTCTCAGATCCATGAGCATGACCTTCCCGATCCCCTGACGGGGCTTGCGAGTCAGCGTCAGCTCAAACTCGCCCTGATCAGGGTCCTCACCCAAGCCGACCCCAATGTCCAGCCCTATGCCCTGGGGATCCTGGAGCTCGACCGCCTCGCCATCCTGACCTTCCAGTATGGATCGGACACCGGGGAGCAGATCCTCAAGTACGCCGCGGACCAGTTGCGCCTGCACCTTGCCCACAACCAGTGTCTGGCCTCTCTCGGCAATGGTCGCTTCGGCGTCCTGATCGGGATTCGGGATCACGACGAGGCCCGGGGCTTGGGCGAGCGCCTGCGCCTGAGCCTGAACGCGATCCCAATCCAGATCCAGTCGGTTACCCAGGGCCTATCCTGGAGCCTGGGGTTTAGCCTCATCGAGGACCGACGGCAGCCGCCAGAACACTATCTCTCGACGGCGAACCTGGCCTGCCTGGCCGCCCAACGTCAGGGGGGTGACCGGGTGATCCTCTTTCGTGATGAGGACCCAGTCATCCACAAACAACTGGAACAGATGCGGATCTGCGCCCAGACCGCAGAGGCCATCCGCTCGGGGCGGATACGGCTACGCTTTCAGATCATCGCCGCGCTGACCGAGCTCGAGGATGGCCAAGAGCCGGTCGCGCATCATTCGGAGATCCTGCTCAGCGTCTATGATGAACGGCATCGTCCCCTCCCGCTTGGCGACTTCATCGCCGCCGCCGAGGCCCTGAACATGATGCAGATACTGGATCGCCAGGTCATCGAGACCACATTGCGCTGGCTCAACGCACACCCTGGGCTGGAGGGGCCACTCGGCAGCGTGGCCGTCAATGTCTCGGGTCAGACCATTGGTGAGGCCGACTTCGTCGCCTGGGTCAGCCAGCGTCTGGAACACTGGGCGATCCCCCCCAGGCGGCTGGGATTCGAGGTGACCGAGACCGCGGCCATCACCGATCTCAAACGCGCGGCAGCCAACCTCGAGCACCTCAGGGCACTGGGCTGCCCGATCTATCTCGACGACTTTGGTGTTGGGCTCTCGTCTTACGGCGTAACTGTTCAGGTTCCCCATAAAAGAGTCTCTGATCCGGGTTTAAGAACGGGAAGGACAGCTGACAATAAGCGGCATGGAAAGACTGCCCGATCTTGCTGGCCTGACGCACGCGGAGAAAGACGCACTCATTCATGCGCTGTGGGATTGGGTCACCGCGTTGCGCCAGGAAGTCGTCCGGCTGACAGCGGAAGTGACCCGGCTGCAGGGGGAAGTCGCCCATCTGCGCGGGCAGATGGCGAAGAACAGCCGCAACTCGAGCATTCCATCCTCGGCCGAAGGCTTGAAGAAGACGAAGTCGATGCGCAAGCAGGGAAGCCGACCGCCTGGCGGTCAGCCGGGTCATTCCGGTTCGACGCTCAAGCAAGTGGCGCAGCCCGATCACGTGGTGGATCATCCACTGCCCGAGGTATGCGACGTCTGCGGCGAATCGCTCACGGGGCAGGCCACGACCGAAATCCGCCAGGTCTTCGATCTGCCGCCGGTGACAATGGAAGTGACCGAGCACCGGATTCACGCGCTGCGCTGCACCTGCGGCAAACTGCACCGCAGCGAATTCCCGCCCGAGGTCACGGCCCCGGTTCAATATGGCCCCGGCGTCAAGGCGCAGGCGGTCTATCTGACGCAGCACCACATGCTGCCCGTGGCGCGCACCGCCAACGTCCTTGCAGACCTGTATGGTGTGCCGATCTCGACCGGCACGGTTCAGGCCATGATCGGGGAGGCGAGTGAGCGGTTGGCTCCGACGGTCGCGCGGATCGCGGATGCGGTCGCTCAGGCGGATGTCGCGGGCGCCGACGAGTCTGGCTTTCGCGTGGCAGGCAAGCTCAACTGGCTGCACACCGCGGTGACCGACACCCTGACCTGGCTGGGTCTGCATGCCAAGCGCGGCAAGGCGGCGTTTGAGGACTTCGGTCTGCTGTATCGGCTCAAGGGAACGCTGGTTCATGACGGCTGGGCCTCGTATCGGGAACTGACCTGCACCCATGCGCTGTGCAACGCCCATCATCTGCGTGAATTGACCTTCGTCCATGAGGAATGCGGACAAGCGTGGGCCAAGCGCATGATCGATTTGTTGGTCTCTGCCCACCATGAAACGGTGGCCGCCCATGGCCAGCCGCTGACGGCTCTGCGCATCCAGGCGATCCGCACTCACTACGAGGCGATCCTTGCTGAAGCGGCCGCCGCCAATCCAGAGAAACCCGCCAGCGGCAGACGCGGGCGCACGGCGCAAAGCGTGCCGTTCAATCTCTACCGACGATTGCGTGATCATGCCGACGATGTCCTGCGCTTCACGACCGATCCACGCGTTCCGTTCAGTAACAACCTTGCCGAACAAGCGATCCGCATGCCCAAGGTCAAGCACAAGATCGCCGGTTGCTTCCGCACCACCGAAGGCGCACAGGCCTTCTGCATCATCCGCTCCTACCTCGCCACCCTGCAGAAGCAGCACTTCGACCTCTTCCAATCCCTCATCCAAGTGTTCAAGGGCAACACCCCTCAGCCAAATTTCTCGGGGTAGCTTCCCCGGGGCACCTGAACAGTTACCTTACGGCTATCTTAAGCACCTGCCGATCGATTACCTCAAGATCGATGGCTCTTTCATCAAGGATATCGTCAATAATCCCCATGATCAGGTGATCGTGCGTTCCTTCAACGAAATCGCCCACTTTATGGGTAAGCAGACGGTGGCCGAGTTCGTGGAAAACGCCGAAACCCTGAGCCTAATGCGTGAGCTTGGCATCGATCATGTCCAGGGCTATGCCATCGCACGCCCCGGTTTCATCGATGAATTCTTTACCCGACACTGAGCACCTGCCAGGCCCGAAGCGCGCCATCAGTCCTCGTGCCGGGAGACAGCCAAGGCGGGGCGCTTGACCGAATTGTGTGCGCATTCCCTTCTTAGGCGAAAGACAAGAGGGGTTGACATCCTCCCTGGCCTGAAGGCCGGGGAGGATGTCAAGGAACGGATTTTCAATTGGCTCAAGCAGACCGCGTCTCTGGGTCGGTTGTCTGCATCACAGTTGCAGTGCCCCTCACTCCCCCGCCGGCTGGGCGGGATCCCCCTTCCACGGCTGAATGACCACCGCCGAGACGCTGTTTTTAGGCGAGCCTTCGATGAGGCGGTCGCTGTAGGTCAGATAGACCAGGGCGTTGCGGGGTCCATCGTAGAAACGCACCACCTGCAGGGTCTTGAACAGGAGCGAGGTGCGTTTCTTAAACACCGGTTCGCCGTTGCGTTTGCCCGACCGGATGTCATCAGGCAGGGCGATGGGGCCGATCTGGGTACATTCGATCGAGGCGTCCGAGGTGTCCTCGGCCACCCCGACGGCCCCCGAGACACCGCCGGTCTTGGCCCGGCTCAGATAACAGACCACCCCGGGGATCGCCTCGTCTTGGAAGACCTCGACGACGATCTTGTCGTTTGGGCCCATCCATTTGAACTTGGTCGAGACACTTCCGATCTCCTCGGCGTGGGCCAGGCCGAAGAAAGCGCCGATCAAGAGCGGCACGAGCAGTATAGATTGCATGCTGGGTTCTCCGGGTGTGGGGTGTCTTCAGGTGCGGGCGCCGAACAGTCGGACGTGCTCGCTATGACTGCGGGTCAGGGCGTCTTCCATCGAGACGCCGAGGAACCAGTTGCCGGTCAGGGCCAGACGGGTGCCGGCGAGCGCGGCATCGAGCTGCTCGACCAGTCTGAAATGACCCTGGCGCAGCGCCGGCAGACGATTGTGGACACGCGACTGGGCGGCGATCCGGTCCGGGGTGACACCCAGGGCCTGGCAGGCACATCTGACCTGGGATTCCGGATCAAGTACGCCGGGGCGGAAGTGGAAGGCAAAGCCGCGATACTGGGCGTCGGGCAAAAAGTCACGCGAGACGGCGGAATAGAAGGCGTCCTCGACCGCGATCAGACCGGCGAGCGGCGGCAGGTTCAGGGCGTCCTGCCGGAAGACCAGCACCAGGGTCTCGATCTCGGCCATCCCGATGCCAGCGACCAGGGCACGCGCCCGGGCAAAAACAGCCGGGATCAGCATAGCTGCGACATCAGGCGGCACGGCCAGGGTCAGATGGGCGCTCCTGATCGCGGTGCCATCCTGGAGTCGGACCTTAAACCCTTCACCCTCGGTTGCGATCTGCTCGATCCGCTGCCCGGTGCGGACCTCAAATGTCCCCTGGGCGACGAGGGCGTTCGGGATGGCCGAAAGCCCGTCGGCGAAGGTGAAGGCCTTGATGACGTCCTTGCGGCGCGGTTTGCGCCGAAACAGCGCCTCGGCCGGGTAGTCGTCTGCCGGCTGGCAGATCACGGCCTGGAAGGCGTGCTGGAGTAGATCGCGATAATTGCGCCGACCGAGGACGGCGCTGTAGTAGTCGCGCACGCTGCGCCCCTCCTTGGGTTCCTTGACCAGCCTGGGCAGCGAGCCTAGCGCTTCGAAGGGATGGATGGCCGAGAGGATAAAGCGGCGTCGACCGTCCTTCCAAAGCCTATAGCCGACCCTGAGCTTGGGCTGGACCTGGGTGGTCAGCCCCAGATCATCGAGGATGGACAGCAGATTGCCATAGCTATTGAAGCAGGTGTGCCCACCGGCCTCGGTCCAGAAACCACCGAGCGCCGGAAAGGTCTGGCTATTGATGCAGCCGCCGATGCGGTCGCTCGCCTCGAGCACCAGGGTGCTCAAACCGCGGCGGGCTGAGAAATGTGCGGCACCCAGTCCGCTAATACCAGCGCCGATGACAATGTGGTCGAAATCTGTGCTCATGGGGCGGGATTGTGTCCAGTCGGCTCGTTGTCATCCGGGGGCGTCTCGATCTCGTCGAGACGCAGATGACTGATGTCGGGGATATGCACCGGCTCAGGTGGCCGGTCGCAGTCGGCCAGACTCCAATCCGAGCCGTTGACCAGGCTCAGATGGCTGAGATCGAGGTCCGGCGGCCTAACCTGGGGCGGCTCTTCGAGGAACTCAAAGCCGCCCTCGGCAGTGAGATTCGCGACCGCCTCAGTGTCGGTCTTAAGCGTGGTGACCTTGGGCGTGACACCGGCTTCGGGATCTGCGACCAAAGGAGGCTTTGTAGGAGGTGACGGAGATTGAGTGGACGCGGCAACCTCAACCGCCCTTAGGGTGACGATGGCACCGGCCTCCTCGAAGATGCGCTTGTAGCGGGCCGCGGTAGCGGCGTCCGCGTTGCGCTTGACGGTAAGCCGTTGGCCCTTGAAAAGACGCTCGATACCTGTGGCGTCCAGCTTGAAGGCCGCCTGGAGCCGCTCGCGCGCCAGACGCGGATCGGCGCCCGGTTTGAGTGTGCCGTCGAACAGGATGTCGAATCTTGCCCCTGACATCTCTCCCCCCTCTTTGCATCAAGGATCAGGCGCCCCCGATCGCCGGTCGCCACAGGTGACCGCCTCGTTGGAGCTATTGCAAGCGCCCTTTTACTCGGTCAGCGGCTTGGATAGGGTAAAGGCCCCGCGGATGTCGCCAACCTCGAAGCCGCGTGCGCGGTCGTTCGGATAGTGCTCATCGAGCGCTTGAGCGACCGGTGCCGCGATGGTCTTGCCATGACAGGCCAGACAGACCTCCTGGGTTGGGATCGCCTTCATGAAACGGAAGGTCCTCCGTCCCTGATCGTCCTCGACCACCTCGGCCTGGCTCAGGGTCTCGGCGGGTTGGCCCTCGGCCAGACGGGCCTTGAAGGATTCGAGCACCCGGGTCTCCCAGGCGTCCGGTGTGCCAAGTTTCGTGTTGCGCGTCTTGAGGCTGACACGCCCAACCTCCCAGCCGCTGGCTTCGGACAGCTCGGCGGCAATGGCGGGCGAGCGATCCTTGCAGACTGAGATCGCCCCGACGGGGCCGCCGCTCTCGATCGCCGCCTTAAGTTCGGACTGTAATTGCCCGGAGAATTCCTTGATGATCTGTTTGGCCTCTTCGGTCAAGGGGTCATCGGCTGAGGCCAGGACTGGCATCGAGCTGGTCAGGAGATACAGGCTGGCGGCAATCAGGATTCGGGGGACGATTGGGGTCATGGGGCCCTCCTTAAGGTCGTGCTGGGTTCAAGGCTGTGCATTAAGGATCCGCGATCCATCCAGCGCGATCAAGCCTCGCCAGTCTTGGACGGGTGATAGAAACGCCTTCAGTCACCTTTGGTTCAGCCAGGGTCTGCCGGGCGCCATCTCCCGAGCCGCTGGCCAAACTGGACCCCGATGCCGGGCACCAGTCCAGGTTCCCACTCGGTCTGATCGGGCAGCAGCAGGATCACGGTCGAGCCGAGATTGAAGCGTCCCATCTCCTCACCGCGTTCCAGGTGGATACATTGCTCGTCGACGGCATAGTCCCAGCGCCGGGGCTCTAAGCCCGAATGCGGCGGCGTGACCTCACCGGCCCAGACCGTCTCGAGGCCGCCGACGAAGATCGCGCCGACCAGGATCAGCGCCATGGGACCGGCTGCGGTCTCGAAGCGGCAGATCAGACGCTCGTTGCGCGCAAACAGGTCGGATACACCCGCGGACGTGATGGCGTTAACGCTAAAGAGCGTGCCCGGCACATGGACCATTTGATCGAGCCGCCCACCAAGCGGCATGTGGATACGATGGTAGTCACGCGGCGAGAGATACAGGGTTGCGAAACGCCCGCCCTCGAAGGGATGGGGCTCGCCGGGTGCGAGCGCAAGCAGCGACTCGACGCGATAGTGACGCCCCTTGGCCTGGATCAGCCGCCCGGCCTCGATGGTCCCGATCTGACTGATGGCACCATCGACCGGACAGAGGATGGCCGCCGGGTCCGGGTCGAGCGGGCGGGCATCGGGACGGAGCGCGCGGGTGAAGAAGGCATTGAAGTGTGGATAGGCGTCTAGGTCCGGTTCCAGCGCCAAACGCATGTCGATGCGATAGATCTGCGCGAAGTTTCGGATGATCAGCCGCTTGAACGGTCGCCACCGGACGCGCGCCAGCCAGTACAGGCGTTCGGAGAGCCAGCGCTGGGGGATCAGGTGTTGCAGGGCGATGAAGAGCCGGTCTGTGAGTGACATGCGGGTATCCCATCGGCAAAACGTCTTTGAACCACAGGTGAGCAAAGCGAGCAAAGTCTTTGAGGAAACGGAGTGACTTTCACGTCCCTGGGGCGCGCGGCGTTTTGGGGTCATTCATCCGCCGATCCGTCTCCCCCAGATCTGGGCCTCGGCGAGCACCTCGGCCAGGTGCAGGGTGGTCGGGGCACCATCGCGGATGACCTGACGGCCCCGGATCCAGACCTGACGCACCTGGTGGCGTCCAGCGGCATAGACGAGCTGCGAGATCGGGTGATAGATCGGCTGGGTGTGCGGATCGCGCAAATCGACCGCGACCAGATCGGCCGACTTGCCTGGCTCGATCGAGCCGATCTCCGCGTCCAGACCGAGGGCGCGTGCCCCATTGATGGTCGCCATCCGTAGCACCTCGGTCGCGGGCACGGCGGCGGCCGAGCCGGCGACACCCTTGCCGAGCAGGGCCGCGGTGCGCATCTCGCCGAGCAGATTGAGATCATTGTTGCTGGCCGCACCATCGGTGCCGAGCGCGACGTTCACCCCCGCCTCCAAGAGCCGCGCGACCGGGCAGAAACCGCTGGCGAGCTTGAGATTGGACTCCGGACAGTGCACAACGCTTGCGCCCGTCTCGGCCAGGCGCGCGATCTCGGTGTCTGTGAGTTGGGTCAGGTGCACGGCGGCCAGGGCCGGGCCGATCAGACCCAGCCGATCGAGCCGCGCAAAGGGGCGCTCGCCCCGGGCTTGGACCGCCTGCTCGACCTCGTCTCGAGTCTCGTGCAGATGGATATGGATCGGCACGCCCAGTTCGTGCGCCAGGCTCGCTACCCGTTGCAGCGGCCCATCCGAGACCGAATAGGGCGCATGCGGCGCCCAGGCGACCCGGATCAGCGGGTGGTCACGATAGCACTCGTGCAGCGCCAGCCCCTTGGCGATGTACTCATCGGGCGAGGCGGCATAGCGGGTCGGGAAATCGACCAGGATCATCCCGATCAGGGCGCGCATCCCGGCCGCGGCCGTCACCTGGGCCGAAACCTCGGGGTAGAAATACATGTCGTTGTAACAGGTCACCCCACCGCGCAACATCTCCAGTACCGCCAAGCGCGTCCCAGCGGCGACGAAGTCGGCATCGACCCAGCGCTGCTCGGTCGGCCAGATGTGCTGGTACAGCCAGGTCATGAGCGGCAGGTCATCGGCTAAGCCCCGCAGCAAGGTCATGGCGGCATGGGTGTGGGCATTGATCAGACCCGGGATCAGGACATGACCGGGCAGCTCGAGGGTCTGCTCGGCCTGGATGGTGCGCCGTGCCTCCTCGTAGGGCAGGAGCGCCTGGATACGCCCGTCGGCAATGGCGATGGCATGATCGGTCAGTTGGCGATCCTCGGGATCCACGGTCAGGATCCACTCGGCATGGATGAGCAGTTCGGCGTGCATCGCGCGGTCCTTTGGTTACGGGGACGAATGGGTGACAATAGGCGCCACCATGCCACAAAGGAGCCTGCGGTCAACTCCCCCGGCCTGAAGTCCGGGGCTTGTGAGAACAGGCTCGGTTGACCAGGGATACGGAGGTGGCGAGACGGACGGCCTAACCGCGCTACGCGCGGTGCGCTATCCATCCCCGTCCTGAAGGACGGGGATGGATAGCGCAAGAAGGATGAACAAACGCGCAAAATGCGGGTTCAAGGTGGTCTGTGCAGACCCTGGATCAAAATAGCTCGATGAGTAGACGCTGCGCCTGAGCCAGAGCCTGCTCATTGGCGCTGGAGGGCTCCACATCTCCAACGTCGACAACCTGCATTTCGACCGGAACCACGCCATGGCCGAGCAGGCCGATTTCACTGGCGGCCTTTTTGGAGAGATCGATCGTGCGTCCCTGCGCATGGGGTCCGCGATCGTTGATGGTGACCTCGACCGAGCGACCGTTGATTTTGTTGGTCACCAGCACCCGGGTACCAAACCTCAGGGTGCGATGCGCCGCCGTCAGTTCATCCTGGTCGAAACGCTCGCCGCTCGCGGTGCGGCGGCCATTGAAGCGATCCGCGTAGTAGGAGGCCAGGCCCTCGGTGGTAAATGCCTGGGCCTGGGTCATTGGCAAGAGCGAGAACGCTAGCGCCAAGGGTGATAGCCAGTTGCGTCGATTGACCAAAACGCTTCCTCCGCATGTCGTTTGGTGTTTGGGCGCTTGAGCAAGAACCCTTCGGATACTCGTTCGCAGGGGGGATGCTAACCGGCGGGATACTCTGGAGGCAAGCAAAAATTCGCCAAATCAATCCGAGATTTAGCCAATCTATGGATCAAGGCCGCTCATGCCGAAGCCGCCCGGACTGGCCAGACGCGGCAGATCTGGCGGCCAATCCGCGCGGGAGCGCCTAGCGAGCGCCGACATCTGAGCGCGTCAATCGTACACTATACTCCAACGCCGGATCGGGCGTGGTGGCTTCGAGCGGCAGGAAGGCATAGGGCGCGATCCGCGTGCGCTGCAAGGGCTGGTCGAGCGCCTCGGCCACCGCCGGATCGCGTCCATAGATGTCGCGGCGCAGGCTGAGGCTGCCTTTGGCGTCGGCACGGGCCGTCAGGTAATAGAGCAGAACCGGCAAGGGCTCAGACAGATTGACATAGCGCGTCTTGGTGTCTTCAAAGACGCTGTCGATGCGCGCCCGATCCCAGCCTGACTCCTCCAACAGCAGCTCGGCGAGCTCAATCGGATTCTGCACCCGCACACAGCCGTGGCTGAGGGCGCGCACCGGGCGCCCGAACAGTGCCTTGCTGGGGGTGTCGTGCATATAGACGGCATGGCGGTTGGGGAACATGAACTTCACCCGTCCCAGTGCATTGTCCGGCCCCGGCGACTGGACCACACGATAGCGTTTGTAGTCGGCGGCATTGCCGCCGCTGACCCGGCGCCCCGTGCGTCGATCGATCAGGGTGTATTTGTCCGAGACGTTACCGAGATTTTTTTGGATCGAGACCGGCACGGTCCAGGTCGGATTGAGCACCAGATGATCGAGCCGGTCGCGGAACATGGGTGTTTGCGAATCCTCTTTGCCGACAATGACGCGCGTGCTCCAGACGATCTCGTGTCCGCGCACCAGGTGGGCCATGTAGTCGGCGACGTCGACGAAGATATAGTCGGACGGCAGGTCCTCATAGAGCCAACGCATGCGCTCCAGGTTGAGGCGGATGCGATCGATCTTGGATTCGTCGACGGGATCATGGATCGCCGCGAGCGTCTGGGGGCCGACCATTCCATCTGGGACGAGACCACGAGCCCGCTGGAAGGCGCGTACCGCCTCGCTTAGGGCGGCATCGAAGACATCGGGCCGATCGGAGTCCCGGCGCTCACCATAACCGAGCAGACGCAGATGCTCGCGCAACAGGGCGACACGCTCACCCCGGCTGCCGAGCGAAAGCGGGGGTCCAGGCGTGAGCGGGGGAAGCTGATTGAGGTGACGCGCACCTGCATAATGACTCAAGGCACGCTTGAGATCCTGATACCAAAAGGGTTTGTGGAAACGCCCGTTGAGAAAGTCGGCCAGATCCTCGGCCTCCAGGGCCCCGTGCATGTCGGCGATCAGACGCTCGGCAGGCACCGGGGGGCGATCGTTCCATTGTGGATCGACGATGACCGGATCGAGCTTGCCGTAGCGGGTGTGATGGACATAGCGCAAGAGCGCATCGCTGAGCTGGAGATCGGCGGCGAGGCGCGCGCTGCCACGGAGTGCCGCGAGCACGCCGGGTCGGCTCAGTGTGCGCAGGCGCTCGACATGGAAGTCCTCGGGGCGAAATCCGTCTTCCTCGCTCCGCTCGACCAGATCGAGCAGCGCATCGATCTGTGTCGGATTGGACCAGACCAGGGCGTAGTCACGCTGGAGATAAAAATCGGCGAGCACGGGCGCCGAGAGCAGTGGCACACCGTCGATGGCCAATGTCCTGGAGTCGCGAAACGCCTCCAGGGTCGCGACGAGCAGATCGTTGGCGCGCCCGACCGCGGGTGTCATCAGGGTCAGCCAGGACAGCAGGACCAGTGGAAACGATGTCTTCATGTCGTCAATTCAAACCTCACCGATGAGCTCGACCCGACCGCGGTCGTCGACCGATTCTAGGCGTACGGTGAACCCCCACAGACGGCGGATGTGGCGCAACATCTCCGGCACCGAGTCGCCGAGTGGACGCCGGTTGTGCATGAAATGACGCAGGGTCAGCGAGCGGTCACCACGCCGATCGACATTGTAGACCTGGATGTTGGGCTCGCGCGTACCCAGATTGTACTGTTCGGCCAGCGCCTGACGCAGGACACGATAACCGCTCTCCTCGTGGATCGCCTTGACCCTGAGATGTTCCTCCAGGTCGTCGTCGGTGATGGCAAAGAACCGGAACTCGCGCATCAACCTGGGCGAGAGGAACTGGGCGATGAAGCTTTCGTCCTTGAAGTTGCGCATGGCAAAGTCCAACACCTGGAGCCAGTCTTGGCCAGCGATGTCGGGGAACCAGTGACGGTCCTCGTCGGTGGGCGACTCGCAGATGCGGCGGATGTCGCGCATCATGGCAAAGCCGAGCGCATAGGGGTTGATGCCCGTGTAATAGGGCGCATCGAACGGCGGCTGGTAGATCACGCTGGTATGGGATTGCAGGAACTCGATCATGAAGCCATCGCTGACGAGTCCCTCGTCGTAGAGGTGATTCAGGAGCGTATAGTGCCAATAGGTGGCCCAGCCTTCGTTCATGACCTGGGTCTGGCGCTGGGGATAGAAATACTGCCCGATCTTGCGCACGATGCGCACGATCTCGCGCTGCCAGGGCTCGAGCAAAGGCGCGTTCTTCTCGATGAAATACAGGATGTTCTCTTGCGGCTCCTCCGGCCAGCGTTCCTCACGCGAGGATTCGTTGCGCTCGACAGTGGTCGGAAGGGTGCGCCACAGGTCATTGATCTGAGATTGCAGATAGGCCTCGCGCTCGCGCTGACGGCGCTGTTCTTCGGCCAGCGACAGCGGCGCGGGGCGTTTATACCGATCGACTCCATAATTCATCAAGGCATGACAGGAATCGAGCAATAGCTCGACCTCATCCTGTCCATAGCGTTCTTCGCACTCGGCGATGTACTTTCGGGCGAAGACCAGATAGTCGATGATGGCGTCGGCACTGGTCCAGGTGCGAAACAGATAATTCCCCTTAAAGAAGCTGTTGTGTCCATAGCAGGCGTGCGCGATCACCAGGGCCTGCATCGGCAAGCTGTTCTCCTCCATCAGATAAGCGATGCAGGGATCTGAGTTGATGACGATCTCATAGGCCAGGCCCATCTGACCGCGCCTGTAGGTCTGCTCGGTGGCCACGAACTGCTTGCCGAACGACCAGTGGTGATAATAGATCGGCAGACCGACCGAGGAATAGGCATCGATCATCTGCTCGGAGCTGATGACCTCGATCTGATTGGCATAGGTATCAAGCCCATAGACCTCGTGGGCCAAACGCGCGATCTCGCGATCAAAACGCTCCAGGAGCGAAAAGGACCACTCAGACGAATCCGTGATGAGTCGTCGGCTCATGCCGTCTGCCTCTTGAACAGCTCACGAAAGACGGGATAGATGTCCTCGGCACCGTCGATCTCCTGCATCGCGAAGTGCGGATGCACGGCCTTAACCTCCTCGTAGGCATACCAGAGGCTCTGATGTTGGCGCGGGGTGATCTCGACATAGGCGTAATAGCGCATCAGCGGCAGCAGCTTCTCGATTAGCAGGTCGCGACAGAGACTGGAGTCCGAATCCCAGTTGTCGCCATCCGAGGCCTGAGCGGCATAGATGTTCCAGAGGCTCGGATCGTAGCGCTCCTTGATCACCTCATAGGCCAGGTTGAGCGCACTCGAGACCACGGTGCCGCCGGTCTCGCGCGAGTAAAAAAACTCTTCCTCGTCGACCTCCTGGGCGATGGTGTGATGGCGGATAAAGACCAGATCGATCCGCTCGTAATTGCGCTTGAGGAACAGGTAGAGCAGGATGAAAAACCGCTTGGCCAGATTCTTGCGCTCCTGGTCCATGGAGCCTGAGACGTCCATGATACAGAGCATGACCGCCTGACTGGTCGGTTCGGGCTGCTTGACAAAGCTCTGATAGCGCAGATCGAAGGTGTCGATGAAGGGCAACGCGGCGAGGCGGGTCTTGAGCCGGTCGATCTCGGCACGCCGTTCGCCGATACGGGGATCGGTCTCAGGTGCCCCCTCAGCGAGCAGGTGCGCGATCTCCTCCTCCAGTTCACGAATGCGGGCACGCGCGGAGGCGCCAAGCGCGGTGCGCCGTGCCACCGCCCCCTTGAGCGAGCGCACCACATCGATGTTGGTCGGCGCGCCCTGGGTCGAGTAGCCGGCACGCACTGCTTTGAACTCTGTGGTCCCCATAAGCTGGTTGCGCACCAGATTGGGCAGTTCCAGGTCCTCAAACAGCAGGTCCATAAACTCTTCGCGCGAGAGCTCGAAGACGAAGTCGTCCTCGCCCCGCCCGTCCTTGCTCGCCCGCCCCTGTCCCGAGCCGCCACCCTCCCCGCCCTCGGGCCGACGGATGCGATCGCCCGACTCGAATTGCTTGTTGCCGGGGTGCACCAGGTCGCGCACCCCACCCTTGCCGTGATGGAACACCGGCTCCGAGATGTCGCGCGCCGGGATACTGACCTTCTCGCCGGAGTCCATGTCGGTGATGCGGCGCTTGTTGACCGCGTCGGCCACGGCCCGCTTGAGCTGGGACTTGTAACGCCTCAGGAAGCGCTGGCGGTTGACCGCACTCTTGTTTTTGCCGTTTAGACGCCGATCGATGAAGTGTGACATGGTCTTGGTCCGCTCACTGTGCCTTGCGCACGCGCAGATACCACTCCGAGAGCAGACGCACCTGCTTGGGCGTGTAGCCCTTGGCGGTCATGCGGTCGACGAACTGCTCGTGCTTCTTTTTCTCTTCGGCCGATGCCTTGGCGTTGAACGAGATGACCGGCAGCAGATCCTCGGTGTTGGAGAACATCTTCTTCTCGATCACCACGCGCAGCTTCTCGTAGCTGGTCCATTTCGGGTTGGCTCCAGCGTTGTTGGCGCGCGCGCGCAGCACGAAGTTGACGATCTCGTTGCGGAAGTCCTTGGGATTGGAGATCCCGGCCGGTTTCTCGATCTTCTCTAGCTCTTCGTTGAGCATGGCGCGGTTCATCATCTCGCCGGTGTCCGGGTCGCGATATTCCTGATCCTGGATCCAGTAATCGGCATAGGTGACATAGCGATCGAAGATGTTCTGACCATATTCGGCATAGGACTCCAGATAGGCCGTCTGGAGCTCCTTGCCGATGAACTCGGCATAGCGCGGGGCCAGATACTGCTTGAGGAAGCCGAGATAACGCTCCTGGGTCTCGGGCGGAAGCTGCTCGCGCGCGATCTGGCGCTCCAGCACATAGAGCAGATGCACCGGATTGGCCGCGACCTCGGTGTGGTCGAAATTAAATACCTGCGACAGGATCTTGAAGGCAAAGCGGGTCGAGATCCCGCTCATCCCCTCATCGACCCCGGCATAGTCGCGATATTCCTGGATCGATTTGGCCTTGGGGTCGGTGTCCTTGAGGTTCTCCCCGTTATAGACCCGCATCTTGGAATAGATGCTGGAGTTTTCGGGCTCCTTGAGCCGGGTCAGGACCGAGAACTGGGCCAGCATCTCCAGGGTCCCGGGCGCGCAGGGCGCCGTGGCCAGCGAGCTGTTGCGCAGCAGCTTCTGGTAGATCTGCACCTCTTCGTTCACCCGCAGGCAATAGGGCACCTTGACGATGAAGACACGATCCAGGAAGGCCTCGTTGTTTTTGTTGTTGCGGAAGCTCTGCCATTCGGATTCGTTCGAGTGGGCGAGGATGATGCCCTGGAATGGCAACGCCGATAGGCCCTCAGTACCGTTGTAGTTGCCCTCCTGGGTGGCGGTCAGGAGCGGATGCAGCACCTTGATCGGCGCCTTGAACATCTCGACGAACTCCATCAGGCCCTGGTTGGCCCGGCACAGTGCCCCCGAATAGCTGTAGGCATCGGCGTCGTTTTGGGCGAAGCGTTCGAGCTGACGGATATCGACCTTTCCCACCAAGGACGAGATGTCTTGGTTGTTCTCGTCGCCCGGCTCGGTCTTGGCGATCGCGATCTGTTCCAGGATCGAGGGATAGAGCTTGACCACCTTGAACTTGGTGATGTCGCCGTTGTACTCCTGCAGGCGCTTGACCGCCCAGGGCGACATGATGGTGCGCAGGGCGTGGCGCGGGATGCCATAGTCCTCCTCCAGGATGGCCCCATCCTCCTCAGGCGAGAACAGACCCAGGGGCGACTCGAACACCGGCGAGCCTTGGATGGCGTAGAAGGGCCGTTCCTGCATCAGTTCCTTGAGCTTTTCGGCCAAGGACGACTTGCCGCCCCCGACCGGGCCCAGCAGGTAGAGGATCTGTTTCTTCTCCTCCAGCCCCTGCGCGGCATGCTTGAGATAGGAGACCAGCTGCTCGATCGCCTCCTCCATGCCGTAGAACTCGGAGAAGGCCGGATAGCGCCGGATCACCTTGTTCTGGAAGATCCGGCTCAGGCGTGGGTCATCGCGGGTATCGATCAACTCCGGCTCGCCGATCGCCATCAACAACCGTTCGGCTGGACCAGCATAGGCAGTGGGGTCAGTCTTGCACAGTTCCAGATACTCGTTAAGACTCATCACCTCTTCACGCGAGGCCTCATACCGAGCCTGATAACGCTCAAAGATCGACATGGACTAATACCTCACTCTCGGAAAAACGGACGCTCGTCTTGGACCACGTCGGTGGCACATGTAGGTCTAGATCACCGACGCAGCTGAGATGCGGTGTGATGAAGTCTAAATTCAAACCAGCGATAGCGTGACCCGCTCCAGTTGGGCCTGGGCACAGGTCGTTGCTACGATCTCCAAATCCATACGATGCTTGGGCAGATCAAGCAAGCGCGCCATCCTCCTGCACTCGACCTCGGCGTGATCAGGCATGTCGAAGACGGACCCTAAGACAGGGCGCCTGAGGTCTAGCCGGCTGGCGCGGAAGATCGAACTTGCCGGCTCGTTCGATGATGGAGTCAGGAGACTCAGACTCCAAGCGCGCCGAGACGTTCCACGATGACAAAACCCTAATCTAAACCATAGCTCCATCCCCGACCGAGGATTCTGAATGCCTGACTCCTATGTCGACCGCATCCTCAAGGCGCGTGTCTATGATGTCGCTGTCGAGACCCCGCTCACCCTCGCGCCGCAACTCTCGGCGCGCCTGGGCAATACCGTGCTGCTCAAGCGCGAGGACTTGCAACCGGTGTTCTCATTCAAGCTGCGCGGGGCCTACAACAAACTCATCCATCTCGACGCCGAGGCACGCGGGCGCGGTGTGATCGCCGCGAGCGCCGGCAATCATGCGCAGGGCGTGGCGCTTGGCGCCAATCGACTCGGACTCCAGGCGACCATCGTCATGCCACGCACCACGCCGCTGATCAAGGTGCGCTCGGTGCGCGCCCAGGGCAGCAAGGTGGTGCTCCACGGCGATTCCTATGATGAAGCCTATGCCCATGCCCGCGAACTGGTGGACGAGAAGGGACTGACCTTCATCCATCCCTTCGACGATCCGGACGTCATCGCCGGTCAGGGCACCATCGGGATGGAGATCCTGCGCCAGCATCCCGAGCCGCCAGATGCCATCTTTGTCCCGGTCGGCGGTGGCGGGTTGATCGCCGGTATCTCGGCCTATGTCAAATGGCTCTATCCCGAGGTCAGGATCATCGGTGTCGAGCCGGAGGACGCGCCGACGCTCCATGCCGCACTGGCTGCCGGTGAGCCTGTCACCCTGCCCCAAGTTGGACTGTTCGCCGATGGTGTAGCGGTCCGGAAGATCGGTGTAGAGACCTTCCGCATCGCGCGCGCGCGCGTCGATGCGGTGGTGCTGGTGACTGCCGACGAGATCTGCGCCGCGATCAAGGACATCTTCGACGACACGCGCGGAATCGCCGAGCCGGCCGGGGCACTGGCTGTGGCCGGACTCAGGCGCTGGGTCGAGACCACGGACACACGCAACGCCCATCTGATCGCCATCGAGAGCGGGGCCAACATCAATTTCGACCGGCTGCGCCATGTCGCCGAACGCGCCGAACTGGGCGAGCATCGCGAGGCCCTGTTTGCGGTCGAGATCCCCGAACGTCCCGGCAGCTTCCTCAGCTTCTGTCGCGCGCTCGGCAGACGCCAGATCACCGAGTTCAACTATCGCTATGCCGACAGCCGCCGCGCCCAGGTCTTCGTCGGGATCGAACTGACAAAGGGCGAGGATGAGCGTGCCGAGCTGATCGCCCGCCTGACAGAAAAGGAGTTCCGGGTACTGGACATGACCGACAACGAAACGGCCAAGCAGCATATTCGCTTCATGGTCGGGGGGCATGCACCTGGTCTGGAACACGAGCGGCTGGTGCGGATTGAGTTCCCCGAGCGTCCAGGCGCCCTGCTCGATTTTCTGAGCGGGCTCGGCAAGCGCTGGAATATCAGCCTCTTTCACTATCGCAACCATGGCGCGGCCTATGGACGGGTGTTGATGGGGTTGCAGATCCCACCCGAGGAGTATCCAGACCTCGAACACACACTCGCCGGCCTGGGCTATCCGCACTGGGACGAGACCGACAACCCCGCCTATCGGATCTTTGCCGGCAACGGCTAAGGCATCGCCATCGCCAGGAGAATCCAACTTGGACACCCCCTTTCATTCGGACCTCGCCACGACCCAGATCGGGATTCTGGGGCTCGGCTATGTCGGGCTCCCGCTCGCCGTCGAGTTCGGCAAAAGGTATCGGACCCTTGGGTTCGACATCAACGCTGCGCGCATCGCCGAGCTGCGCGCCGGGCGCGATTCATCGCTCGAGGTCGAGCCGGACGAACTGCGCACCGCCAGCCGACTCGAATACACCGACACCATCGAGCCGCTCGCCGACTGTCATGTCTTGATCGTCACCGTGCCGACGCCGATCAATGCCCACAAACAGCCGGATTTCGGTCCGCTCGAATCGGCCAGCCGCGCCATCGGTTCCATCCTCAAGCCGGGTCGGATCGTCATCTATGAGTCCACCGTGTATCCAGGGGCGACTGAGGAGGTCTGCATCCCCATCCTCGAGCGTCTCTCGGGCCTGACCTACAACCGTGACTTCTATGCCGGTTACAGCCCAGAGCGCATCAACCCTGGCGATAAGGCACATCGTCTGACCACCATCAAGAAGGTCACCTCAGGCTCCACACCTGAGGTTGCGCGCTTCGTGGATGCACTCTATGCCTCTATCATCAGCGCCGGTACTCATCTGGCCAGCAGCATCCGCGTCGCCGAGGCGGCCAAGGTGATCGAAAATACTCAGCGCGATCTCAATATCGCGCTTGTCAACGAGCTGGCACTGATCTTCAACCGTCTAGGACTGGATACCCTGGAGGTACTGGAGGCGGCCGAGACCAAGTGGAACTTCCTGCCCTTTCGTCCCGGATTGGTCGGCGGACACTGTATCAGCGTCGACCCCTACTATCTGACCTACAAGGCGCAGGAGATCGGCTACCACCCCGAGGTCATCTTGGCCGGGCGGCGCGTCAACGACGGCATGGGGGCCTATGTCGCCGGGGAGGTCATCAAGCGGCTGGCACGCAACGGCAGACTCAACCGGGATAGCCGGGTGCTGGTCTTGGGCCTGACCTTCAAGGAGAACTGCCCGGATCTGCGCAACACGCGCGTCATCGACATCCTCGCCGAGTTACGGGACTATGGTCTGAGCTGTGATGTCTGTGATCCCTGGGCCAATCCGACCGAGGCCGAGCACGAGTATGGCCTCAAACTGGTCGAGCAGCCCGAGCACGGCGTCTATGAGGCCATCATCCTGGCCGTGGCCCATCGCCAATTCGCCGACTGGGGTGCCGAACGCCTCCGCGCCTTCGGTAAGCCGGGCGCCATCCTCTATGACGTCAAATCCGTGCTCCCACGCGAGGCGGTCGACGGACGGCTGTAATCTCACACACCTGGAGTCTCGATGAAGATCCTGATCACCGGCAGCGCCGGTTTCATCGGTTCGGCCCTCTCAATGCGCCTACTCGAACGCGGCGACACCGTGATCGGGGTCGACAATCTCAACGACTACTATGACGTCAGGCTCAAGGAGGCACGGCTGGCGCGCACCCTCGATCATCCGAACTACACCGACGTGCGGCTCGATATCGCAGACGGCGCCGGACTGGCCGAGGTCTTCCACGTCCATCGCCCCGAGCGCGTGGTGAATCTGGCCGCCCAGGCCGGGGTGCGCTATTCGCTTACCAATCCCATGGCCTATGTCCATACCAACCTGCTCGGCTTTGCCAATGTCCTGGAATGCTGTCGCCGCTATGGGGTCGAGCATCTGGTCTACGCCTCAAGTAGCTCGGTCTATGGCGCCAATACCCAGATGCCGTTTTCGGTCCACGACAATGTCGACCATCCGCTCAGCCTCTATGCCGCCAGCAAAAAGGCCAATGAACTGATGGCCCACACCTATAGCCATCTCTACCGGATCCCGAGCACCGGGCTGCGTTTCTTCACCGTCTACGGGCCCTGGGGCCGACCGGACATGGCACTGTTCAAGTTCACCCGCGCCATCCTCGCCGGCGAACCGATCCAGGTCTTCAATTACGGTCGCCACAGACGTGACTTCACTTATATCGACGACATCGTCGAGGGCGTGATCCGCGTGCTCGACCGGGTGCCCGAAGGCAACCCCGACTGGTCCGGATCCAGGCCCGACCCGGCCAGCAGCCGCGCGCCCTACCGCGTCTACAACATCGGCAACAACCAGCCGGTCGAGCTGCTGGAATACATCTCGGTCCTGGAGCAGTGCCTGGGCCGCAAGGCCGAGATGGAACTGCTCCCGCTCCAGCCGGGTGATGTCCCAGACACCTTCGCCGACGTCACAGACCTCGTCCGCGATACAGGCTATAAACCCACCACACCCGTGGCCGAGGGCGTGGCGCGGTTCGTGGAGTGGTATCTGGACTTCTATCCCACGGCACGTCTCGGGTGATTCCGTCCCGGCCTGGGGCTCGAACAGTTTCGTTGATAGTTGAACTTTTTTGCGAGAATGTTGTAATATCTGCATGTCTCGCAAGATGGTCATGCATCCAAGAGGCCTTTGAAAAAGTGGCCGAGAGTTCGGCTGGCGGCTGCCAGCCCTTTCAGCGACAAGCTGATTGCTCGGTGACAGCCTGTGGAGAGGCGGGCTCTGGCCTTGGGCGCACGCTCAAGACGAAACCGGCCTCTGCGAAGCAGGAAGTCAGCTTTGTTCCTGTGTGAGCAGGAATGAGTAAGTCTGATGGAACGGTTCGGCTCAGCGTCCCAACTCGCGCACCTCGACCGTGCCGCTCCCGGTCCAGGCGCGCAGACTGGGCCGGTACATGTCCTCGACCGTTGCAGCCGGATGGGCGAAGACACCGGGCGAGACCGCACGCAGCCGATAGGCAAGCTGGAACCGTACCGGGTCGTCGGCCTCCCGGTCGATGGCCGCGATGAAGCGATCGGCGCGAAACTCGGTGTGTTGAGCCTCGCTTTCCAGCCCGAGCCAGGGGATGCCCGCGAGGTCGCCGGCGCCGATCAGGTGGGGATTTTCGATCTCCAAGCCCGCCGGCAAGGGATCATCGAGGATCAGGCGCGCCTGACGTGGCGCGCTCGCCTCAACCGTCAGCACCGCGACCAGACGCGCGCCCTGCTCGACCTCCGCCAACCGGACCCGCCGTCCATCCAGATCGTAATAGGCGCGCTCGATCCGATAGCCCTGACCGCCGGGCGGTTCGGGCACGCGGGGCACGCCCGTCACCGTCACCAAGGCCTCAACCGGACGCGTGTCGCGATTGACGATCGACAATGGGCGCACGGCGAGTTGGGACTCATCGAGGCGACGCTGGAAAAAGCCCACCTGCGTCGCCCCATCGACGCTCAGGGCTGGCTGTTCGCTCGACTGCATCAGTGCCCGGGCGGCAAGCAGCAGCCAGGCCTGTTCCTGGGTGCTGGTATAGGACTCGCTCGCCCAGAGCGCCTGGAGCCGCTGGGCGAGCGATTGGAGGTTCAGCGCCGAGGAGTCGCTCTCGGCGGCCAGTGTCAGCAGCCCGGCCCCATCGCGCAGCAGCGAGCCATAGTCCGAACGCCAGCGCCGATCGTCGTGGCCCTGCATGAACCGACCAAGCGCGGTCCGAAACAGCCCCTCGGCACGGGGGCGGTCGCCCTGGATGGCAAGCGCGGCGGCCAGCTGGGCGACGGCCAGGGGGCTGGCGAAGGCATCGAGCTTGGTGTCGGCGTAGTAGCGCAGGTCGCCGATCGCGGCGCGTCCGTTGCGGGCCAGCACATAGAGGGCATAGGCGATGTCCTCGCCGCCTGAGCTGAAGTCCGGGGTACTGCTGAGGCCGTTGTGTAGGTTGTCGAGCGCCAGTTGGAAGGGGACCTCCGGCACTGCATAGCCCTTTTCGCGCGCCCGGGTGAGGAAATCGGTGACATAGGCATCGAGCCAGGTGTCGCCGCCGCCATCGTTGCCCCAGAGGCCGAAGCTGCCGTTGCTGTCCTGCTTGGCCAGGATCTCGCCGATCGCCGCCTGCACCCGCGCGCGCACCCCGCCCTCGCCGGCCAGTCCAATGGCCTGGGCAACCTCATTGAGATAGAGCAAGGGGAGCGCCCGGCTGGTGAGCTGTTCGGCACAGCCGTAGGGATAGCGGTCGAGCGCCATCAAGAGCCCGGCGACATCCAGCCGTCCAGCCCCACCGATCGAGACCGTCAAGACGCCAGTTCCAGTCACCCGGTCGGCGAGCCGTTCGGCGTCCAGGGTCAGTCCCTCACCTGGCTGGAGCGTTACAGCCTCTGTACGGCTGGTGCGTGGCGCATTGGCGCGCACTGGTACGCGCAGCGTCTTGCGTAGGGCCTGACCGTCCGGGGTCAGCAGGTCGATGTTCAGACGCGCCTCCCCGACCGACTCGGCCTGAAGCGCGACGCTGGTCTGCGCACGCTGGCCTGCCGCCAGGGTCAGACTGGAGCGGGCCGACTCAGGCGCGACCTGGACCTGACCGCCTTCAGCGGCCACCGCAAGCCCAACCTCGCCGCCCGGCCCCTCGACCGCGTCCAGACTGAGTAGCACACGCGAGCGGTCGCCTGGGGCCAGGAAGCGCGGCAGGGTTGGGGTGACCACGATCGGATCGCGCACCGTCAGATCGCGCACCGCATGGCCAACACCCTCAGCGCCCCAGGCCATGGCCATGACGCGCACCGTGCCGTTGAAGTCGGGGATATCCACGGCGACCCGCGCCTGACCGCGCGCGTCGAGTTTGACGATCCCCGAATGATAGGCAAGCAGCTCCTCAGTCGGCGGCGGGCCCTCGATCGTCAGGTTCAATGCATCGCCGCCGCTGCGTACCACGCCCGGCAACCCCTGCATCCGGTCGATGAGCCGGCCATAGAGATCGCGGATCTCCATCCCCAGCCGCCGCTGGGCGAAATACCAGTCGTCCGGCGCGGGTGGCTGATAGCGGGTGAGGTTCAGGATCCCAAGATCGACCGCCGAGACCGTGACATAGACCGGCGATCCGGGCTTGACCCCCTCGACCTGGACCGGGATCTCGAGGGTCTGGCGCGGACGCACCGTGCCGCTGAGTTGGGGCGTCTCGGGGAGGTTGACTGCCAGCCGACGCGCCCCTGGATCGACGCCCGCCCAGGTCAGACCCAGTGCACGGGCCGGCATCCGGCGCGCCTCCAGGTCCATGGGGCGATAGAGCGCCGCCGTGATATAGACGCCCGGCCCCCAGTCGGCGGTCACCGGGAGTTCGAGGGTCGCCCCAGACTCGGGCACCTCGACCGCCTGCATGCCGATCAGTCGATCGTCGATCACCATCACCAGGGCGATCCCCGGGAAGCGCGGTTCGAGCCGTACCCGCGCCTTGTCGCCGACCCGATAGCTTGGTTTGTCGAGCACGACCTTGAGTAGATCCGGTGTGTCCTGGGTCTTGGGTTCGACGTACCAGCCGGACTCGAACTCCAGATCGACCGGCAGCACCGAACCGTCCGAGGTCGAGAGCGTCAGACGATAGCGGCCCCAAGCGACTGGGACCTCGATCCGTCCAGGATCCTGGGCATCCAGATCCAGGGTGCCGTCGGCCACGCGCTCGGTGGTGGTGATGGGTTCATAGTTCCAGGTGCCATCTGAGGTGTACCACTGGAAGCTGGTCTTGAGCCGCACCAGGGTCCAGCGCACCCCGGCGAGTGACTGACGCCGACCATCCGCGCCGAGGGCGATGGCCTCGAACCGGGCATGGCCGCCCTCCTCCACCGCCCCCTCGAATAGCGGCCTGAGTCCGATCCGCGTCTGTTTGGCTGCCAACGGACGCTTGAGCCGGCGCTCGACCGGACGCCCGCCCGGCTCCAGCACCCGCACCTGGATCTCGGCCTCCAGCAGCTTGCTGGTCGGCGGGATCTCGGGCAGATCCAAGGGCACCTCGGCATGACCCGCGGCATCCGTTCGCCCCTCCGGCAGCGGGCCGCCGACCGGCTCAAACGTCTCGCTCGCCAGACCGAAGCGATAACCGGGGAAGGCGTCCAGGGTCTCGGTCGGTTTCACCTGGATCTCGCCTTCCAGTGCCAGACCGCCGGCCGGTGCACCATAGAGGAAGCGGGCATCGAGCCTGAGCGACGGCGGATCGTCCGGATCGATCGCCGGAGTGGATGAATCCAGTTCGAAGGTCAGGCGCTCGGGCAGGAAGTCCTCGACCAGAAACGCCAGCTCGGCCAGGGCCGGCCCCTCGGGATCGGCATGGACAGAGGCACGCCAGGTGCCGCGCGGGGCCGTCTTGGTCAGTTGCACCTCGGTGGCATGCCCGCCCTGCCCCTGATCCTGGGTCAGGGTGCGCAGAGACTCCATCCCGTCCGGGCGCTTGACGATGAAGGTGATCGGGAGCTCCGTCACCGCCCGCGCGCGCGCGTCGCGCACCAGGGCGGTGAGATGGACGGTCTCGCCCGGACGATAGGCGCCGCGATCGCTGACGAGATAAACGTCAAGCGGCTTAGGCGGCAGCCGCCCCTCGACGCCCCGATCGCTCAGATCGAATGGCGGCTGGGTCAGATCGAGAAAGGCATAGTCGCCGGCGGGCGACTCGGCCACCAAGAGGGCCGGGGCATTGCCCCCGCTGCCGCGCAGCAGACCGGGATCAAAGCGGGCATGGCCGGCGCTGTCTGTGGTCGCGCGCCCCAGGATCTCGTTGTTGACCGCGACCAGACGCAGCTCGACCCCTCCGAGCGGCTTCGCACTGGAGAGTGAGCGGACTAGGGCATGGAGTCCGTCATTGCCTGCCAGCGTGGTCAGACCCAGGTCCGAGACCAGGAACCACTGGGTCGCGAGCGAATCGCCGTCATCGGGGGCAGTGTGCGGACGCACGGTCAGGACATAGATCCCGGGCTTGAGTTCGGGTACCAGCGCCCCGACCGGAACCGCCGTGGTCACCTCGCGGTTGAGCTCGGACTTGACCTCGATCTCCCCCTTCCAGACCGCCTCGCCGGTGCGTTCCTGGATGCGCTCTAGGTTCCAGCGTCCAAGCGGACGCTCCAGCAGTCCCTCCTCCAGCGCCTGGGTCAGGCTGCGATCGCCGAGTCGATGGACCTCGGCCTCGAGACGCTCGGTATTGACCGAGACCACCGGGATCGCCGCCTCGCCACCCTTGGGCAGCACATAGGCACGCCCGAGGAAGCGGGCCATGGGCGCACGGTCGCGGACATAGATGTCGAGTTCCGAGCCCTTAATCAAGATCTCGCCGTCGGCGGCCGGCAGCCCGGGACGCACCAGCACCTGATAGCGCTCACCGTGGCGCACGCCATCGATACAGATCTGCTTGGACTCGGCCTCGATCGGCAGATCGGTGCGACCGACGACGCGCACAAAGTCGGTGAGATTGGGCCGGCGCAGATCGAGCGGATCGCTGAACTGGATACAGATCCGCGGGCTGGCGGCGTCCGACTCGACATCATGCCCCTTGATCCGGAAACCATGCTCAGCGATCTGCTGATCGAGAACCTGGCGCAGCGCGGGCGAATCGACCAGGGCGAGTGCGGCGCGATTGGCGCGGATCGCGGCCCGCCATTCCTGGCGCTGGGCCAGGGTCCGGGCGATGAGCGCGAGCGCGGCGGCGCGCTCGGCGTCGTTCAGCGCCTGTGTATAGGTGTTGATGGCGGCAGCGGTCGCCTGCTGACGATAGCGTTGTCGGTCGTCCCAATCGCCCGCCTCGGCGGCGGCGAGCGAGGACTCGGCCAGCGCCATCCAGAGAGTCGGATCCTCCGGCGCCAGATTCAGTGCCTGGGAGTAGAGTGCGGCGGCCTGAGCGGGTTCATTGGATTGCAGCGCGGTGCGCGCCTGGGCCGTTAGGGTCGCGAGCTTGACCCCGGGCGCAGGCGCACTCGCCAGCTTGGCGGTCAGTCGGCGCGCCTCGGCGAGCTCGCGCGGGGGCAGGAATTGGAGCTCGGCCAGTCGCGCCTGCGATGAGACGGGACGCGGCGCCGTACCCTCGGCACCCGTCACCTGAACGGCCCGCTCGACGACCTGCCCGGAGACGGCACCCGCGAAGGGGCGGGGCTCCTCGTGGCTCTCCTTGAGAAAGCACCAGGCGGCCTTGGTGTTGTAGGTGAAGGCGCGACAGCGACTGTCATTCAGACAGGCCGTCTGGCAGTCGTCCAGGCTGATGGATTTGAGGGTCGCATAGTCCCGCCCGAAGTAGTCGATGCCGGGTAAGAGCTCGATGGAGCGTTCGGCGGACGTGGCGGCAAGCGACCAGACACAGGCCAGACCGATCAGTGCGAGACGCACGATGCTGGAGAGAGGCGCAGGAGCGGGCATGGCGGCGACCCTTTCGACTCGACTGGATGGGATGAACTCTAGTCCTCCGGCGGCCTCCAAGCAATGGACAACAGGCATCCATCGCACACTGTTCGCCAAAAGCGGGGTTACGGCACCCCATCGAGTTTGCGTTCGACCCTTAACACGCAGTTTCAGTGAGGTTACTATCAACAGGCCTGACCGATTCGCTGGTCTCGCTTGCCGTTTCACACAGGCTATCGGCTCATCAATCACAGCAACCCAAACGTCAGGAGGCTTCATCGTGACGACATCCACAAAATCGCAAGGCTCGTTGATGCTCGCCCTGTTCCCGCTCTTCATCCTCTATGCCGGTACGGTCGCACTCTTCGCGCTCACCCGCGAGAACACCAGCGGCATCGCCCTCTACTGGGGCTACTTCGTCCCGGTCATCGGGCTCATCTCCCTGGTCACGGCCTGGGGCAACGCCTATGTCCGGGGTGACTCGCGTCTGTTCTATCTGATCAAGCAGATCATCATCTGGGGTGCCTTCATCTGGGTGCTGGACATCCTGCACAAGATGGGCGTCGATGCCGCCATGGGTGGCCAGAAGGCCGCCGTGACCCTGGTGATGATGACGGCCCTGGTCGCGCTCCTGGTCGGTCTCTATCTGGACATCAAGATGGTGTTCTATGGCGCCTTCCTCGGATTCTGCGGCTATCTGCTGGCCGATCCGCGCCATTCGGCCATCCTGGTCAAGATCGGTGAGCCCTTCAAGGTCGTCGACCCCGCCAACAAGCCCGTGACCATGGTCATCGCCGTGGCCATCGCTGCCTTCATCGTCGCGGCATTCTTCATGCTGAGCACCCGCGGTTCGGTCGCTGCCAAGCGTTCCTCCTAAAACGCAATCGGCGCCCCTGGACCAATGCACTACCGCAAAGACACAGGGAGGTGTCTTCGTCAAGCACCGTCATGACGGATCGCCCCTTCCACTATGCGTTCCAGGTCCGGCTGCACGACACAGATGCCGCCGGGCGGCTGTTCTTCGCCCATCTGTTCCGGTATGCGCAGGACGCGCTTGAGGCCCTCATGGAGGACATCGGCTATCCGATCCACGCCATGATCCGCGACGGCGAGATCCTGCTGCCTCTGACCCATGCCGAGGCCGATTACCGGCATCCGATGCGTCACGGGGACCGGATCCGGGTCGAGGTCCAGGTTGAGGATCTGCGCCGGCGCTCGTTTGCGATCGGTTATCGCTTCCTGAGCGAAGCCGGCGAGGAGTTGGCGACGGCCAGGACCATCCATGTCCTGGTGACGGATGAGGTGCATGTCGGCGAGTCGCTGCCGGAGGCGCTGCGCGCGGGGCTGGCCGGCTACGTCATGGATCGAACCCAGAAGACGCCATGACACGCCCGCCGTCAGACGAGAGACGGTACGGCGGTAGGCAATGGTGTCTTCCGCCCCTGCGCGTCGACCCGCACAAAGGTGATGCGGGTCGAGAAGATCGGCTCCTCGCTGCCGGTCTCCAGATCATCGGCATAGACGCTCACGTCATAGGTCAGTGAGGTACGTCCGCGGCGGCTTGCGTTGGCAACGAAGCGCAGCACCGTGCCTAGATCGACGCCGCGGTGAAACTCCACCCGATCCATGCCGACGGTGACGAAGCGACAGCCCGGATTGTCGCGACTGGCGGCGATCCAGGCGATCTCATCGACCCATTTGAGCAGACAGCCGCCGAACAGATGGCCATAGTGGTTGAGATGTTCGGGACGGACGACGGTGTAGCTCTCCATGACGGCTCCAGCGGCGGGTTTAATCTTCTCTGGGGTGACGGTCTTCTTTGACGGCTCGGCTTGGGCTAGCATCCGGCAGTCGGGAAACGCGGTTTCAACCTCCGCGCCAGACGCGGCCTGCACGAGAAACAATCGATGTTCACCAACCTCCGTCTCTGGGTCAACTCCATGATCGGCGCCGGGACCGCGATCCTGCTCGCCGTCTTGGTGTTGTCCTTCTTTAATCTGCGTGCCCTAGACGGCCTGGCCCTGGAGGCGGAGCGCACCGAGCTGCACCAGTACGCCGAACGCATCCGGCTCGACGTCGAGACCGAGACCCGACTGGCCGAGGCCCTAAGCGCGCTCGTCGCCAATATCCCCGAGGTCCAGCATCGGTTTGCCGCCGGCGATCGCGACTGGTTGCGCACCCAGCTTCTGCCGCCCTATGAGGTGCTGAGCAAGGACTATGGCGCCGTCCAGTTCCAGTTCCATACCCCACCCGCGACCTCCTTTCTGCGGCTGCACCAGATCGAGAAATACGGCGATGATCTCTCCAGCTTCCGCCATTCGGTCGTGGATACCAATGCCGAGCGTACCCCCATCGCGGGCTGGAATGGGGCGTCGGCGGTCTGGGCGCGCGCGGCCTGGTGCCGGTCTTCGATCAGGGCCGTCACCTCGGTTCGGTCGAGTTCGGTATGTCGTTCGGACCGGCCTTCTTCGAGGGCTTCAAGGCGCGCCACGGCGTCGAGGCGGGACTGCACCTGATCCGTGACGGCCAGATCCAGACCTTTGCCAGCACCGCCGGCGACCGCCCACTCCTCGACGCGACCGCCATCGCCGCGGCCTCCTCAGGTACGCCTCAGTATGCCCAACTGACCATCGGCGGCCTGGAGCTGGCCGTCTATGCCGAGCAGGTCCGCGACTATGCCGGCCAGCCGCTTGGGGTGATCGAGATCGCCAAGGATCGTCAGGTCTACACCCGGATCCGGACGCGGGCGATCGAGCGCACCTGGCTGCTCGGCGGTCTGATGCTGGCGATCGGCATGACGCTGGCCTTTGTCTCGGCGCGGGTGCTCGCGCGCCGCATCCAGCGTGTCGCCCAGAGCCTCGACCGCGTGGCCGCCGGGGATCTATCACGCGCGGTCGTCCTGGACGGACGCGACGAACTGGCCGAGCTGGCGGCGGCCACGGACCGGATGCGCCGTCATCTACGCGATCTGGTCGCTGAGGTCGAGCGCAATGCGTTCTCGGTCCACGAGGCCGCGCGTCAGATCGCCCAGGCCGTCGAGGGTCAGGCGGCTACCTCGAGCGAGATGTCGAGCTCGGTGGCCGAGATCACCTCGACCATGGAGGAACTGTCTGCGTCTTCGGCGCAGATCGCGGAATATTCGGGATCCGTGGTCGAGATCGCACGCCGCACCTATGACGGCAGTCGTCAGGGTGAGGAGTCCATGCGCCAACTGGTGACCAAGATGGAGGAGATCCGCCACGACAATCAGGTCTCGCTCAAAGAGATCCTGGATCTGGGTGGCAAGTCCAAGGAGATCACGCGCATCATGGAGATCATCGACACCCTAGCCGATCAGACCCGGCTGATCGCCTTCAATGCCGCGCTCGAGGCCTCATCGGCCGGTGAGGCGGGCAAACGCTTCAGTGTGGTGGCCGCCGAGATCCGGCGTCTGGCCGACTCGGTCAGCGCGTCGACGTCCGAGATCGCGCACAAGATCACCGAGATCCAGGAGACCATCGGCCGGCTGGTCATCACCTCGGAAAAGGGCTCGGTCGGCATCGATCAGGGTCTGGACGCCTCGGCGCGCACCGCCGACTTCCTGCGCGAACTGGTGCAGACCGCCAGCGAGACCAGCAGCTCGGCCCAGCAGATCAGTCTCTCGACCCAACAGCAACGCACCGCCAGCAATCAAATCGTGGTCGCGCTCAAGGAGATCGTGACCGCCAGCGCCGAGACCGCCGAGTCGGTGCGGCGCCTCTCGCAGGTGGCTCAGAGCATGATGCAGCTGTCGGCGACGCTCAAGGGTCAGGTCGATCGCTTTGTGCTCGATGAACGGCCCGCCGCGTCCGAACCGCCGCTAGCCGAGGACTCGGGCCAGAGTCAGGCATGAAACCGATCCGCGTCCTCGTGGTCGATGACAGCGGCGCGGCGCGCGCGCTCATCCGCGCCCTGCTGGAATCCGAACCCGGACTGAGCGTCTGCGGCGAGGGGGCCAACGGGCGCGAGGCGCTGGAGCTGACACTCGCGCTCAAACCCGACGTCATCACCCTGGACTTGCAGATGCCCGAGATGGACGGCCTGACCGCCATCGAGGAGATCATGGCGGTGCGGGCCACGCCCATCCTGGTGCTCTCGGATCTGGCCGACTCGCACCATGCCATGGAGGCAGTGGCGCGCGGGGCGCTCGAGGCCGCCGCCAAACCGGGGATCGACGATGGTGGCGCCCTGGCGCAGCGACTGCGGATGCTCGCCGGGGTACCCGTGATCCGGCACATCCGGCGTCAGTCGAGTACCACCTCGCTCGTGCCTCAGACCAAGCCGGCACTTCAGTCGCTACCATTGCCGGGTGCGGTCGGCGGGCGTCCTGAAAATCAGGACGAGCGTCTGATCGCCATCGCCTCCTCTACGGGAGGCCCCCAGGCACTGGCGGCACTGCTTCCACAACTGCCGGCGACGCTCGCCGCTCCAATCCTGATCGTCCAGCATCTGTCGGTCGGCTTCGCCGCGGCCATGGCCGACTGGCTCGACGGCCTCTGTCCGTTGCAGGTCGTGGTGGCCAAGTCCGGCGAGCGTCCGCAACCCGGGCGCATCTATCTGGCCGATCCAGCCCAGCATCTGATCCTGAGCGCTGACCGACGTCTGCGCTATGTCGAGCCGGACGCGCGCGACATCTATCACCCGAGCTGCGACCGGCTGTTGTCCTCGGTGGCCGAGCATTACGGGAAGGGGGGGCTGGGCGTGATCCTGACCGGCATGGGTCGCGACGGGGTGCGCGGGCTGCTCGACATCCGTGCTGCCGGTGGCTGGACCCTGGCCCAGGATGAGGCCAGCTCGCTCATCTTCGGCATGAACCGCGAGGCCATCCTCGCCGGCGCCATCGCCCAGGTATTGCCCCTGGACCAGATCGCAGGCGCCCTGTGCCGTCTGGTGGGCACGCTGCCATGAATCTCGACGCCATCCAGCAGTTCATCCGCGAGCATCTAGGGCTCAATGCCGGCACCTATGGCAACGATCTCTGGCGCGAGCTGATCGCCAAGCGCATCGACAGCATTGGCGCCCGCTCACCCGAGGACTATCTGGCGCGGTTGCGCAACGATGAGACCGAGCTCCAGGCACTCACCAGTCTCATCACCATCAACGAGACCTACTTCTATCGCGAGCCCCAGCATCTGCGTCTGCTGACCGAACGGC
Source organism: Thermochromatium tepidum ATCC 43061 (assembly GCF_009664085.1). Classification (NCBI taxonomy): domain Bacteria; kingdom Pseudomonadati; phylum Pseudomonadota; class Gammaproteobacteria; order Chromatiales; family Chromatiaceae; genus Thermochromatium; species Thermochromatium tepidum. Next base: position 1,159,581 of record NZ_CP039268.1, on the reverse strand, counting down.
TCTGTCCCGAGCGGCTGGCGCGTCGCGCCTCCGATGACCCAGTGCGGCTGCTGTCGGTCGGCTGCTCGACCGGTGAGGAGCCCTATTCGATCTTGATGGCATTACGCGAGCGCTATGGTGAGCTGGCCGAGTCTTTGTTCGAGGTCAACGCCGGGGACGTGGATCGGACAGCCCTGGAGCGCGCGCAGGCCGGGATCTATGGGCGTCTCTCGTTTCGCGCCCTGAATCCTCAGCTCCAAGAGCGTTACTTCAGTCCCGAAGACACCAATCATTTCCGGATCGACGAGCGTCTGCGCCGCGGGGTGCACTTCCATCCGCTCAATCTGCTTGATCCCGAGTATCCGCAAACCCTGGCCAACCAGGATGTGATCTTCTTTCGCAATGTCTCGATCTATTTCGATGAACCGACCCGCAGGCGCGTGCTGGAGCGGCTCAAGACGCTGCTTGTGCCCGGCGGGTATCTGATCGTCGGCATCTCCGAGACGCTGGCCAATGATTTCGGCATCCTGACGCTGTGTGAGCGTGACGGGGTGTTTCTGTTCGTCAACGAGCCGGCTGGGATGGGGCGTGCGTCGGTGACGGCTGATGCCCAAGGTGCCAGACGGGCGTTGCCGGTCGGAGCGGTGCGACCGGCGCGGCTGGTCTTGCATACCGACAGTGGCGTGCCGCGCTCGGATCCCTTGCCGGTCGCGCGCCCCCCGCCGCCAGGGCCGCAGGTCTACGACGACGCGGCGGCGGATGCCGTTTATGACGAGGCGCTCACGCTCACCCAGTCCGAACGGTATCAGACAGCCCTCGAACGGCTCGAACCGCTCTGTGCCTGTCCCCAGCCAAGGGCGAAGGATCTGGTGCTCAAGGCCTATCTGCTGTTTGAGCTGGATCGGATTGCGGACGCCCTGGCCTTGGCGCATCAGATACTGGCGAGCGATCCGTGGCACCTGGGGGCCTTGCTGGTGTTGGGACGCGGTGCCCGGCGGCAGGGACAGACGAACGACGCCATCGCCTTCCTGCGCCGCGCCATCTACCACCAGCCTGACTGCTGGCCGGCCCACTTCCAGCTCGCCGAGGTCTATCGCGAGACCGGGCAGACAGAACTGGCACGGCGTGAGTACAGGATCGTGTTGCACCAGCTCGAACGTGATACCCAGGTCGCCAATCCTCAAACGATCCTGATCGGCGCACCGGCCCTGGCACTCGGCGATCTGAACCGACTGTGCCGACTGCATCTGGCCCGACTCGAAGCAAGCCTCTGAGCCGATCCTGATCATGGCCCTGGACATCAAGAAATTCCTGCCCCGTTTCACCAGCGAGGCCCGTGACCAGCTGGGGCGGCTCGAGGCCGGATTGGCGCCCCTGGTCTCGGGTGTCGGCCTGGACGTCAATTCGATCAACGAGCTCTTCCGCGCCGCCCATACACTCAAGGGCTCGGCGCGGATGCTCAAGCTGACGGGTATCGCCGAGACCGCACACCAGCTCGAAGAGGTGCTGGGCGCATTGCGCGAAGGCCGCATCCGCCTGAATCCCGAACTCGGCACCCTCCTGATGCGGTCTTTGGACGCCATTGGTGCCCTAGTCGAGCAGGTGGAACCGAACCTGGGTCAGATCCCGCCCGCCGACCCGGCACTCTGCGCGGCACTTGCGGCAGCCGCTCAGGGCAATGCCGAGGTCTCACCCCCCTTCCAAGAGGAAAGAGGGTCTGAGACAGGGCCATCCGCGACCGAATCCGAGCCAACGCGCATTGCGGTACCCTCAGATTCAGGCCCCATGGACTCCAGGACGAGCACGCCGAGCCAGCCCGCGCCGACCGAACTGCTGACGGCGGAGCCGGCACACGCGGACCCAACCGCCCTACGCGCCCTCGACAGCGTGCGGGTGCGCATGGACAAGCTCGACGAGCTCATCAAGCTCATGGGCGAGGTCGTCTCCAACCAGGTCAAGCTGCGCCTGAAGCTGATGGAGGCCCAGGCACTCGACAAATCCTTAGCCGCCCTGGTCTGCGCCGAGACCGAACCTGAACGCGAGCCTCTGAAGGCCCAATCTCAGGCCATGCACGCCTTCACGCTCGCCCTGTGCGATCTGGTCCAGGAACAGGAGCACCTGACGAGCGAACTCAATGATCGCGCCCTGGTGATGCGGATGCTGCCGCTGGCCATCGTCTTCGAGCCGATCGCGCCACTGGCGCGTCAACTCGGACGCGAGCTGGGCAAGGAGGTCCAGTGCGAGATCAGCGGCGGCGAGATCGAGCTGGATCGTCAGCTCATCGATCACTTGAGCGATGCCCTGGTGCATCTGGTGCGCAACGCCGTCGATCACGGACTCGAATCCCCGGACGAACGCCAGGCCGCCGGCAAACCGCGCCTCGGTCGCATCCGGCTCTCGGCGCGCCAGGAAGGTGTCGGGGTGCTGAGATCGAGGACGACGGGCGCGGACTCGACCGCGAGCGCATCCTCGCCAAGGCGATCCAGAAGGGACTGATCGATCCGGCCCGCGCCCCAGGTCTCGACGACGCATCCATCAACGAGCTCATCTTGTTGCCCTGATTCAGCACCAGCCCCATCATCACCGAGATCTCGGGGCGCGGCGTCGGCCTGGACGCGGTCAAGCGCGCCATCGTCGAGGAGCTGCGCGGCTCGCTGTCGATCACGAGCCGTCCCGGCCTCGGCACCCGCTTTGCGCTCCAGCTCCCGGCCTCGCTCACCGTGATGCGGGTGCTGCTCTTCGAGGCCGGCGGACGGACCTTTGGGCTGACCGCGCATCAGGTCGCCGAGCTGATCCGGGTACCGCGCGACCAGATCCTGCAGGTCGGCGACCGCCCGGCCATGGTGCTGCGCCACGAGTTCCTGCCCTTGATCCAGGCCGGCGATCTCCCCGCGCTCCAGATCACCACAGACAACGAGTCCGGCGCCGGCTGGCTGGTGGTCGTCATCCAGTCGCGCCAGACCAAGCTGGGCCTGATCGTGGACCGGCTGCTCGATGAGCGCGACATGGTCATCAAGCCACTCCCAGCCCATCTGCGCCTCGGCGGGTTGGTCGCTGGCATGGTCATCACCGGAGACAATGCCCTGGTCAGCATCCTTCAGGCACCCGCCCTGATCGAGATGGCGCGCCGACGGCGTGGCGAGACACCTCTGATGAACGCCGCCCGACGCGATGCGCATCAGACGTCCGGCGGACGGCGCCTGCTGGTCGTCGACGATTCGCTCAACACCCGTGAGATCGAGCGTGAGATCCTGGAGGCCCATGGCTACCACGTCACCCTGGCCGAGGATGGGCTCGATGGCTGGCAGAAGGCGCTCGGCGGACACTTCGATGCCGTGATTACAGACATCGACATGCCGGGCATGGACGGCTTCGCGCTGACGGCGCGTCTGCGCGAACACGATCAATACCGCTCCACGCCGATCCTGATCGTTACCTCGCGCCAGAAGCCTGAAGACAAGCAGCGCGGCATCCAGGTCGGGGCCGACGCCTAATATCGTCAAGGGCGACTTCAATCAATCGAGTCTGGTTGATACCCTGATGAATCTGTTAGGTTAGCCCAACCCCTTCACCACCCCTGAGGCAAGGACCCAGACCCCCATGTTCCAGGCCCGCCTGCAGGCGGTTAGGGCCGGCGCTCAGGCCTATTACCGCAAGCCGGTCAGGGCCGTGGAGCTGGCCGAGTGGCTCGATCAGCTCACCAATCGCGCCCCCCCAATCCCTATCACATCCTGATCGTGGACGACGACCCGCTGCTCGGCGAGATCTACGCCCTGAACCTGGAGGCGGACGGCATGATCACCCGGGTCGTCAGCGAACCCGAGCACGTACTCGAGATCCTCGCGGACTTCGAGACCGACCTGGTACTGATGGATCTCTATATGCCCCAGTGCTCCGGACCCGAGCTGGCGCGGGTGCTGCGCCAGATCCCCGGCTATCTGGGTCTGCCGATCGTCTATGTATCGTCTGAAACCGACTCCAAGCGCCAGTTCAAGGCGCTTGAGGTCGGCGCCGATGGCTTTCTCACCAAACCGATCGCGCCTGCGCGCCTGGTGACCGAGGTCCGGCTGTGCGCCGAGCGCATGCGCACCCTGCGCTCGCTGATGATCCGCGACAGCCTCACCGGGCTCTTCAACCACAACACCCTCCTGCAGCTACTCAGGGTGACCCTGGCCAATTGTCAGCGCAGTGGACAGAGGCTCTGTCTCGCCATGAGAGACCTCGATCACTTCAAGGCCGTCAACGACACCCACGGGCACCCGACCGGCGATCAGGTGCTGATGGCACTCGGGCGCACCCTGCGACTGCGTCTGCGCGAGTCTGACATCGTCGGGCGTTATGGCGGTGAGGAGTTCGCCGTCATCATGACCGGACTGGACGCCGATCAGGCCAAGGCCGTGATGGATTCAGTGCGCGAGAACTTCGCAGCCGTAACCTTCATCGCCAACGACACGGAGTTCAATTGCACCTTCAGTGGCGGACTAGCAGCCTTTCCCGAATACAAGGATCCCTCGACCCTGATCGAGGCGGCCGATGCCCCGCTCTATCGCGCCAAGCGCGCTGGACGCAATCGCATCCTGATCGCTCAGACCAATCGCCAGCCGTGACGACCGCGATGACGCAACCGCTTGAAACCCACTCGAGTGCGCGACCTTCCGAAATCCATCGGCCACACAAGGCGCCGTCCGGAACATTCTGGCCCAGCCCCCTGACTCAGCGTCATCCGCCGTCACCAAGCGATACCGACATGCACAGGCCCGACAACACACATCCGCGACGACCCGACTGGTTCAAGCACCTCGGCTTGGGGCTGATGTTGATATTCGGCCTAGCCCAACAGTCAGGCTGGACCCAGGCGGCCAATGACGCGCCCCCCAAGACGACCAAACCTGCCCTGACCGTCACCGTCACCCACCCCGAGGTCCGGATCTGGCCACGCACCCTTGCCGCCACCGGGAATATCGCCGCCTGGCGCGAGGTGGTGGTCGGCGCCGAGATCGGGGGCGAACGGCTGGTCGAGGTGCCGGTCGAGATCGGCGACCGGGTCGAGCGCGGCCAATTGCTCGTCCGGATCGATAGCGACAGCGCAAGGGTGGCCCTCGAACAGGCGCGGGCCGCCTTGGCCGAGGCCGAGGCGCAGCTCGCCGAGGCCCGCGCCGACGCCGAGCGCGCCCGCCGCTCTCAGGGCACGGCGGCGCTCAGCCCCCAGCAGTCCGACCAGTACCTGAGTGCCGAACAGACCGCGCTGGCCCGGCTCGAGGCCGCCCGGGCGCGGGTGCGCGCCGAGGAGCTGCGCCTATCGCGAACCGAGGTGCGCGCGCCGGTCGCCGGGATCGTCGCCGCGATCAGCGCGACCCAGGGCGCACTCGTCCAGCCCGGGACCGAGCTGCTGCGCCTTATCCGCGACGCTCGGCTGGAATGGCGCGCCGAGGTGCTGGCGACCGAACTGGCACGGCTGCAAGCGGGCGGATCGGCCCGAATCAAGGCGCCGGACGGAACCTGGGTGAACGGGCGGATCCGGCTCATTGCCCCGACCGTCGACAGGGGCACGCTCACCGGACTGGTCTATGTCGATCTACCCACTGAGATGACTGGCCAATCACTGCGTGCCGGGATGTTCGTTCGCGGCGAGCTGGATCTCGGTACCACGCCTGCCCTGACCCTGCCGCAGTCGGCGGTGCTGATGCGCGAGGGCTTCGCCTATGTCTTTCGGCTGCAACCCCAGGGTACAGTCGCTCAGACCAAGGTCTGGATCGACCGGCGTCTGGGCGATCGGGTCGAGATCAGCGCCGGGCTTGAGGTCACGGATACGGTGGTCGACACTGGGGTCGGCTTCCTCGCCGACGGCGATCTGGTGCGGATCTCGGAGTCTGGACCGCCGGATGGCAGTGTTCGATAAGGAGGCGTCTTTCTCCCGCCGCTCCGCCTGGGACTTCGCTATCATGCGCACTGCCCGATCCGTATTCGACTGGCTCGGACGCGCAACAGTATTCCGTTTGATCCGAACCTTCCATGGAACTCAAAGATCATGCGTCAACCTCCCAGAACAACCGCCCAGACCCGACTCCTGCTCGCCCTGATACTTGCGGTCCCCACAACCGCCCTTGCCTATAACACCAGGGACGCCATCCGCGACTGCGAGGCCCGATTGCGCAGCGACTACGGACTCATCGATCTACGCGATGAGCAGGTCGTCCAACTGCCGGGCGACAAGAACTACAGGGTCGAGGGCAAGACCAAGATCGACGGACGCAAATATCCCTGGACCTGCGAGATCCAGCGGCGGCGCGTCGTCGAGGTCCAGTACGAAGGACGCCGCCCACCCAGCGGCGGCGGTTCGGGTGGCAGCGGTGCGCCCGAGGTCGTACCGCGTCGCTCCGGCGAGCTGGAGGTGCGGCTGCCGAGCGGCTGCACCGCGCTCTATGACCGCGAGGGCACGCTGATCACCCGTAGCAGCAACTGCAACTCGAGCGACCGCCGCCGTGCCGAGGATGCCGTCGATGCCTATCTGCTCCAACAGGGGCGCGGCCAGGGTGGTGGACGCGGCAATGAAGACGGATACGGACGCGATGGACGTGACCAGTCTGGCGATGAGCGCAGCGGTAGATACGAACCTAGACCCGACCGAGGCGGTCCCCCGCCGGAGATTATGATGGACCGCAATGGCGAGGCCGAGGCAGTCTTCAGGAACGACTGCGTCGTCTATTACGACCGGCTCGGACGACGCACGGAGGCGCGTCCGAACTGTAACGACCGCCAGCTCGATATAGCCGATCAGGCGATGCGCGATTATCGTCGCGCGCAGGGACTCTAGTTCCGCCAACCTGCATCGACTGATGAACCTCTCCGCCTGGTCGATCCGCAGCCCGATCCCGGCGATCCTGCTGTTCGCCCTGCTGGCCTTCATGGGCACGCTGTCGTTCATGACCATGAAGGTCCAGCAGTTCATGGACATCGACCTGCCGAGTGTACGAGTGGTGGCCAGTCTGCCCGGTGCGGCCCCCGCCCTGCTGGAGACCGAGGTGGCGCGCAAGATCGAGAACGCCCTCGCGACCCTCCAGGGCATCAAGCATCTCTACACCAAGATCCAGGACGGCACCGCCACCATCACCGCCGAGTTCCGGCTGGAGAAACCAACCCAGGAGGCCGTCGATGATGTGCGCGACGCGGTCGCGCGCGTCCGCCCCGAGCTGCCCGGCGACTTGGAAGAGCCGATCGTCGCCAAGATCAACCTGACCGGGCTCCCGATCCTAAGCTACACCGTCGCCTCGCCGCGTCTGGACGAGGAGGCCCTGTCTTGGTTCGTCGACAACGACCTGGCACGGCGTCTGCTCAGCGTGCCTGGGGTCGGGGCGGTGAACCGCGTCGGCGGGGTCGAGCGGGAGGTGCGCGTCGAGCTGGACCCGGACCGGTTGCTCGCGCTGCGGGTCACAGCCGCCGAGATCTCGCGCCAGCTGCGCCTGATCCAGCGCGAGGACGCGGGCGGGCGCGCCGATCTGGGCGGGGCCGAGCAGTCGATCCGCACCCTGGCGACCGTCCAGACCGCCGCCGAGTTGGCCGAGCTGGACATCAGCCTGTCTGATGGTCGGCGCATCCGGCTCGGTCAGGTCGCGACCCTGATCGATACCGTCGCCGAACGCCGCTCGGCCGCCCTGCTCGATGGGCGCCCGGTGGTCGGCTTCGAGGTGGTGCGCAGTCGCGGCGCGGGCGAGGTCCAGGTCGCCCAGGGGGTGCGGGCCGAACTGGCGCGGCTTCAGTCCGAGCGCCCGGACCTTGAGATCGTCGAGTCATTCAACTTCGTCGATCCAGTGCTGGAGAACTTCGAAGGCTCGATGTCGCTGCTGCTGGAGGGCGCGCTGCTGGCGGTGTTGGTGGTCTGGGTCTTTCTGCGCGACTGGCGCGCGACCCTGATCTCGGCCACGGCCTTGCCGCTCTCGATCCTGCCGACCTTTGCCGCCATGCATCTGCTCGGGTTCACACTCAATGTCGTGACCCTGCTGGCCCTGTCGCTGGTGATCGGCGTCCTGGTCGATGATGCCATCGTCGAGATCGAGAACATCCTGCGCCATCTGCGCCAGGGCAAGACGCCCTATCAGGCGGCGCTGGAGGCGGCGGATGAGATCGGGCTGGCGGTGATCGCCACCAGCTTCACCCTGATCGCCGTGTTCCTGCCGACGGCCTTCATGAGCGGGGTGGCGGGCAAGTTCTTTGTCCAATTCGGCTGGACGGCGGCCATCGCGGTCTTTTTCTCGCTGGTGGTGGCGCGTCTGCTCACACCCATGATGGCGGCCTATCTGCTGCGCCCACCGCGCCGGCTCCACGATCATCCGCGCTGGCTCGATGCCGTGGTGCGCCTGAGCGGGGTCTGTGTGCGCCATCGTTGGCTGACGCTGCTGGGGGCTGCGGTCTTCTTCGTCGGTGCCTTTGCACTCGCGCCATTCCTGCCGACCGGCTTCCTGCCGCCCGACGACATGTCCCAGACCCAGGTCTACCTGGAACTCCCCCCTGGCAGCCGGCTCGATGAGACCCTGGAGGCCGCCGAGCGGGCCCGGGTCCTGATCGCGCGCCATCCCCAGGTGCAACTGGTCTATACCACCATCGGGGGCGGCGCGGCCGGGAGCGATCCCCTCATGAGCACAGGCGTTCAGGAGGTGCGCAAGGCGACCCTGACCATCCGTCTCAGCCCGCGCGGTGAGCGGCGGGGGGTCAGCAAGCAGGCGATCGAGCGCGAGCTGCGTGAGGCCCTGACCGCCATCCCTGGTATCCGCTTCACCGTGGGACTGGCCGGTGCCAACGAGAAATACATCCTGGTGTTGACCGGCGAGGACGGTGAGCGACTGGTCGAACACGCGCGCCGGGTCGAGCGCGAGTTGCGCACCCTCCCCGGGATCGGCACCGTCACCAATACCGCTGGACTGGCGCGTCCCGAACTGGTGGTCCGGCCCGATTCTGCCCGCGCCGCCGAGCTGGGCGTGACCACGGCGGCCATCGCCGAGACCCTACGCATCGCCACCAGTGGTGACTATGCTCAGTTGCTGCCCAAGCTCAATCTCTCTCAGCGTCAGGTGCCGATCGTAGTCAGGCTGCCGCCCGAGGCGCGCCAGGACCTCGATCTGCTGCGCAGCCTGAGCGTGCCCGGGCGGGACGGGCCAGTGCAGATCGGTGCCATCACCGACCTGAGGCTCGACAGCGGACCGGCCGAGATCGATCGCTACGACCGGCGGCGCAACGTCAACTTCGAGATCGAACTCAATCAGCAACCGCTGGGCTTGGTGGAGAAACAGGCGCTGGCGTTGCCGAGTCTGCGCCAACTGCCACCGGGCATCTCCCAGACCCAGGTCGGTGATGCCGAGGTCATGGGCGAGCTCTTCGCCAGCTTTGGGGTGGCGATGCTGACCGGGGTGCTCTGCATCTATGCGGTGCTGGTGTTGCTGTTTCGCGACTTCGTGCAGCCCGTCACCACCCTGGCGGCCCTGGTGCTGTCGATCCCCGGCGCCTTTCTTGCCCTGTTTGTGACCGGCAGCGCCCTGTCGATGCCCTCGCTGATCGGGCTCATCATGCTGATGGGTATCGCCACCAAGAACTCGATCCTGTTGGTCGATTACATCCTCCTGGCGCGGCGCACGCATGGCCTCAACCGCTGGGAGGCGCTGCTGGATGCCTGTCGCAAGCGGGCGCGCCCGATCATCATGACCACAGTCGCCATGGGGGCCGGGATGCTGCCGATCGCGCTCGGCATCGGTGTGGACCCCAGTTTTCGCGCCCCCATGGCGATCGTGGTCATCGGTGGGCTCATCACCTCGACCTTTCTGAGTCTGCTGGTGGTGCCCGTGGTCTATACCCTGGTCGATGATGGGGTCGAGTGGGCGCGGCGGCTGGTGAGAGGAGGGTCGAAAAGATCAACTGTGCGAGGAGGGTCCTCAATACAGTCGGGACAGTCACGCCTGCCAGACCTGAGTCAGCCCTAGGGCACTCAGGGCAGGAAGCGTATCATGTGAATCTTTGCGCACTTTAATCGATAGCAGTACGCCTGGCACACTCAGGTCGCTTGAGCCATGGAGCACCACGACTCGATCGAACTCACCCAACCGGACGACTGGCACCTGCATCTGCGCGATGGCGCGGCCATGGCCGATGTGGTGGGCTTCAGTGCGCGCCGGTTCGCGCGCGCTATCGTCATGCCGAACCTCAAGCCACCGGTGGTGACGACCGAGCAGGCGCGCGCCTATCGCGCGCGCATCCTCGCCGCACTGCCCGAGGGGAGCGACTTTCAGCCGCTGATGACGCTCTATCTCACCGATCACACCAACCCATCCGAGATCGAACGTGCCAAGGCAAGCGGCCTGGTGGTCGCCTGCAAGCTCTATCCGGCCGGGGCGACCACCAACTCCGAGAACGGCGTGACCGACATCACCCGGCTCAAGCCGGTCTTGGAGGCGATGCGTGAGGTTGGGATGCCGCTCCTGGTGCACGGCGAGGTCACGGATGAGTCGATCGACATCTTCGACCGCGAGTCGGTCTTCATCGAGCGGGTGCTGCATCCGCTCATCGAGCAGCACCCCGGGCTCAGGGTCGTCCTTGAACATGTGACCACCGCCGAGGCGGTGAACTTCGTGCGCTCCGGCCCCGAGACCCTGGGGGCGACCATCACCCCCCATCATCTGCTCTACAACCGCAATGCCCTCTTGGCCGGCGGGATCCGGCCGCATCTCTATTGCCTGCCGGTGCTCAAGCGCGAGCGTCACCGCCTGGCCCTGGTCGAGGCCGCCACCAGCGGTCATCCGCGTTTTTTTCTGGGGACCGACAGCGCGCCCCATGCGCTCGGAACCAAGGAATGCGGCTGTGGCTGTGCGGGCATCTTCAGCGCCCATGCGGCACTGGAGCTTTATGCCGAGGTCTTTGACCGGGCCGGTGCACTCGACCGGCTGGAGGGCTTCGCGAGCCGGCATGGGGCGGAGTTCTACGGCCTCCCCATGAACCAGGGGCGGATCCGATTGGTCCGCCGGCCCTGGACCGTCCCCGAATACTACAGGTTCAAAGACAGCCGGGTGGTCCCGCTGTGCGCCGGCGCGACCCTCGGCTGGCAGGTCGAGCCGGTGCAAACCGGCTAGAACTTGACCTCGTCCCAGAAGTCCTGTGGGGACTGGTCTTGCGGTGGATGGCCATCGTACACCAGGGCTTGGCGACGCTGGAGATAGGCATCGCGCACAAAGCTGTAGGGATCCAGGGTGGACCCTTCGAGGATCTCGGTCGCCTTCAGCAGGTCCGCGCGCTGGTCGATCGCCCGGACCCCGACCAATCCCCAGCGCACCTGATGCGGTCTGAGACCAAGCAGCGGATCCGTGAACAGGTCGCCCCCCCTGCCGATGGCGTCGCGCATGCTGGTCGGCCCCAGCAAGGGCGCAACCAGATAGGCGCCCGGCTCCAGCCCCCAATACCCGAGCGTCTGTCCAAAGTCCTCCTTGTAGCTCGGCAGACCGACGTTGCTGGCCACGTCGATGAAACCCAGCACACCGATCGTTGAGTTGATGAAGAGACGCCCGACGTCGCTGCCGGCGCGCGACATCTTGAATTGCAAGACATTGTTGACCGCCGAGGTGACATCGGCCAGGTTATTGAAGAAATTGGTGATGCTGCGATCGACCGGCTCGGGCGTCACCTTCCGATAGCCCGCGGCGATCGGGCGCACGAACGCCTTGTCGAAATCCATGTTGAAACGGAAGGTGGCTCGGTTGAAGGGCTCCAGCGGATCACGCGGATCGAACTCGCGATCAGACGTAGAGGCGCACCCAAGCAAGAGCGTCGGCGCCACCAGCCAAGCCAGCGCGCGTACCCATGATCTCAGCATCACCCTACCCATGACACCCGGCAAACCTCCTCGATGAACCGGATCAAGATCCTACCACAGCGCGAAGCGCCGTCGGAGATTCGCGGTGACCTCGAGCATTGGCATTCATGGCGCGCGCACTTATGCTGTAACGATGAGAGAACAGCCATCCATCCGCAACGGCATCGCGCGGCGCTTTCGTGGCTTCCTACCCGTTGTGGTGGACGTCGAGACCGCCGGTTTCGATGCCCAGCGCCACGCCCTGCTGGAGATCGCGGCCGTCATCATCCGGCAGCGGCCCGACGGTCTGCTCGAACCCACGCCGACGCTCGCCTGCCATGTGCTGCCCTTTGTCGGCTCGGAGATCGATCCGCGCGCGCTGGCCTTCAACGGCATCGATCCGCACCATCCGTTTCGGGATGCCGTATCGGAACGGGATGCGCTCGAACGTCTCCTGACGCCGATCCGCAAGGCCGTCAAGTCAGCCGGCTGCAACCGTGCCATCCTGGTCGGACACAACGCGCACTTCGATCTGGGATTCATCAAGGCCGCCGTCGAACGGACCGGCTACAAACGCAATCCCTTCCATGCCTTCAGCGTCTTCGACACCGTCACGCTCGGCGGACTGATGTTCGGCCAGACCGTGCTGGCCAAGGCGGCCAAGGCGGCGGGGTTGGGTTGGAAGAACAGCGAGGCACATTCGGCCATCTACGACGCCGAGCAGACCGCGCGGCTGTTTTGCGCGGTCGTCAACCGCTGGCACGAACTCGACCCCGATCGTTACTGGGAGCGCCATACCGAGGCGTCGGACGGATCAGACCAGCGTCTGGATTGAGCACGGGCACCTGGTGGATTGCAGAGAGCGAACCCAGTCCGACTCGGGCGTGGCAAGCGGCGTTGAGGGCTTGCATAGTCAATCTCAGGCGTTTCCGGCCTGCGCCTTGGCGACCGCTCGCTCCATCATCGCCTTCAGCTCGCCGCGGGCGTGCAACTCGAGCGTGATATCGCAGCCGCCCACCAGCTCGCCGTCGATGTAGATCTGGGGAAAGGTCGGCCAGTCGGCGAAACGCGGTAGGTTCTCGAAGATCTCGGGGTCTTGCAGGACATTGACATAGGCGAAGGGCACCCCGCACTCCTGCAGGGCCTGGGCGGCGCGCATGGAAAAGCCGCATTGAGGGAATTTAGGCGTACCCTTCATGTAGATTACGACTGGGTTGCTCCTGACCTGCTCGGCGATACGTTCCAAAACATCCATCTCAATCACCCTTTTGCGTGTTGGAGATTACTGACCCACACGAAATCAGGCCGTCGCGGCCATTATCAAGCCTACCGCTCGGTGCGGCGACGCGACTCAATCGACGTGCCGCTGGAACCAGAGCTCCAAGAGTGCCAGGTGCCAGAGCTTGTTGCCCTGGATGCGGGTGTGGTGCAGGTCGGGTGCGGCCAGGAGCTGGTCGAGATAGGACTGACGATAGAGACCGCGTGCGCGGCTGGCGCGCGAGGTCAGGACGTCGCGCATCATGTCGAGGAAGGGCCCGCGCACGTATTTGAGCGCCGGCATGGGGAAATAGCCCTTGGGGCGGTCGATCACCGCATCCGGCAGCCGCCCGCGGGCAAGCACCTTGAGCGGATATTTGCCGCCGGCGCGCAGCCTGAGCTCGGGTGGACAGCGCGCCGCCACTTCCACGAGCTGGTGATCGAGGAAGGGCACGCGCGCCTCTAGACCCCAGGCCATGGTCATGTTGTCGACCCGCTTGACGGGGTCATCGACGATGAGCGTGGTCACGTCCAGACGCAGCACCGCGTCCATGAAGGTGTCGGCATCCGGCTCGGCCAGACGCTCGGTGATGAACGCCGAGGTGTAGTCTTCGCCGGCGTAGTCCGGGCCGATCATGCGCAGATATTCGGCGTGATCGCGGTCGAAATAGTGCTTGGCGAAGCGCTCCAGCGGTGAGCCGGTCGTCTCGGCCAGCATGCGTGGATACCAGAAATAACCGCCGAACACCTCGTCGGCGCCCTGCCCCGACTGGACCACCTTGATCTCGCGCGCGACCTGTTCGGCAAGGAGATAAAAGGCGACCGCGTCCTGACCGAACATGGGCTCGGCCATGGCATCGATCGCCTCGGGGAGCCGAGTCAACACCTGGTCGTTGGGGATCAGAAACCTGTGGTGGTGCGTGCCATAGCGCTCGACGACGAGATCCGAGTATTCGAACTCGCTGCCGGACTCCTCGGGCGTGTCCTCGAAGCCGACCGAGAAGGTGCGCAGATCCGAGACCCCCGCCTCGGCGAGCAGGGCCACCAGCAGACTGGAGTCCAGTCCACCCGAGAGCAGCACCCCGACCGGGACATCCGCGACCTCGCTGTGGATCCTGACCGCCTGACGCAAGGCGGCGTGGATGGACTCCAGCCATTCACCCTCGGACAGCGGCGACTCGGGACGCCGGGCGACGAGACGCCAATAGGATTGCTCGGTCTGACGACCATCGGCCTCGATCAGCCTCCAATGCCCGGGCGCGAGCTTACGCACACCCTGGAGGATGGTGCGTGGGGCCGGAACCACGGCATGGAGCGTAAAGAGATTGTGCAGCGCGACCGGATCGATCCGCGTATCCAGACCGCCGGCGGCCAAGAGTGCCTGGGGGGTCGAGGCGAAACGGAGCACTTGACCCTGTTCGGACCAATATAACGGCTTGATCCCAAAGCGGTCGCGCGCCAAAAACAGCGAACGCCGGTTGGCGTCCCAGACCGCGAAGGCAAACATGCCGTGCAGCCGCTCGACGCAGTCGGTCCCCCAGGCGTGCCAGGCCTTGAGGATGACCTCGCTGTCGCCGGCAGAGAAGAAGCGATACCCCTTGCCTTCGAGCTCTGCCCGCAGGGCACGGTAGTTATAGATGGTGCCGTTGAAGACCAGGGCCAGCCCCAGCTCGGCATCGACCATGGGTTGATTGGAGCGAACCGACAGATCGATGACCGCCAGCCGCCGATGCCCAAAGGCCAGTGCCCCGTCGCTGTAGCTGCCGCCATGATCCGGGCCGCGCCGCGTCAGCGCGGCCATCATCCGCCCGATCGCGTCCAGATCGGCCGGCACACCATCGAGCCGCAGCTCGCCACAGATCCCGCACATTTCAGAGCTTCTCCCGCCCAGTGATTTCGATGACTCTCGCCAAGAGGATAGCCGAATCCCAGACCGGGGACGGTTGTAAAAACCAGCACGCGACTATATGGTGGAGCTGCATTCGATCCTGAGATCCCAGGCCACACCCAGGAGACCTGACCACCATGATGCACGAACTGCCTGCCCTCCCCTATGAGAAGAACGCCCTGGAACCCGTGCTCTCGTCCGAGACCATCGAGTACCACTACGGCAAGCATCATCAGACCTATGTCACCAACCTCAACAACCTGATCCAGGACACCGAGTTCGCCGACATGAGCCTGGAGGACATCATCCTTAAGTCCTCGGGCGGCATCTTCAACAACGCCGCACAGGTCTGGAACCATACCTTCTACTGGAACTGTCTCAGCCCCAACGGCGGCGGCGCCCCGAGCGGGGCGCTGGCCGCTGTGATCGACGCCACCTTTGGTTCGTTCGATGAGTTCAAAAAGCAATTCACCCAGTCGGCCGCCGGCAACTTCGGCTCGGGCTGGACCTGGCTGGTCAAGAACGCCGACGGCTCGCTGGAGATCTTCAACACCTCCAATGCCGGCACCCCCATGACCTCGGGCAAGACCGCGCTCCTGACCGTCGACGTCTGGGAACACGCCTACTACATCGACTATCGCAACGCCCGTCCCAAGTATCTGGAGAGCATCTGGGACAAGATCAACTGGGCGTTCGTCGCTGCCAACTATGCAGGCTGATCCAGGCGAATCGAGGCGGAGATCCTTGTCAAGCCTCTAAATACCGCGTTATATTTCCTAACTTCGCCTTATACAGAGGCGGTTTCCCAGGCGGGGCGACCGCCTTTTTTATTTTCATTCAAGCTCGATCGGGGTCTGTGCGCCATGAGCGAACCCTTGATGGCCACCTACAATCGCCTGCCTGTCACCTTCGACCGAGGTGAGGGCGTCTGGCTCTGGGACACGAATGGCCGGCGTTATCTGGATGCCCTGTCCGGGATCGCCGTCTGCGGACTCGGCCATGCCCATCCGGCCGTGCGCGAGGCACTCTGTGAACAGGCCGCACGCCTGATCCATACCTCCAACCTCTATGGTGTCGCCGAGCAAGAGCGTTTTGGCGCGCTCCTGACCGCCCAGGCCGGGATGGATCGCGTCTTCTTCGCCAACTCGGGCGCGGAGGCCAACGAGGCGGCGATCAAGCTGGCCCGACTCCACGCCCATCGGCGTGGCATCGAGGCCCCGGCGATCCTGGTCGCCGAGCACAGCTTCCACGGACGCACCCTGGCCACGCTCTCGGCCACCGGCAACCGCAAGGTCCAGGCCGGGTTCGAGCCGCTGGTGCAGGGCTTCGTGCGCGTGCCCTATGACGATCTGGACGCGATCGAGACGGCAGCGGCCAATCGACCCAACATCGTTGCCATCCTGATCGAGCCAATCCAGGGCGAGGGCGGCATCCGTGTCCCATCCGACGATTACCTCATCCGATTACGCGAACTCTGCGACCGTTCGGGCTGGCTGCTCATGCTCGACGAGGTCCAGACCGGCATCGGGCGCACCGGACGCTTGTTTGCCTTCCAGCACGCGGGCATCCAGCCCGATGTGATGACGCTCGCCAAGGGCCTGGGGAATGGCGTGCCAATCGGGGCCTGTCTGGCACGCGGCGCGGCGGCCGAGGTCTTCACGCCTGGTTCGCACGGCTCGACCTTTGGCGGCAATCCGCTCGTCTGTCGTGTCGGGCGCGCGGTGCTCGAGACCCTGATCGAGGGGAATCTGATCGCAAACGCCGAGGTCCAGGGCGCCTATCTGCTCGATTCATTGCGCGCGGCGCTGGCCAAGACTCGGGGCGTGGTCGAGATCCGGGGGCGTGGTCTCATGGTTGGGATCGAACTCGACCGACCCTGTGGAGCGCTCGTGGGTCGGGCGCTCGACGCCGGACTCCTGATCAACGTCACCGCCGAGCGCGTGATCCGGCTGCTGCCGCCACTGATCATCGACCGCGCCCAGGTCGAGGAACTGGTCGCCACACTGACCGGCCTCATCCATGGCTTTTTGGGCGACGCCTGAAGACGACCCGCGAGAGACAGCCTCCGATGGCCAATCAACACACAGACTGCCGGCACTATCTCTCATTGCTCGATCTGAGCCGCGACGAGGCCCGAGCACTGATTGCGCGCGCCACCGAACTCAAGCGGATGCAGGCCGCCGGTCAGGTATTCAGACCGTTCGTCGGTCGCACGCTGGCCATGATCTTCGAGAAGGCCTCGACCCGCACCCGCGTCTCTTTCGAGGCCGGTATGGTGCAGCTCGGTGGGCATGCGCTCTTCCTCTCGCCGCGCGACACCCAACTCGGGCGTGGCGAGCCGATCGCAGACAGTGCGCGGGTTATCTCGCGCATGGTCGATGCCGTGATGATCCGCACCTTCAAGCAGGAGACGGTCGAGGTGTTCGCCGCCCATTCGCGCGTCCCGGTCATCAATGGCCTGACCGATCGCTGTCACCCCTGCCAGATCCTCGCCGATCTCCAGACCTTCCATGAGCATCGTGGTGACATCCAGGGCAAGCGCGTGGCCTGGATCGGCGACGGCAACAACATGTGCAACTCTTTCCTGGAAGCGGCGCAGTTGTTCGACTTCGAGCTGCGCGTGGCCTGTCCCGAGGGCTTCGAGCCAGACGCCGATCTCCTGGCCGCCTGCGGCGGTCGCTGCACCATCCTGCGCGACCCGCGCGAGGCCGCCGCGGGCGCGCACCTGATCGCCACCGATGTCTGGGCCAGCATGGGCCAGGAGGAAGAGCTAGAACGGCGCCGGACCGCGTTCGCGGCCTATCAGGTCACAGACGCCATCATGGATCAGGCCAGCCCAGACGCCCTCTTCATGCACTGTCTGCCTGCCCATCGCGGCGAAGAGGTCGCCGCCTCGGTCATCGATGGCCCGCGCTCCGTAGTCTGGGACGAGGCCGAGAACCGGCTCCACATCCAGAAGGCGCTGCTTGAGTTCCTGATTCCGCACTGAGACCGCCTCTCGAATCTGCGCGCGATCCTGGCATCAGCCGGCATCGCGACGCCTCCGCTCTGCCGTATAGATTTGCACCCGGCCTCATCCAGTTGAGCCGCTTCCAAACCTTGGGTTTCCCCGCGAGGGGCCGGACATGGCGGGGTTTCGCGGGTGGTGTGAATTTTGCCAACTGCGCAAAGCGCGTTGTCCTCCAGCGAAGCCAAGCGATTCCAGCCCGGTGAGCGCGAAGAAATAGCCCGAACACACTACCTTGGTAAGAAAGGTGTTTTGTTATCAACCCGGCCCTCAAAAAAGATGTGGATCGCGCCTTACGGCACTCTTGCCACTATGGCGCGTGCCGTAGAGCGGCGGTAGGAGCGGCTTTAGCCGCGATCTTGGCAGTTGATGCGGGGATGGGCGCCGCGATCGCGCCTCACGGCGCCCCTAACAAACCCACCGACCCGCTCCTCCGAGATCTACCTTGATAGGGCCAGGGCGACGAAGTTTTGGGGGAGGCTCAAAGTCCATACGCCCCCGAAGTTGTGCCGATCCGCGTCAACCGTGATTTGTCCACCGACGTAACTGTTCAGGCGCCCCCGGGGAAGCTACCCCGAGAAATTCGGCTGAGGGGTGTTGCCCTTGAACACTTGGATGAGGGATTGGAAGAGGTCGAAGTGCTGCTTCTGCAGGGTGGCGAGGTAGGAGCGGATGATGCAGAAGGCCTGTGCGCCTTCGGTGGTGCGGAAGCAACCGGCGATCTTGTGCTTGACCTTGGGCATGCGGATCGCTTGTTCGGCAAGGTTGTTACTGAACGGAACGCGTGGATCGGTCGTGAAGCGCAGGACATCGTCGGCATGATCACGCAATCGTCGGTAGAGATTGAACGGCACGCTTTGCGCCGTGCGCCCGCGTCTGCCGCTGGCGGGTTTCTCTGGATTGGCGGCGGCCGCTTCAGCAAGGATCGCCTCGTAGTGAGTGCGGATCGCCTGGATGCGCAGAGCCGTCAGCGGCTGGCCATGGGCGGCCACCGTTTCATGGTGGGCAGAGACCAACAAATCGATCATGCGCTTGGCCCACGCTTGTCCGCATTCCTCATGGACGAAGGTCAATTCACGCAGATGATGGGCGTTGCACAGCGCATGGGTGCAGGTCAGTTCCCGATACGAGGCCCAGCCGTCATGAACCAGCGTTCCCTTGAGCCGATACAGCAGACCGAAGTCCTCAAACGCCGCCTTGCCGCGCTTGGCATGCAGACCCAGCCAGGTCAGGGTGTCGGTCACCGCGGTGTGCAGCCAGTTGAGCTTGCCTGCCACGCGAAAGCCAGACTCGTCGGCGCCCGCGACATCCGCCTGAGCGACCGCATCCGCGATCCGCGCGACCGTCGGAGCCAACCGCTCACTCGCCTCCCCGATCATGGCCTGAACCGTGCCGGTCGAGATCGGCACACCATACAGGTCTGCAAGGACGTTGGCGGTGCGCGCCACGGGCAGCATGTGGTGCTGCGTCAGATAGACCGCCTGCGCCTTGACGCCGGGGCCATATTGAACCGGGGCCGTGACCTCGGGCGGGAATTCGCTGCGGTGCAGTTTGCCGCAGGTGCAGCGCAGCGCGTGAATCCGGTGCTCGGTCACTTCCATTGTCACCGGCGGCAGATCGAAGACCTGGCGGATTTCGGTCGTGGCCTGCCCCGTGAGCGATTCGCCGCAGACGTCGCATACCTCGGGCAGTGGATGATCCACCACGTGATCGGGCTGCGCCACTTGCTTGAGCGTCGAACCGGAATGACCCGGCTGACCGCCAGGCGGTCGGCTTCCCTGCTTGCGCATCGACTTCGTCTTCTTCAAGCCTTCGGCCGAGGATGGAATGCTCGAGTTGCGGCTGTTCTTCGCCATCTGCCCGCGCAGATGGGCGACTTCCCCCTGCAGCCGGGTCACTTCCGCTGTCAGCCGGACGACTTCCTGGCGCAACGCGGTGACCCAATCCCACAGCAGATGAATGAGTGCGTCTTTCTCCGCGTGCGTCAGGTCAGCAAGATCGGGCAGTCTTTCCATGCCGCCTATTGTCAGCTGTCCTTCCCGTTCTTAAACCCGGATCAGAGACTCTTTTATGGGGAACCTGAACAGTTACCTGGGATCACTTCCAGTCAGCGATCCAGGCGCTCGAAGACGCCGGCCTGTTGCGCGCGTCTGCCGTCGCGCAGCTCGCGCGCAGTCTGGGTCTGCGCCTGCGCGAGGCCGTGCTTGGCGACATCCCGCGCTGGCTGCGCGAACGGGACGAAAGAGGCGCCATCGACGTACGCGAAGGCACGAAGGGCGGACGCGGCAAGGAGGTGGCCCGCTGGGTGCCGGTCGATGGCGCGGCCGACTGCGCGCTCGAAAATGCCGATACCATCCGCCGCGAGCTGGGCTGCGGGAACAACCTGCTCAAGCCGAGTGAAACCTACGACGATTTCGTCAATGACGGGGAGATCCACAAGGCACGCGCCATCCTGCACCGCCATGGCATCGAGGGCTACCACGACCTGCGTGCCGCATGGGCGTGCGACCGCTACCAGGAGCTCGCCGACCGCCCCGCGCCCGTGGTCGCGCAGTGTCTGCCGTCCGACGATCTCACCGAGGAGGAGGCCGAGGCCGTCGAGACCCTGAGTAAGGAGCTGGGGCTGGAGCTTGCCCAGGAGCTGGGCCACAACCGGCTCGACGTGCTGGCGGCCTATATCGGCAGTCACTATCGCGGCTGAGGCGGGCATGGGCGTTGCGATTCTTCTCGAGCGCGCCCTGCCCGGCGCGAAGGCCTCGCTGCGCGGTCACATCGAGCGCGCCGGGCGCATTGCCCGGGCGATCGAGGCGCGCTTCGGCATCCGGGAGCCTCCCCAATGGCGAGTCAAGCATTTGCGCTAAGCGCTGGAACGTTGGGCGAGTAATCTTTCGCCGAGCAGCCGCTATGACTACTGGCGCACGGCGCGCGCCCTCGCTTCCGCGCTGGGCCGCTGGCCGGACTGGGAGCCGCATCTTCGCGGCCCTTGGCAGCGTCAGGGCAAGGGCGGGCGGCCGGCGAAGCTGGCGAGGACGAAAACGCGCGCATCGGGTGCAAATCCAGACCGCGGCTGCGCCGGATCTTGACGGAAAGGACGCAGTCCGACAGGCTGTGTCCTTCCAGCGTACCGACTGTGTTTGCCGTGCAGCTGAGAAAGCGGAAGGTGTCATCCGGGAATACCGTCAGCGCACTATGGGCGCTACTGACTCAAACACGAGCGCCAAGCTGCGGTTGCGCCTTCGGCGGCATCGCGCCCGGACGGTAGGTCACTTCGAATACCGTATCCGTAAGCCAGCGCCGGAAGCTCGGGTTGTCGGAAAACTGCTTGAACAGCTCCGTGTGATCGTCCAACAGCTCGAGCACCACGCGGTTGAGCGCCTTGTCGTGCTCCAGCCTCGCGTTCTGCTTGCCCGAGTTGGCCTGCGCGTTCTGGTAGGCCTTGTCCTGTGCGACGCGCGCCGGAATCTCTTCGGTGACGACCTTGCGAATCTTGTCGGCGTCATGCCACTTGATGTTGCCGAACAGGTCGTTGAACTGCTTGATGATGTTCGACAGCCTGTCCAGCTCCGGCTCGCCAGCGCCGCCACCCCCTCCGGGAGGCGGCGGCTCGACGAACGCATCGGCGTCGTCCATCGCCATCCGCATGGAGGCCTGGGCCTGCGCCCGGTAGCTGTCCATGTCGATGGCCTCCAGCACGCCTTTGGACAGATCCTCTTCCTTGGGGGCGGGCAGCTTCGGAATCAGGAAGTTCAGGAAGATCGACAGCTTCTCCCATGCCGGGTGACCGTAGGGGAGGATGGCTGCAAGGAAGCCGTAGCTGCGGACGAAGGCCTTGGCCTTGCCCTTGAACTTCACTTGGTCATCCTCAGAGAGCTTCTCGACGTACTCGGCGACGCATGCGTCGAGGATCGGGTCGAGCTGGTCACGCTCAGCGCCGCCAAGGTACTGCGCGACGAGGTCTTCCACCTGCTGCCAGCTGTAGACCTGCTGTGCGTCCAGATCGCTCTTCAGGTCGTGGAGCTTGTTAGGGTCAGTCTCCCCCTCCTGGATGGTGGCGCGGTAGTACTCCTGGAACGCCGCCTTCACGGCCTGCGCGTTGTCGGCGAAGTCGAGCACGAACGTGTCGGCCTTCTTCGGGTGCGCCCGGTTCAGCCGTGAGAGCGTCTGCACCGCCAGCACGCCCGCCAGCGGCTTGTCCACGTACATCGTGTGTAGCAGCGGCTCGTCGAAGCCCGTGACGAACTTGTTGGCAACGATCAGGAAGCGATACGGCTCCTGCTTGAGCTTGGCTGGGATGTCCTTGCTCGGGAATCCGTTGAGATCGGCCTCGGTCTTCTTCGATCCGCCGATCTCGAAGTCGCCGGAGTACGCCACGATGGCCTTATACGGGCTTTTGATCTCCGCGAGGTAGTCCGACACCTCGCGGAAGTAGTCGATGGCCCGTGCGATGCCGTTGCAGACGATCATCGCGCGCGCTTGGCCGCCGATCTTCTTGGCGTCGATCACCTGCTCGACAAAGTGATCGACCATGATCTCGGCCTTGCGGCGGATCGCCTTGTCGTGGGACTCCACATAGCGCCGGATCTTCTTCAGCGCCTTGGCCTTGTCCACCTCCGGGTCGTGCTCGACCGTCTTGGCGACGTGATAAAACCTCGACACCGGCGTGTAGTTGGCAATCACGTCAAGAATGAAGCCCTCCTGGATCGCTTGCTTGGTCGTGTAGGTCAGCTCCTCGGGCGAGCGGAACTGAACCGTGTCGCCAACGACCTGGCGCTCGCCGAAAAGCTCGAGCGTCCGAGTCTTGGGCGTGGCCGTGAAAGCGTAGTAGCTGGCGTTGGCCAGCATCTTGCGCGACTCGATCAGGGCGTTGACCTTGTCCTCGACCGACTCCTCCTCTTCCTCCTCGCCGCCTTCGGCAGCGTGCCCGGACAGCGCCAGATGCATCTTGGCGGTCGTCTTGCCGCCCTGGCTGGAGTGCGCCTCGTCGATCAGCAGGGCGAACTTCTTGTCGCCGAGGTCGCCCAACTCGTCCAGGATGAACGGGAACTTCTGCACCGTCGTGACGATGATCTTCTTGCCCCGGCGCAGGAAGGTGCGCAGCTCCTCGGCGCTCTCCGAATGACCGTAGATCGACGCCACATGGTCGTAGGCCTTGATCGTGCGGGCGATCTGCGTGTCCAGCGCGCGGCGGTCGGTGATGACGATGACCGAATCGAACTGCGCCTGCCCCGCCTCCGTCTTCAGTTCCACCAACTGGTGGGCCAGCCAGGCAATGGTGTTGCTCTTGCCGCTGCCGGCCGAATGCTGGATCAGGTAGCGCTTGCCGACGCCATCGGCGCGGCTGCGGCGCAGCAGGGCGCGCACCGTGCGAAGCTGGTGGTAGCGGGGGAAGATCTGCTTGCGTGTCTTGCGCCTGCGGCCGTTGGCATCTTCCGCTTCCTCCTCGACGACCTGTGCGTAGTTCTCGATGATGTTGGCCAGCGACTCCTTCACCAGCACCTGCTTCCACAGGTAGTCGGTCTTCAGGCCATGCGGATTCGGCGGATTGCCGGCCCCGCTGTTCCAGCCCTGGTTGAACGGCAGGAACCAGGAGGTCTTGCCGGTCAGGTGGGTGCAAAAGCGCACCTCGGCGTCGTCCGCCGCCATGTGGGCGATGCAGCGGCCAAGCTGGAACAGCAGCTCGCCCGGGTTGCGGTCGGTCTGGTATTGCACCACGGCGTCCGCCACGGTCTGCTTGGTCAGCGAGTTCTTCAGCTCGAAGGTGAGCACCGGCAGGCCGTTGATGAAGATCACCATGTCCAGCGCGCGCTGCGACTCGTCGTTGCTGTAGCGAACCTGCCGGGTGACGCTGAAGATGTTCTTGCCGAAGACCTCCGCTGCGGCGGCATTGCCCGGCGTGGGCAGTAGCTTGTAGAGGTCCACGTGCACCGGCCCGTGGCTCACGCCACGGCGCAAACAGTCCACCACGCCGCGCTTGGTGATTTCACCTTGCAGCCTGTGTAGAAACTGGGTGCGCGGGATGCCGTCGGCGTCCAGGTTCAGCGTCTCGACAACCTTCGGCTGCGTTGCCCGGAGGAAGGCGAGCAACTGCGTCACGTCCAGCGCCACGTCGCGGTGGTAGTCCGTGGCATAGCCTTGCACGTAGCCGCTGGCGACCAGGTCGCGCACGATCAGCGCTTCGAGGCCTTTTTCGCTGGTGTCAGTCGCGCTCATGGGTGGTCCTCTTCGCATCCGGATGTGGGTCTGCCCAGCGGAAACTGACCTTCAAGTCATTCATCCATGCGGGCTGGATCAAGCCATCGTGTTGCAACCGACCGACGACGATGCCTGGATGGATGGAGAGCCGCTTTGCGAAAGCGAGCACCGACGCTTTTGTCTCAAGCAACGGCAGCCCTCCTGCATGCTCTGGCGGGATCAAAAAATCCGCCGCCCAGCGATTGGCTTCGTGTTCAAGCCTGTTTTCGCTCTCGCCGCCGTCGGGATCGTCAAGAAACACGACTTTGCGGTCTTGCGCCGACGTTCCATGCAAGAGGATGTGCGCCGCCTCGTGGAAAAACGTGAACCAGAAGCGGTCGTTGGTTTTGCCGTAGAGGGACAGCTGGATCAGCGGCCGCGACGGCGACAACCACCGGGCCACCCCCGAGACGTGCGCCCGGGGTATGGCCGGCACCAAGGCCAGCGTCACCCCCGCATCCCGCAGCAGCCGCTTCATTTGCGGTTCGAACACCTCTGGCGGCTGCGTTGTCAGGACGCGAATCTCCCCCAGGGCCTTTTCGAAACGCGCGCGGTCGAACTTGGGGGCATCCCAGCCCTCGGCCCGCTTTTCACCCAGGCGCAGCCAGGTTGCAATGGCCGCCAGGTCGCTTTGCTCGGCACGGCTGCGGCGGTACTGCGCCTTCAAGTCGCTGACGTAAACGCTTTCCCACTCGTCAGGAGAAGCCACACCGAAAAAGCGCAAACAGGCCTCGACCAGCGCCGGCTTGTTCTTCTCCACCAAACGCACTTTGGGGACGGCGCCTTGCGCCATCAGCTCCTTGATGGGCAGCCGATCCAGCCAGTCCGCCCACCCCGCGCAGCGCTGGGCGAACTGCTGGCGTTCCAGCCGCTCGCGATACGTCGCTTCCTTGCGCAACCAAAAGCCCGCCGTGCTGCCGAGGACACGCTCCAGCCTCGAGGCCGTGTCTTCGGTGATGGCGGCCTTGCCGTTGATGAGCTGGCTCACATGCTTTTCGGTGTACCCCAGCCGCCGCGCAAGCTCGGCTTGCGTCCAGCCGCGCTCCTCCAGCACATCGGCGATGGTGTCGCCGGGTGGGGAAACCCAGTCCGGCGCGAACGGTGCATCCAGATCAGTCATGGTAGTCCCCAATGAATTCGATACAAACAATGGTCACAGCCCGCCAGTTGATGCCGCCGTCGGCATGGCGTGGCACCGGGTCATTGGCGGGCGAGAACGTCAACCGCCAGCCGCCCGCCAGGCTGACCGCATACTCGCCAGTCCGGTCGCCCGTCAGGGGATGGGGGTTGCCCGCCACCAGATCGGCCACACTTGCGGCGTGCTCCAGGTCATCCAGCCGGGCCCTCAGCTTGCGGGCGCAGGCATCGCCCAGCTTTTTCACAGCGGCATCCCGGCTTTCGCACAGCAGGCGCACCTTTTTGTCCCGGAAGCGGATCTCCAACGCGGTTCTCCATCATAACACCGTCTTTACCAAATTGGTAAAGTTAATCGCCTCGGCCGCCCTCTGGCTGGCCGCTCGACCAAGGCCAGCGCTCGCCTGAGCCCTGCTTCACTCACCGCCATCGCCGGGCTCGTCCTCGCTCAGGTTAGCCTCGTCGTCGCCCAGGGCGGCCAGTTCTTCGTCGCTCACCACGTCGTCATGGCCGGGCTGCCAGTCGCGCACGTCCACTTGGCCCGTGACCACATCGGCAATCAGGCGGTCGCGGTATTCGCGGATCAGTTTGATTTCGTCTTCGGTGCGGGTGATGACAAGGTCAATATCTTGCGTTTCACGCTGGATGTGCGCTTCTATCTCCGCCTGCTCGTCGAGCGAGGGTAAAGGAACAGGAAACGAACCGAATTTCGGTTTAGTAATGTGTTGCATGGTAGAGCCGTGCGCCTCGGCCTCCATGTGGTTCAAGAACCACCGGGCCAACCAAACGAAGTACCCACGAGTAATTCGCGTAGGGTCTGGAACGACCTTGAAAATGTGCTGGTTCAGCCATGCATCGCCACGATTCCATACGAATACGCCGAGCGAAGCTGACCAAGAAAGCAGGATATCGCCATTTTTGACATGGTTGCGTTCAGGAATCGCACCCTCATAGTAGTTGAACGGCGCGTGTTCCTTTGTGAGATTCTGAATTCGAATAATTGGACGACCTTTCGCGCCCCATTCCGCAGGCTTGAACGGGAAGCCGTTGATGTAGTCGGCCAGCAGCTTGACTTTAGAAACCTCCCAATGCTCCGGCACCTCGCCCAGCCAGTCGATACCGGACGGCTTGAACCGGACGTTGGGGTCCAGGCCGCGCGTGACGGCCTGGTCGATGATGCGCAGTTTCTGCTCGGTCAGCAGCTTGATGAGTTCGCGCTTGGCCTTGATGAAGCGGGCGATGTGCGCGTCCTGCGCGCGCAGGTAGGCGACGATCTGGTCTTGCTCGGCGCGGGGAGGCACGAGCGAGGGCATCTGTTTGAACGACTCCCAATAGAGCCGGTTGCGGTCGGCCACGATGCCGCGCGAGTACTTGTTGACCTCCTGCATGTACGCCGCCGTGCGGAACAGGTAGCTGTAGTAGTGGCTGTTGGCCTCGTCATAGGGCTTCACTACGACATAGGCCGGGCTGACCAGCCCATCGACCGGAGCCGAGCCAACGGCGCCCTGCCACATGCGCATCATGTTGTAGGCGATGTCACCCTTGGCCGCGCGCTTGTACTTCTCCTTCTGGCTCATCACCTGCTTGCGCTTCAGGTTCTCCATGTCCCTGACGCGAACACCCGTGCGCAGCGATACCTCCAAAATCGGCAAGTCGGGGAAGCCAGTTTCCACGCGATGGCTAAAGAGCCGGCCATTGCGCAGTACCTGCCAGCCCTCCGGCAATTGGGGAACCCACGGCAACCCCGATGCGCGATAGCTCGGATAGGGATTCGCCGCCGCCATCACGCGCCCCCTACGATCTTGTGCAGCAAACCTTCGGTCTTCGCTTCCAACGCGAGGATGTCGGCGCGGATTTCCTCCAGCGAGCGCAGCGGCGCGGGCTGGTAGAAATAGCGGGCGAAGGAAATTTCGTAGCCGATCTGGGTTTTGTCGCGCGCAATCCAGGCATCCGGCGCGTGCGGCAGCACCTCACGCCGGAAGAAGGCCTCGATGCCGCCGGGTTCCTTGAGCGGCACCTGCTCGGTGTCGCGCAGGTCGGTGTCGGGCTCGTACTCGACCAGGAGCCGGTCTTTCCCCGCCACTTCGAGGTACACGCCGTCGAGCCCCGGCTCGAAGGGCTCGTCCTTCTTCAGCTTGGTACGCTTGGCAATCACCGGCGGCGCGGTTTCATCACGCCAGCTCACGGCCTTGAAGATCGCCTTCTTCTCGGCGGCGGCCAGCTTCTTGCCGTGCTTGGCCATCGCTGCATCGAAGCGGGCGCGGAAGTCGTTGTGGTCGTCGAACACGCCGTCGCCCAGCGCCTGCTGCGCAAGCAGCGCCAGCTCGACCAGGGTCTTGTCGCGTTGCCAGGTCGCCGCGTCGAGCAGCTTCTTGCGGCGCTTCTCGGGCACGGCCTTCTTGGCAGGCGCGGCCTCGTCCTCATCGCTCTCGGGCTCGTCTTCGTCGTCCCCGGTGTCACCCTTCAGCCACGCCTCGATCTCGGGTTTGAGCTTCGGGAACTCGGTGTAGAGCTTGTCGCCATACCGACCCCAGATCTCGGCGCGCAGGGCCTCGTCGCCGCTGGCGAAGCGCAGGGTTTCGATGGCGCTGCGCTTGAGCTGGCTTTTGAGCCGCAGCGGGCGTTCGACGGTGATCTTCCAGTACCCAAAGTCGGCGTTGTCGAACCACTTGGACTCCGGCGTGTCCTGAGGTTGCCCGAGGTAGAGGTCGACGATGCGCTGGATGTCCGCCTCGGACAGCTCGCAGTTCTTTTTGCCCAGGTTGCGGCGCAGCGGTTGGAACCAGCGGCTCGCGTCGATCAGCTGCACGCGGCCCTTGCGGTGCTCGGCCTTGCGATTGGTCAGCACCCAGATGTAGGTGGCAATGCCCGTGTTGTAAAAGATGTTGAGCGGCAGCGCGATGATGGCTTCCAGCCAGTCGTTTTCCAGTATCCAGCGCCGGATGTTGCTTTCGCCCTGACCGGCATCGCCGGTGAACAGCGCCGAGCCGTTGTGAACGATGGCAATGCGGCTGCCCAACGGTGTGTTGTGCTTCATCTTCTGCAGCTTGTTCACCAGGAACATGAGCTGCCCGTCGCTGGAACGGGTGATGAGCTTGAACTCCGGGTCGCCGCCGTGACTGACGATGAAGCGCGGGTCGTTGAACCCCTGCTTGCCGCCCATGCGCTCCAGATCAGTCTTCCAGCTCTTGCCGTAGGGCGGATTGGAGATCATGAAATCGAACTCGCGGCTGCGGAACTGGTCGTTGGAGAGCGTCGACTTGTCCGCGCCGCCCACGATGTGCTCGGCCTCGTCGCCTTCGCCCTTGAGCAGCAGGTCGGCCTTGCAGATGGCGTAGGTCTCGGGGTTGATCTCCTGCCCGAACAGGTGGATGGAGACCTCCTTGCCGTGTTCCTCGGCCAGCTCCCGCAAGGTCTCCTCGGCGACGGTCAACATGCCCCCGGTGCCGCAGGCGCCGTCGTAGAGCAGGTAGGTTCCGGACTGGATCTGGTCGGCCACCGGCAGGAACATCAGCTTGGCCATGAGTTTGACCACGTCGCGCGGCGTGAAGTGCTCGCCCGCCTCTTCGTTGTTTTCCTCGTTGAAGCGGCGGATCAGCTCCTCGAACACGGTGCCCATGCCGTGGTTGTCGAGCGCGGGCAGCTTGATGCGGCCGTCGGCGTCCTTGACCGGCAGCGGCGACAGGTTGATCTCCGGGTCGAGAAAGTCCTCGATCAGGTAGCCGAGGACATGCGCATCCACCAGCGTCTGGATCTGATCGCGGAACTTGAACTTGGTGAGGATCTCCTGCACGTTCGGCGAGAAACCGTCGAGGTAGGCGATGAAGTCCTCGCGCAGACGTTGGCCCTGGCTGCTGGCCTTGAGCTTGGCCAGCGTGAACTCGGAGACGTTATAGAACGCCTGCCCCGCGGCCATCCGCAGGGCGCCGTCCTGCTCGGCGACGTGGTTCTTGTCGAGGAAGCGCTTGCGCTCCAACACCTTCTGCTTGGTCTCCTCCAACACAGCGTCGAGCCGCCGCAGCACGGTGAAGGGCAAGATGACATCGCGGTACTTGCCGCGCACATAGACATCGCGCAGACGGTCGTCCGCGATGTTCCAGATGAAGTCGGATATCCACTTGATCTGGCTTTGGTCTTGCACTTTTCCGCTTTTCATATCGTCTTCTTCTGTTCGCTCGACACCGAACTGGGCGAGCCGTGTTAGCCCTCTCGGCCCTGCCTTCCCCTCTCGGTCTGCTCTGTGATCCACTGGTCGATTTCCTGGCGCTGGAATCGCCATGTCCCACCGACTTTGAAGGCGGGAATCTTCTTCGCCGCCGCCAGGCGATACACCGTGCGTTTGCCCACCTTGAGGTAGGCCGCCACTTCATCGAGGGTGAATATCTCTGCCGCGTCGTCTTTCATCGCTTCCTCGCCCGGCAACAAGACTGCGGCCGGTGATGATGGTAATCTTGGCAAGGATACGGCAAACTTGTGCATCATTGAATAGCCAAGCGGCGGGAGAGGGGATGATCGACCCGGTAAGCCAGGCCCAACTGAAGGAAGCCATCGCGGACTGCATCGGCACCGATCAAGGGGTGCTGGACGCGCTGCGGGAAGAGATCCGCCCTCTGAAGAGCGTCACGCGCCGTATTCAACCGCGGGCCACGACATCGATCTCGCTAGTCGGCACCGATGGCGGCAACAACCAGCTCCGGTTTGATCCCTTCCTGATCCAGCTTGTGCGGGTGGTAGACAGCAGCAACAACGAATACTGCCTGGAGGCCATCTCGCCCACGACCCCCATCGACAAGCTCGACAAGCGCCAGTTCGAACGTGATGGAAGTCCTCGCACGGCGCTCGGCGAGATGATGGCCTTCCTGGGAGTGAACAGCCTGCCAGCGCTCTCCCACATGATTCGACCGACCGACAAGGGGAAGCCGATTTCACCCAGCTGGGTGCACGTCTACCGGGAGCTGGTCGAGTGGGCGATCCTGTTCGCGATCCTGAAGAAGGATTTCGGCACCGATACCTTGATCGTTTGCGACGGCTTGTTGCGAAGCAAGGTCTTCGCCAAGGATCTGTTCCAGCGTCTGCTCCATGGCATGAAGGGTCGAATCGACGCGCAGTGGAGCAAGAACCGTCGTCGGGTGTATCTAGCTGGCGTGGCCAAGCACAGCAAAGTGCTATCCCGGTACCGCTTGGCGATGGCTCTGGAAGGCGTCCTTCAGACCGACTACCCGGCCTACGTGGAGGTGCCGCGCGAGGTTGAGGAGAAGGCCTACGAGTGGTCGGAATTCGCGCGGGGCGATGACCGCGCCGGTGAGGGTGGAGAGATCAATAAGTTCGTCGGCGGCAAGATGTTCCTGGTGAAGTTCGGCTCACACCGCCGCGACCCGGTGTGGCCGGTGGACATCTTTGTTCCGCAAGTCGGCGAGGCGCAAACCATCCTCGGCTCGATGCTCGCCGATGCGATCAACGGTTTTCCGGTGCCGCATTACCCGCGTTGCCTGCAGAAAGCACATGAAAACGCGGCACTGGTCGATTTCGATTTCGACATCTTGCAGGACTTCATTTACGAAGGCGTGCGATCGAGCCTCGGTGGTGACGCAGGGATCTTGGACGCGTTCCAGCTACAGGACGCCGACCCGGCGCTGCGCCGGTATGAATAAAGGGGATACGGTATGGCAGAGATTCAACTCTTTCCCAAGGAAAAAGTCGTCGGCATCTTCCGGGGCTTTCAACAAGGAGGACTTGAGTTCCACGCCGACCTGGTGTTGCCGTACAGGAACGAGTTCCAGAACATCCCCATGCACGGCCAGTTCCTCCTCGTGCAACTGGAGACGCCCGATGAAGCAGTCTTAGGCCGGATCGCATCCTTCTCCTCGGAAGGCAAGCTGTCTTTCGGCTCCGGCGAGGAGTTCAATCTCCGTGCCGTTCGTGAGGATCGGCCCATCCCCGAAGACCTACGCGAGCAGTACCTCAAGTACCGGGTCAACATCCGTGTGTTGGGTGTGTTGCGCAAGAACGGCAAGGGGCTCACCTTCGTCCCCTCGCATCGCCGGCTCCCTCATGTTGGCAGCAAGGTAGCCTTTCCGAATGACGAAGTGCTGCGAGAGATCGCCGGTCACAACATCGATGGAGCACCCATCGGCCATCTGGCCTTCGGCGAGTATATCTACGCCGCGGGCAGCAAATCACTCCAAGCGCAAGAATGGATGCAGGTGGTCGGTCCCGAGGTATTGGTCCGCTTCCCGATCGAGTCACTGGTGTCTCGCCGCAGCTTTATCTTTGCCAGAGCGGGCTTCGGTAAATCCAATCTCAACAAGCTGCTCTTCTCGAAGCTCTACGAGACGACGCCCTTCGTCACCAAGCGCGCCGGCAAGCAGGCTCCCGTCGGCACGGTGATCTTTGATCCGGATGGCGAGTATTTCTGGCCTGACGACAAGGGCCGCCCGGGGCTATGCGATGTCCCGGCTCTGGAGGACAAGGTCGTCGTCTTCACCGACAGGAAAAATCCGAGTCCTTTCTACCAGTCGTTCGTGGCCGGCGGCATCAAGCTGGATATTCGCCGCCTACGTCCAGGCGATGTAATTTCGATCGCACTCGGACCAGAACGCCAGGAGCAACAGAACGTTCGGAAGCTGCGCGGGCTTCCGCAAGACCGGTGGGAGTCGTTGGTCAATCTGATCGACGCCAACGGCAACACCACACCGCTTGACGACATCTGCCGCTTGCTTGATCTCGATCCGCAAAAGCAAGAGGTAGAGGCGGTCGCTGCCAGAAGCAATATGACGACAATCGTGAAGATGCTGCATGACAAGAGCAGCCAGCTCATGGACATGCTGGTTCACGCGCTCTCCGAGGGGAAGCTGTGCGTCATTGATGTCTCCCAGATGCGCGGCGGCCAGTCGCTGGTTCTCTCGGGCCTGATCCTGCGCCGGATCTTCGATCGAAACCAGCAAGAATTCACCGCGGCCGATCCAAAGACGATCCCGACGATCGCGGTCGTCGAAGAGGCCCAATCGGTGCTGAACGAAAATGCACCGGCTGCCGAGCCCTACATCGCCTGGGTGAAGGAAGGTCGTAAGTACGATCTGGGCGCGCTGCTGATCACTCAGCAACCGGGCAGCATTCCTGTCGAGATCCTCAGTCAGGGCGACAACTGGTTCATCTTCCACCTGTTGTCGGCGGCGGATCTCATGTCCCTGAAACGAGCCAACGCCCATTTCAGTGACGACTTGTTGAGCTCGCTCCTTAACGAGCCCATCCCTGGCCAGGGTGTGTTTTGGAGCTCGGTGGGAGGCAAGCCTTATCCAGTCAGCCTCCGCGCACTGTCGTTCGAGAAGATGTTCTCGATGCGGGACCATGACTATAACCAGCCAGCCGGTCACACCTACGCCCAAACACTACGTAGCATCTTCTCCGGGATGAGGCAGATCGCGACGACAGCCCGCATTCCTGAAGCTGATGGCGCAGGCGCTTTGTTTCCTGAAGAGACGGAGGTCGAAGAAGCTGAGCCGGTGGATGTCATGGCGAACATCGAGCAGAAGGCGATCGAAGCCCTGCGAGTTGATGCCAAGCTGATCGCAAAAATCGAATCTACCGATGGAGCCGCATGGGGCTCGATCAAGGCGTTCTTCCTCAAGCAACTGCCGGAGCATCTGGATGACAGGGATACCTTAGCCTTCCGGCTTGTGAAGAAGGCGCTTGACCATTTCTATGGCCCGCAGGACCAGGGGTGGGAGCAATACCCCCATCCGACCCGCAACACTGCCTACGTCAGGAAGAGGAGTTAGGCAGTGTCCACCGCACAAACGGCCCTGAACGGAATTTGCCCCTACTTCACGATGTTCCCGCTCGATTTTCCGCTCAACATTCTGAAGCGGCGAGCACAGGTAGGTGATGTCGTGCTTGATCCCTTCTGCGGCCGGGGCACCACCAATTTTGCTGCACGACTTGTCGGCCTCCGTTCCCTAGGGGTGGACTCCAGTCCGGTTGCCGCAGCCATTACCGCCGCCAAGCTCGCGACGACCACCGTTGATGACATCCTTGCCGAAGCACGCAGGATTCTGACTGAACGTGAGGCACGCCAAATTCCGGCCAGCGAGTTTTGGCAATGGGCGTTTCACCCGACCGTGCTGGACGCGTTGTGCCGGTTCCGGGAAGCGTTCCTGGAGGACTGCACCACGGACGCACGCATCGCACTGCGTGGCATCATCCTGGGTGCGCTGCATGGCCCGAAGCAGAAGACACTTCCGAGCTATTTCTCCAACCAGTGCCCTCGTACCTATGCCCCCAAGCCCGCCTACGCGACGCGCTTTTGGCAAGAACGCAGACTTCTGCCTGAAGCCGTCGATATCCTGGCAGTGATTGAACGGCGGGCAAAACGCTATTACGGGATATCTTCCAACGTCACGGGAGCCGTCCGGTTGGCTGATAGCAGGGAGCCTACGGCGCTTCAGCCGGAAACGCCGGAAGTCCGGTTCGACTGGGTGATCACCTCACCCCCGTACTACGGTATGCGGACCTACATCCCCGACCAGTGGCTTCGAAACTGGTTCGTGGGTGGCCCCGACGCCGTCGACTACACGAACCGCAATCAGGTCGTTCATTCCAGCCCTGAGGACTTTGCGGCCGATCTGCGTCAAGTCTGGCGCAACGCTAAGAACGTGTGCGCGGAAGATGCCAAAATGGTCATCCGGTTCGGCGGTATCACGGATAGGCGCGCTGATCCACTGAGCATCATCAAGGATTCGCTGCGAGAAAGCGGTTGGCGTATCCAGACTATCAAAGAGGCAG
Source organism: Thermochromatium tepidum ATCC 43061 (assembly GCF_009664085.1). Lineage (NCBI taxonomy): Bacteria > Pseudomonadati > Pseudomonadota > Gammaproteobacteria > Chromatiales > Chromatiaceae > Thermochromatium > Thermochromatium tepidum. The sequence goes on along the minus strand of NZ_CP039268.1, from coordinate 1,125,477 downwards.
GATCTGCCACAATGGGTAAGCGCCAAGCGGACGCCTTTCTGCGCTACAAGACGACGCCAATGACCGAATACGATGTTTGGGCGAGGCGTCAGTGACTCGAAGGTTCAAGCCGCCGACTGGAACGCCTTTCCAAATGGCCCGATGATGACGCGGCCAGCGTCTTCCCTGATCTGGCCATCGACGTAGTCCGCCCACCATTGCAGCATCTGGCGGCGTTGGGCAAGGTATTCGGCGCGGTTGTAGACGCCCCGCACCCCTTTTTGCTCGTGCGCCAGGGCTTTTTCGATCCAGTCGGAATTGAAGCCTTGCTCGTGGAGATGGGTGGAGGCCGTGCGCCGGAAGTCGTGGAGGACGAAGTCGCGCACGTCGACGTCCAGCGCCCGCACCGCGACGTTCAAAGTGCTCTTGGCGATCGGTCGATGTAAATCGCCGCGACTGGGGAAAACCCATTCCGAACCGCTGGCCAGATCGCGCAGTTCTTCGAACATCGCCAGCGCCTGACGCGAAAGGGGCACCAGATGCGACCTGTCCTTTTTCATGCGCTCGGCGGGAATCGCCCATTCAGCGCGCTCGAAATCGACTTCCTCCCAGCGCGCTTCGATCAGCTCGGATTTGCGCACCATGCAGAGAATCAATAGGTGCAGGGCCAGTTTGTGTGAGCGTTTCATGCTCGAGCGGTAAATGGCCCGCATCAGCCTGCCGATTTCCTCCGCCGTCAATGCGACATCCCGACTTCTCGCCTGGGCGATGAATCTTGCCTCGATGGCGGCGGCCGGGTTGAACTGGGTCTTTTGCCGGGCAATGGCGTAGGCAAACATCCGCTTCAACACGTTGCGGGTCTGTAGCGCCATCTGGTCGGCACCGCGGCGTTTGATGCGGTCGGTGACCGTCAGAATGTCATCGGGCGTGACTTCGGCAAGGCGTTTTTCGCCAATGACCGGGATCACGTCCTTTTTCAGAATGCGCTCGATGTTGCGTGGGTTGCTGTTGGCCGGCGCGGCGATTTCCTCGTGCCAACGCCAGGCGAAGGCTCTGACGGTGTCGGCCTCGTGCGCCGCGTCCTCCTTGGCTTTGGCAGCCTCTTTCGCTTTCAGGCACCACTTCGAGACGAATGCCTCGGCCATTTCCTTGACTGCTGGCGAAACCTCTGCCGGAATCGGGTCGCCTCGCTTGAGGGCCATGGGCGAGAGACAGCGTTTGACCAAGGCTTTGCAGTCGTCCCGCCAGCTCCGAGCCTCGGCCAGGGAATAGGCTGGATAGTCACCAAGCCGGACAGTCTCCTGCTTTCGGTTCGCGGCCCTGTATTTGAGGCCCCGTAACTGTTCAGGTGCCCCGGGGAAGCTACCCCGAGAAATTTGGCTGAGGGGTGTTGCCCTTGAACACCTGGATGAGGGATTGGAAGAGGTCGAAGTGCTGCTTCTGCAGGGTGGCGAGGTAGGAGCGGATGGTGCAGAAGGCTAAAGCGCCTTCGGTGGTGCGGAAGCAACCGGCGATCTTGTGCTTGACCTTGGGCATGCGGATCGCTTGTTCGGCAAGGTTGTTACTGAACGGAACGCGTGGATCGGTCGTGAAGCGCAGGACATCGTCGGCATGATCACGCAATCGTCGGTAGAGATTGAACGGCACGCTTTGCGCCGTGCGCCCGCGTCTGCCGCTGGCGGGTTTGGCTGGATTGGCGGCGGCCGCTTCAGCAAGGATCGCCTCGTAGTGAGTGCGGATCGCCTGGATGCGCTGGGCCGTCAGCGGCTGGCCATGGGCGGCCACCGTTTCATGGTGGGCACAGACCAACAAATCGATCATGCGCTTGGCCCACGCTTGTCCGCATTCCTCATGGACGAAGGTCAATTCACGCAGATGATGGGCGTTGCACAGCGCATGGGTGCAGGTCAGTTCCCGATACGAGGCCCAGCCGTCATGAACCAGCGTTCCCTTGAGCCGATACAGCAGACCGAAGTCCTCAAACGCCGCCTTGCCGCGCTTGGCATGCAGACCCAGCCAGGTCAGGGTGTCGGTCACCGCGGTGTGCAGCCAGTTGAGCTTGCCTGCCACGCGAAAGCCAGACTCGTCGGCGCCCGCGACATCCGCCTGAGCGACCGCATCCGCGATCCGCGCGACCGTCGGAGCCAACCGCTCACTCGCCTCCCCGATCATGGCCTGAACCGTGCCGGTCGAGATCGGCACACCATACAGGTCTGCAAGGACGTTGGCGGTGCGCGCCACGGGCAGCATGTGGTGCTGCGTCAGATAGACCGCCTGCGCCTTGACGCCGGGGCCATATTGAACCGGGGCCGTGACCTCGGGCGGGAATTCGCTGCGGTGCAGTTTGCCGCAGGTGCAGCGCAGCGCGTGAATCCGGTGCTCGGTCACTTCCATTGTCACCGGCGGCAGATCGAAGACCTGGCGGATTTCGGTCGTGGCCTGCCCCGTGAGCGATTCGCCGCAGACGTCGCATACCTCGGGCAGTGGATGATCCACCACGTGATCGGGCTGCGCCACTTGCTTGAGCGTCGAACCGGAATGACCCGGCTGACCGCCAGGCGGTCGGCTTCCCTGCTTGCGCATCGACTTCGTCTTCTTCAAGCCTTCGGCCGAGGATGGAATGCTCGAGTTGCGGCTGTTCTTCGCCATCTGCCCGCGCAGATGGGCGACTTCCCCCTGCAGCCGGGTCACTTCCGCTGTCAGCCGGACGACTTCCTGGCGCAACGCGGTGACCCAATCCCACAGCAGATGAATGAGTGCGTCTTTCTCCGCGTGCGTCAGGTCAGCAAGATCGGGCAGTCTTTCCATGCCGCTTATTGTCAGCTGTCCTTCCCGTTCTTAAACCCGGATCAGAGACTCTTTTATGGGGAACCTGAACAGTTACCCACCGACCGGCATTGTTTCCGGGCGACGACTTCTCCGTCACCCGGTCATCCAGTCCCAGTTCCCGCAGGGCATTCTGCGTCTCCTCCAGTGACTGCTGCGGGAGTCCATCCGGGGGGCTCACCTCGACCGCGATGGTCAGCTTCAAGCCCGGCGTGGCCGCAAAGCGTGAGAGCACCTTGGTGTAGAAGTTCATCCATTTCTGTGGCGGCACTTCGCCAGACCATCGGATGCCGGCAATCTTCGCTGGCCCGGGAACAGGCGGGGTCGGCGCCGGTTGAGGTTCAATTGGTGTACCACTTGGTTCCGCACCTCCACCTGTCCCTGTTCCAACTCCCGTGCCGCCTCTTTGCACGGGAACCCCCGCCGGCGGTGGTGTGGTTTGAGCCTCCAGGTAGGCCCGTGCCACTTCAGCCGTGATGATGAACATGTCATCGGAGAATTCGATGTCTGCCGGGTCGATGCTCTGCTTGAAGGCGAACGGCTGATACGCGCCTGCGGGGCCTTTCCCGACATAGGCCAGGATGCCAGCCTCGACGCCGCGCGCGATGGTTTCCTTGATCGTCTCCGCGTTCAATAGGCACGGGAACACGGGCGAGGCATAGAATGCATCGCGCACCGATTTCGTCGCCCACTCCTTGAAAGCGGGGGGCCAGTTCCGCACCAGAAAGTTCGGGCTCACCCCCTTCTCGATGTCGCCGTCAGCGGACAGCCGGTTGAGGATGTTGGAGATGGGGGAATCCGCCGCGCTGGAATGGACGAGCCCGAGATCGACCCTCTTTACCGTGTTGTCCTTGGCCAGCAGGAACAGGTGTTTGTAGGCGCGCCAGATGGACTCCTTCAGGTCACGTCTGGCCTTGTGGATGTTTTCGGCGAGCTGCTTCTTCTGCGCCTCATCGAGCTTGAGATCCTCCGCCTCGTCGGCAATCGCCTGCCAGGCGAGCAGCTTCCTTGCCTCTTCCCGCATGGGCTGAGCGGAATCCGCCACCACCCAGATCAACGCGCTCTTGAAGGTGCGCGCCGTCGTGCCGCATTCCCCCCATGTCAGAATAGTTGTCGCCTCTTTACGACGATGAACCTGGGGGCGAAGAGGATGGAAGATGGCGCGATACGGAGAAGCGTTCAGGAGACGGGTGGTGGCGCGCATGTTGCCGCCGGAGAGCGCCGAGCTTGGCGCGTTGTCGAAAGAGGTTGGCGTTTCGGTGCAGACGTTGGAGAAATGGCGGGAGGATGTGCAGACCATGCCCGCCCGCGGGCGGGCATGGTCTGCGGCGGCGCGGCTGGAGGCGGTGATCACGACGGCCGCCCTCAACGAAGCCGACAAGGGCGCCTGGTGTCGCGAACACGGCGTATTCCTGGCCGAACTGGAGCAATGGCGCGCGAGCGCCACTGCGGCCTTGGCGGAACCGGAAGAAGCTCGGGCCAGCCCGCAACAGACGCGGGCGGACAAAAAGCGCATCAAGGAACTCGAACGGGAGTTGCAACGCAAGGACAAAGCCCTGGCCGAGGCAGCGGCCCTTTTGGTGCTCTCAAAAAAAGTCGAGGCGATCTTCAACAGGGCAGCTGCAACGCTGGCAGACCCCTAACGGCGAAATCCGCCAGGATGGACGCCCCGGTGCAGTGCGTCCGGTTCCTGCTCACGCGCTCACCGCAGAAGAACGCGCCCGCTTGCTGGCGGTGGCGAACGAGCCGCGCTTTGCCGACGTGCCGCCGGCGCGCATCGTGCCCATGCTGGCCGATGAAGGGGTGTATCTCGCCAGCGAATCGACCTTCAGTCGCGTATTGAGGGAACAGGGGCAGAGTGCGCATCGCGGCCGCGCCAAGCCGCCCCAGGCCGTGCGGCCGCCCACGACGCATGTCGCCACCGGAGAGCGCCAGGTGTGGTGCTGGGATATGACCTATCTGCCGGCCCAGGTGGCGGGGCAGTGGTTCTTCCTGTATCTGATCATCGACCTGTATAGCCGCAAGATCGTCGGCTGGGAGGTGCATGCGGACGATCATTCCGACCATGCCACCCGGCTGGTGCAGAAGACGGCCCTGGCCGAAGGCATTGCTGCTTTGGATGCAAAGCCTGTCCTGCACGGCGACAATGGCTCGACCTTGAAGGCGACGACGGTGCTGGCCATGCTCCACTGGCTCGGCATCAAGCCGTCGTATTCCCGCCCGCGTGTCTCGGACGACAACGCCTTCGTCGAGTCCTTGTTCCGCAATGCCAAGTATCGGCCGGAGTTTCCCGCGAGGGGCTTTGCCGATCTTGAGCAGGCGCGCACCTGGGCGGCGAGTTTCGTGCATTGGTACAACCACGCGCACCGCCATAGCGGCATCCGCTATGTCACTCCAGCACAGTGCCACGCCGGCGAAGATCGGGCGATTCTCGCCGCTCGCCATGCGGAGTACCTTCGGGCCAGGGAGCAAAACCCGGCTCGCTGGTCGGGCGCTACTCGCAACTGGAATCCGATAGGCCCGGTCACGCTCAACCCGGAACGCGACTCCGTCATAAAGACGCATTTGGCCGGCTACAATGCTCAGGTCTTGGCAGCATGATTCAGGCGACAACTATCTTGACATGCGCCGGGCTGCGCAGCAGGGAATCCTTGGCGTCCTCGATGCGGGAGACCCACGACACCGAGGTCACCACCTGATCCTTTTCCTGCCAGGGATTCATGCCGTAGTTGGCGCGCAGGACGTCGCTGCGGATGACCTCGAAGTTTTCCCGGAACTTGTCCTTCAGCTCGCGCTGCCACTGGAATGTAAGATTGGCCGGCGTGATGATGAGCACGCGCTTGACCAGGCCGCGAATCTTGAGCTCCTTGATGAGGAGGCCGGCCATGATCGTCTTGCCAGCGCCCGGGTCGTCGGCCAGTAAGAACCGGATACGCGGCAACCTCATGAAGTAGTCGTAGACTGCCTCCAACTGGTGCGGCAGCGGGTCGACGCGGGCGATGGAGAGCGAAAAATACGGGTCGTACTCGTAGGCAAGCCCCAGCCGCATCGCTTCGATTCCGAGGCGGAATTTCCGGGCATCGCCGTCGAAGGGCTCGTGGGCTGGGGAGGACGTGAGGAGGGCGAGTTGCTCGGCGGTCAGAATCGGTTCATAAACCGAATTGGATTGGGTTCCCTTCCCGACCAGTTTGACGGAGGCGCCCATCGGAATCGCGACGATGACCTGTACCGGCTCCGGAAACAGAGGCCTGTGCACGGTGATGTTCGGTTTGAGCTCTTCGGCGTGCATTATTCGTTGCCCTTGCTTCCGTCCCCGGACGTGTCGTCGTTCGTCTGTCGTTTGATCCACCGGTCGATTTCCTGGCGCGAAAAGCGCCATGTCCCTCCGACCTTGAAGGCGGGAATCTTCTTCGCCGCCGCCAAGCGATAGACCGTGCGTTTGCCCACCTTGAGGTAGGCTGCCACTTCATCGAGGGTGAGTATCTCTGCCGCGTCGTCTTTCATCGCTTCCTCGCCCGGCAACAAGACTGCGGCCGGTGATGATGGTAATCTTGGCAAAGATACGGCAAACTTGTGCATCTTTGAATAGCCAACTAGCAGGGGGTGCAATTGCAAGTGGGAGACATCGGTTGCGCCGGAAGGGCCAAGTTGCCGAAAGTCAGCGCCATCGCGACGGCGCATCATTGATCCGCAGATGTTTGTCATCCGCAGATGACGCAGATGTTTCGTTGGCAAAGACCATGTCCTGCGTCCATCTGCGGATCGCTTACTCCCCCCACTTTTGATTGCACCCAGTAGCAGGAGGGGGGATGATCGACCCGGCAAGCCAGGCCCAACTGAAGGGGGGGCAGTTGTGTATCGTTCTTTCTGTCAATTCCGTTTTGCGCCATCGGCAGGTCTGACGCCATGACTTCGAGTAAAGGGGTATGCCCATCATGGCGATGCGTGTCGAAACACCCCCTGGAAGCGGCCTATACCGGGTTGCTCGAGAACAAACTGGATGGTGCAGGCGTTACCCTGCGCATCCGCGTCGATGAAGCCGCCAAGATCGAACGCACTGAGTTCTTCGGCGTCTCGCCGCGAGATGACCAAACGCTTCGTCTGCCGTCATGGGGAGGCGGCCTTGCCATCCACGCCGATGCGCCAGCAAGTGCCTCAAGGTGTTCAAGGATGGCGCCGAGCGGCGCTATACTGACCGCCTTCGCTCAGACCCGAGGTCAGTCAGCCCATGCCCCAGTACCGCTCCAGAACCACCACCCATGGCCGTAACATGGCCGGCGCGCGCGCCCTGTGGCGCGCCACCGGCATGACCGACGCCGATTTCGACAAGCCCATCATCGCCATTGCCAACTCCTTCACCCAGTTCGTCCCCGGGCATGTGCATCTGAAGGATCTGGGCCAACTGGTCGCACGCGCGATCGAGGCTGCCGGCGGCGTGGCCAAGGAGTTCAACACCATCGCCATCGACGACGGCATCGCTATGGGTCACGGCGGGATGCTCTACTCCCTCCCCTCGCGTGAGCTTATCGCCGACTCGGTCGAGTATATGGTCAATGCCCATTGCGCCGACGCCCTGGTCTGCATCTCCAATTGCGACAAGATCACGCCTGGGATGCTGATGGCCACGCTGCGCCTGAACATCCCGACGGTGTTCGTCTCGGGGGGGCCGATGGAGGCCGGGCGGGTGCAGCGCGCCGCGGGCGAGGTCCATCTGGATCTGATCGATGCCATGGTCGCCGCTGCCAATCCCAATGAGAGCGACGCCGATGTCGCTGAGATCGAGCGCTCGGCCTGCCCGACCTGTGGCTCCTGCGCGGGGATGTTCACCGCCAACTCGATGAACTGTCTGGTCGAGGCCCTGGGGTTGGCCCTGCCGGGCAATGGCTCGCTGCTGGCCACCCATGCCAGGCGCCGCGACCTGTTCCTCGAGGCCGGGCGGCTGATCGTGGAACTGACCCGCCGTTATTACGAACAGGACGATACGCGCGTCCTGCCGCGCTCGATCGCCAGCTTCGCTGCCTTCGAGAACGCCATGAGCCTGGATATCGCCATGGGCGGCTCGACCAACACCGTGCTCCATCTGCTGGCCGCGGCGCACGAGGCTGGGGTCGCATTCGGCATGAGCGACATCGATCGCCTGAGTCGCCAGGTGCCGAACCTCTGCAAGGTCGCCCCTTCGAGCCAGTATCACCTGGAGGATGTGCACCGTGCCGGCGGGGTGATGGCCATCCTGGGCGAGCTGGAACGCACTGGATTGATCCACACCGAGGTCCCGACCGTACATAGCTCGACCCTGGGCGAGGCCCTGGCGCGCTGGGACATCGGGCGCAGTCAGGCGAGCGAGGCGCACGAGCTGTTCCGCGCCGCACCCGGCGGGGTCCCCACCCAGGTCGCCTTCAACCAGACTGCCCGCTGGCCCGAGCTAGACCTGGATCGCACCTCCGGCTGCATCCGCGACTGCGCCCATGCCTACAGCCAGGACGGTGGGCTTGCGGTCCTGTTCGGCAACCTGGCCGAGGAGGGCTGTATCGTCAAGACCGCGGGTGTGGCCGCCGAGATCCTCACCTTCAGCGGCCCGGCGCGGATCTTCGAGAGCCAGGAGGACGCCGTCTCTGCGATCCTGACCGACCGCCTCCAGCCCGGCGACATCGTCGTCATCCGCTATGAAGGACCCAAGGGTGGACCTGGGATGCAGGAGATGCTCTACCCGACCAGCTATCTCAAATCCAAGGGGCTCGGCAAGGTCTGTGCACTCATCACCGATGGTCGCTTCTCGGGCGGCACCTCGGGGCTGTCGATCGGCCATGTCTCGCCCGAGGCCGCCGCAGGCGGACTCATCGCCCTGGTCGAGGAGGGCGACCGGATCGAGATCGACATCCCCAATCGACGCATCCATCTCGCGGTCAGCGAGGAGGTCCTGGCCGCACGGCGTCAGGCGATGGAGGCCAAGGGGCCGAATGCCTGGCAGCCGGCGGCGCGCCAGCGCGTAGTTTCGAGCGCACTCAAGGCCTATGCCGCCCTGACCACCAGCGCGGCCCATGGCGCGGTGCGCGACCTCGGCCAGTGGCGCCGAGTCTGACGGACCCCCGGGATACTCGACGCCATCGGTACGCATCATGAGCGCACATTTCATCGAGCAGCCATTTCGTCCGCTGCGACTGGCGATCCTGACCGTCTCGGACAGTCGGGACGAAGCCCAGGATACCTCCGGCCAACTGTTACGCGAACGCGCCGAGGCGGACGGCCACGCGGTCGTCGCCCGCGAGATCGTCCGCGACGACGTCTATCAGTTGCGCGCGGTCGTCTCGCGCTGGATCGCCGACCCCGAGATCGAGGTGATCCTGACCACCGGGGGCACAGGGATCACCGGGCGCGACAGCACACCCGAGGCCATTGTCCCACTGCTCGACAAACAGGTCGAAGGCTTCGGTGAGCTGTTCCGGCAGGTCTCGTTCGAGGAGATCGGCGCCGCGGCGCTCCAGTCGCGCGCCTTCGCTGGTCTCGCCAATGGCACCTTCGTCTTCTGCCTGCCCGGTTCGACCGGGGCCTGTCGCACGGCTTGGGAGCGGATCCTAAAACCCCAACTGGACATCCGCACCCGGCCTTGCAATTTCGCTCAACTCATCCCGCGTTTATTGGAACGATGATGGATCGACCCAACGACTGTGCACCGGTTGCAACTGGCGGCAAGACCCTGACCAAGGACCAGGCGGTCGCCATTCTGACGGCGCGTGTCTCACCCATCGCCGGCACCGAGACCCTGCCGCTCGAAGCGGCGCTTGGTCGGGTGCTGGCCGAACCCGTGGTGAGCACCCTGGATGTGCCCGGCTGGGACAACAGCGCCATGGACGGCTATGCCATCCGGCACGCCGATCTGAGCGCGCACGACGGTTGTCTTGCGGTCGCTCAGCGCATCCCGGCCGGCGCGGTCGGCAAACCGCTGGCCCCCGGCACGGCGGCACGGATCTTCACCGGTGCGCCTGTGCCTGAGGGCGCGGATACCGTGGTCGAACAGGAGGTGTGCGAGGCGTCCGACGGACAGGTGCGGATTCCGCTCGAGATCAAGGCCGGCGCCAATATCCGCCGCGCGGGCGAGGACATCCGGGCTGGCGCCGAGGTCATCGCATCCGGCACGCGGTTGACGCCGGCGCATCTAGGTCTGGCGGCTTCGGTCGGCGTGGCGAGGCTCGTCGTTCATCGGCGGCTGCGGGTGGCGCTGCTCTCCAGCGGCGACGAGCTGGCGTTGCCCGGCGAACCGCTGAAGCCCGGCCAGATCTATAACTCCAACCGTTTCGTCCTCATGGGGCTATTGCAGACCTGGGGCTGTGAGGTGGTGGATCTCGGCATCGTCGCCGACGATCTCGAATCGACCGTTGCGGCCATGGCCCGCGGCGCACGCGAGGCCGATCTGATCATCGCCAGCGGCGGGGTCTCGGTCGGCGAGGAGGATCACCTCAAGCCCGCCGTCGAGCGACTCGGTCGGATCGAGTTCCATCAGGTGAAGATCCGCCCCGGCAAGCCGCTCGTCTTTGGCGAGGTCCAGGGCAGGCCGCTGCTCGGCTGTCCTGGCAATCCGGTCTCGCTCTTTGTCACCGCCGTGCTGTTTGCGCGCCCCTTGATCCTCCGGATGCAGGGCGTGGCGGGCGAGCTAGAGGTGCGACCGCTTCGGATCCGCGCCGGTTTCGACTGGCCGCGCCCAGACCGGCGGCTCGAATTCCAGCGTGCGCGTCTGGAACGCGGGGCCGATGGCGAGCTGGAGGTCGCGGTCTATCCCAGCCGCTCCTCGGCGGTGCTGTCCTCGGTCGCCTGGGCCGATGGCCTGGTCCAGCTCCAGCCGGGACAGGTCATCGCGCGCGGTGACCCGGTCGAGTTCCTGCCCTTTGCCGACTTCTAACGTTGCGGCTGAGGGGCCGCGCAGCGAAGCAAGCGGTCCCGTTCCAGCCGCTTGTTAGAAGGCGCTACTTGCGACCCAACTCTGGAAGCGAGAGGCCACGGCAAATCTTCTGACACAATCGGTCTGCAACCTCGGCGTGTCTCGGCACAGCCTCTACAGCACCTGTACGCGGATTGCACCATAGAGAATGCGAACTCCCTTCGCGCTTCAGAAAGCACCCGTGGCGCCGGAGGTGGCGTAGCAGAGCCCCTCGCTTCATTCGACCACGACCACGTCACGCTCGGCGTCCGCTGGCAGGCCCCTAAACGCGTCTTCTCGCCGGTCCTCGAGAATCAGGGCGATTGCCTCGGAGAGGCTCTTCCGGGCCTCCTCCTTGCTCCGTCCCTGACCGTTCGCGCCCGGGACCTCAGGACAGTAGGCGATGTACCACTCACCGTCCCGCTCAAGTACTGCGGTGAATTCGTTGTGCATGTCTGCTACCCCGTGGGTGCCTGTGTCTTGACGTCCTTCTAACGTAAAGTAGACACCGATATAGGTGTATAATCTGGATGCGTTATGCCTATTAGCAAGCGGGCATTCTGTATAACAGATTGATAAAAAAGAACCTTGCCCGCAGGACCCCAGATATGACACCTCCCAACGCTCCCCAGCCACCCCGCCTGCTCGACCAGGTGCGCGAACGGCTCAGGACGAAGCATTATTCCATCCGCACGGAAGGTCAATATGTGCATTGGATCAAGCGCTTCATCCTGTTCCACGGCAAGCGTCACCCGCGTGAGCTGGGGGCCGCGGAGGTCGAGGCGTTTCTGACCGATCTGGCGGTCAATGGCCAGGTGGCGGCTTTGACGCAGAATCAGGCCCTGTCGGCGATTCTGTTCCTCTATCGTGAGGTCCAGGGCAGGCCGCTGCTCGGCTGTCCTGGCAATCCGGTCTCGCTCTTTGTCACCGCCGTGCTGTTTGCGCGCCCCTTGATCCTCCGGATGCAGGGCGTGGCGGGCGAGCTAGAGGTGCGACCGCTTCGGATCCGCGCCGGTTTCGACTGGCCGCGCCCAGACCGGCGGCTCGAATTCCAGCGTGCGCGTCTGGAACGCGGGGCCGATGGCGAGCTGGAGGTCGCGGTCTATCCCAGCCGCTCCTCGGCGGTGCTGTCCTCGGTCGCCTGGGCCGATGGCCTGGTCCAGCTCCAGCCGGGACAGGTCATCGCGCGCGGTGACCCGGTCGAGTTCCTGCCCTTTGCCGAGCTGTTCTATTGATCGCACCAAGCTTCAAAGAGGACACCATGATTCGGATCCGCTATTTTGCCCGGCTGCGTGAACGGCTCGCGACCAGCGAAGAACAGCTCGACTGGTCGGCGCAGACCGCGACCGTCGCCGCACTGCGCCGGCAGCTGTGTGCGCGGGGTGGCGTCTGGGCGGAGATGCTCGGCGCCGATGCGATCGTTCTTGCCGCCGTGGAACAGGATCTGGCCCACCCCGAGACGCCGATCCTGGACGGACAGGAGGTCGCCTTCTTCCCGCCGGTCACCGGTGGCTGAGACCATTGGGCTGACTCACACCTACGACGATCCACAACCCTAGGGTCCTTGGCTTATGGAGATTCCCGACGACCTTCGCCCTGGTGTTCGCGCCCCCCTGTCTCCGCCTGTCGCGGCGACGACGGCACGAACACCAACCGCGCGCCATGCCAAGCAGATCGTGACCGAACTGCTGCGCCAATTGCCCGACGACTGCACCCTGGAAGACATCCAGTATCACCTCTATCGGCTGGAGAAGGCCGAACGTGGACGTGAGGACATCGCCCAGGGGCGCGGTTATCTCAACGACGAAGCCAGGCAGCGGCTGGATCGATGGCTGGAGAGCTGATCTGGTCGCGCGCCGCGCTCGACGACCTCGAGGCCATCGCCGCCTTCGTCGCCCGGGATTCGGCCATCCAGGCCCGGCGGCTGGTCGAGCAGGTCTTTCAGGGGGCTGAGCGGTTGCTGGTCCGGCCCAGGCTGGATCAGCCGCGCGCGCTGGGCCAAAGGGACGAGACCCGCGACTACAGCGTCCAGGGTCTGCGCGTGCTCTATGAGCGACAGGGCGATGACGTGCATCTCCTTGGCATCATGATCGGGGCACACGCGACCGAGGCGAAATCCATGCTTGCCCCCTAAAGTTATCCACAAGGGGTTCGCATCGAGACCCGCTTTTGAGGGGATTAAGACTCGAGCGTCGTGCGCTGACTGGCCGAAATCACAACGGTAGGAGCGGTTTTAGCCGCGATTGGGGCGGTGAAACCGGCATCGAGCGCTGCGATCGCGCCTGAAGGCGCTCCTACCCCACCCACGCATCCCGGAGGATGCGGCTTTTGGCCGCGACAAATAAATCGGCTCCGAATCGCGGCTAAAGCCACTCCCACAAATCGAAAGCCCCCCTCTACAACCCGCCTCCACACTCGGCTCGAAAATTGATCTAGATCACTTGGTGTCAACTGCGCTTAAGGCGACACTTCCATGTGCACGCCCGCGTGCGAACCTGAATTCCAACTGGCGCAAGCCTGCAGCCCCGGCGATGACCAACCAAAGCTGAGACGATGCACCCCGCGCCGGTGGCCCGTCTTGCTGGGCGCGGGCATCCAGCAGATGCCCTACCTGATCCACGCCTTCGGCCTGGCCGGGGCGCGCGGTTTCGGGCGCTCAGGCGGACGCTTCACCCTGACCGCCGTCGAGCGCGAAGGGACGCTCGGCGCAGAGGACTGGCAGACGGTCTATGACGCCACCGTCGGACGCTATGAGGCGCTGGAGACCACCGCGCCCCTGGTGCCGCCAGTCCCGGCATGCGCCCATCTGCACCTGCTCACCCCCTGGCGGCTCAAGCGCGACGGGCGGCGCATCGGCGCGCGACTGAACACCTGACCTACACTCCTTTCGAGGTTGAATTGCATACTGGACACGGACACTTCTTCCAATGCATTGCCCACCAGTTCCTGGGGACTGTTCCTGTGGCCCCTGCTGACGACGCTGGGCCTGCTCCTGATCGCCGCCGCCATGCACTCCGCCCCCTGCTGGGTCATGCCCTTGCTGGTGGTGCTCTTGGCCTATCCGCTGTGGCTGACGACGCGCGAGAGCTTTCTGTTCAAGCGCCGGGTGTTACTGAGCGGTGCGATGCACGAGGAGGCGCTGACGCGCCGTCTGTTCTGGGGCGGACACCTCGGTGCCGCGATTCTGGTGGTTCCCGCCCTGGTGTTGGCGGCCTTGCTGCTGGTCATGGCCACGCGACTGAGCGCCCAGCAGTGGATGGTCCTGATGGTGGATGCGTCGGTGGTGACCGCAGTCTATCGGTTCTTCCAGCGTCGGGTCACCGGCCAAGTAAAACCGGAGTGGCTCGGTGTCGTGGTCCGTGGCTGGCCGCTGCGTCTGGCCAACCTGGGGCTGCTGACCCTGGCGTTCTTCATCCTGGACTTCTTCGTAATCGGTGCGCCCGATCTGCGTCACGATACCTGGCACGCCGTCGCTGAGCAGGCGTTTGAGCGTGAACGGCAGGGCATTGCCTGTGACTGGCTCGGCTGGCTGGTCGGCGTGCTGGGCGCCATCGATCAGGGGATCTGGGCGCTCGCGCAACGTTACATCCCGACGTTGCCAGCGCCTGAGATGCGGCTGGCGGCCTGGGGGCTGTTCCTGCTGCAACTGGGCCTGCTGTCGTTCGTGTTCACGCACCTGTTGCTCGGTGTGCTCACGCTGGTCGAACAGCGGGCAATCCGCGCTGAGTCGCTCACCGGCGAGGGCGCGCTGGGCAAGACCTTCGTGCTGACCATCCTGGTCCTGGCGCTGTTCTCGCTCTATCCCATGCTGAAACTGCGCGATCTCGATCCAAGCGACCTTCAGTCGCCCGCTTCGGAGGCGCTGAACTGGATCGATCCGTGTCGAGCGCAGGCCGAGCAGAACGCCGAGCACGCCAGCGCCTTGAATGCGCGGATCCAGGCGCGTGAAGCGGAACTCGGGCGCGAGATCGCGTCGCGCGTGGAGCGTGAACTCGATCTGCTCTTTGCCACCGTGGAATCGGCGGTCGACGACTATCTGGACTGGTATTTCACCGTGATGGGCGAATACGAGCGCCTGTTTGCCCTGGCGACCGACGACTTTGGTCAGTTCATGGACCAGAAGCTCGAAGCCCATCTGTTTGAAGCCACGGACTTTCACCGCCGGCTGGGCATCATCGACACCGACCTGCGGGAAGATTCACTGAAGGAACTGGCCAACGTCTCGCAGGCGGTGCATGACGACCTGGAGGCCCGGATCCGTGACAACCCCTGTGCACAGGCGACTTTGCATATCGAGTACCTGGGGCGCCTCGAACGCGATGTCTGGCGCGCGAGCGCGGCCGGAATCACAGGCACGACGGTTGGCGCGGTCACCGCCGCGCTGATCTCGAAAAAGTTGGTGGCGACGATCGTGGCCAAGGTCGCAGCCAAGAAAAGCGTGCAGGCCGCCGCGGCCATGCTGGCCAAGTTCGCCGCCAAGAAAGGCGTGAGCGTACTGGCCGCCGGCGGGGCCGGAGCCGTGACTGGCACCGCCCTCTGCGCCCCCTTTGGACCAGCGGCACCGGCGTGCGGGCTCGTCGGCGGTATCGCCGCCGGCGTCGGCACCTGGCTGGCCGTCGACAAGGCCGCCATCGAGATCGACGAGGCGGTCTCGCGCGACGCGATGCGCGCCGACATCCTTTCCGTCCTGGCCGAGGAGAAGGCGGCCCTGAAGGCCGAGCTCATCGCGCGTTACAGCGCCTTGATCGCTGCGGGGTTCGCAGACATCCAGACCACGACCGATGGCGTCTTCATTCCGGTGCGGGATGGCTTGTGAGTCTTTGCAAGCTTGTGACGTCGGCAGTGTGCGGCGCGGTCTCTACAATGAGCCCCATCTTCACCACACCGCGAGGTTTGAACGATGTGCGATCTTCATGCACGGCAAACGGCAGTCGGCACGGTGCTGGCCCTGGGTTTGCTGACCACCGCCAGCGCGCCCGCGTTTGGCGTGAATGTGCTGGATGGGGCGAACAAGCTCGGTTTGGCGGCTGATAGTGTCGAGCTGTTGGCCGATACCGTCGCGTGTGTGATGGAGAATCCGCAGGCGCAGCAGGTTGCAAAGACGGCCGATGCAGTCGCTACGGGTGCGTCCGTGGTTGAAACCACGACGGTTGTGACTGTCATCGCCAGCGGATCGGGCGCGACGATCATGAAAACCCTGGCCGCTGCGGGCGGGCCAGTGACGATCGGCGGTGCGACGGGGCTGAGCGCCGCCAAGATCATGAACCAGACCCTGTACGCCGATTGCCAAGATCCGGTGGCCTGTGATGCCGCGCACTATGGCACTTACGTCGGTGCCGCCCTGGGGACCGGCGCTTCCGCCGCCACCGTCTTTCTGACCGGAGCCGGACCGGCTGGGTTGGCGACGATCGGCAGCGTGGTCGGTGGGGGCATGGCAGCCGGCGTGGGCGTACTGATTGCCGCGCCGGTGGTCGCGGGCGGCAGTGGTGGGCGGTGTGGTTTACTGGCTGTTTCACGATTAACTTCTGGGCATCGTCGTGCTGCCAGCGGTTGAGAGGCTGGCGTGGTCGGCAATCGTTGGGCGATGCGCACCCTTCGTTGCAGCACGGTTTTATCTGCATTGTCCGGCGTGCACCGGCGGCGGATCGTTTCTGGCTGTCAACCTCGCTCGGGGCTGGATGAATGCCGAGGAGATCGCCGCCTGTCAGCGCCGTGCGGAGGACATTGTCTTGTTTTAGCATGCTCGTCGCCGGATAGTGCTCATCGTCTCCAGGAGTCAGTTGCATCATGCCCGTCTATCTGTGCACCTGCGGCACCAGTGCCGCCAAGAAATTCTTTGGACAAACGCCCCGTTTCGATGCCGCCTGGGTGACTGAACACGGCGGGGTCGAGGCCGCGTCCAAGGTCATCTACAACACCTTCCGCACCGCCAGCATGGAGGATGAAACCGCCCTCACGCGAGACTTATCCGCCGAGATCCACTCGCTGGCCCGCATGGGTGTGAACGACAAGGACACAGTGGTGCTGTTCAGTTCCGAAACGGTCGACGGACAGGCCTGTGCCTGGGCCGTCAAGCGCTATCTGGAGCAGGCCCGTCCGGGGATCCTCTGCCGGGTCGAGGTCATTTCAGGCTTGCAGGTGACGGATGCTCAGACCTTCCGGAGTGCTGGAGTGCTCAATTTCACCAAGGCCGTGCTGCGCGAGATCGACGCCAATGGCGCCGGACAGTGCGTGCTCAACCCCACCGGTGGCTTCAAGAGTCTGGTGCCCTACACGGTGCTGATCGGGATGCTCCGGGGTGTGCAGGCGAAATACATCTTCGAGCAATCCAGCGCCCTGATTCCGCTACCGATGATGCCAGTGGAGTTTGCCCGCTCGCGGCTCGAACCACTGCGCCCGCTGCTGGAGCGCATCCAGAACGAGACGGCCATCCCGCGTGCGGAACTCGACAAGGCGCTGCCGTCGTTCGCGGAGCGCGAGATTCTGGAGTCGCTGTTCGAGGATGTCGGTCAGGGGCAGGTCAGTCTGTCGCCGGTCGGCTTCCTGATCTGGGAGGAGTTGGAGCGGCCCACGGCGCTGGTGCCCTATCTGTCGCGGCGGGCGCTCGATGATTTACTCAAGGTTCGTGGCACTGAAGGTTGCAACCCTGATGACTACATCGCGCGCGTGGCTCGCTCGCCCGAGCAACTGGCGGTCGGCAAACACGAGTCATGGAGCAACGGTTTGTTCTGGCTCAAGCGCGGCGATCATACCCGTGACCGCTATCTGGTCTCGGTCGAGGGCTGGCGACTGCTGGTATGGCGCATCGTCGATCATGTCGAATACGATGCCCTGCTGACCCTGAACCACAAGACCGATGCCGGGGCGCGCGTGGTGGCCGAGCGTCGCGCCCACTACGCCCCCTTTGTTCGTATGGAACTGTACGAAGACTGAAGCCGTCGCCGAGACACCCACACGGAGCCTTTGAGATGCGTCGATCTACCCTGGAGCTTGATCCCAGCGTTGCATTGAGTGCGTGGTCTGAAACCAAGGCGGCTGAAGCCGATCCCTGGACCCATTACACCTGCAAGCTGGTCACGCCGCTGTATGGCGGCGGGGTCCGGGCGGCGGAAGTCGATACCGCGATGCCGATCCGGGCGGCGGGCATTCGCGGCCAACTGCGCTTCTGGTGGCGGATCGTCGCCGGATCGACCGGCGTCTGGCCTGGATGCGTGAGGATAACAGTCCGACGACGCACGGCATGCATGCGGCCGAGGTCGCACAGATGCTCGACCGCGCCCAGGACCGGGGCGGGTCTGAAGCCCTGACGACGGAGCAACGCACCGCGATCCTCATGGCCTCTCGTCGCCAATCGCTGGCCACCCTGGCCGATACCTTGATTCTGGCGCGCTGGCTCTCCGCCCACACCATTGCTGATCTGGGAGTCCGTAATCAATGAAATCATCATCCAGCTTGTATGACCTTGACATCGTCGCCTGGGCCAACGAGCAGGCACAAGCACTGCGCGCCGGCCGTTTCGACCGGCTCGACCTAGAGCACCTGGCCGAGGAGATCGAGGATGTGGGCAAGAGCGAGCAACGCGAGCTGATCAGCCGCATGGCGATCCTGATCGGGCACTTGCTGAAATGGTGCTACCAGCCCGAGCGGCGCGGTGCTAGTTGGGAATCCACGATCCGCACCCAGCGCGCCGCCATCGCGCGCCGCTTGAAGCGCACGCCCAGTCTGAAACGCACCCTCTCCGATCCCGATTGGTTTGCGGATGCCTGGAGCGACGGGCGCGATCTGGCCGTGCGCGAGACGGGACTATCCGATCTGCCGCTCGATTGCCCCTGGCCGCTGGAGACCATGCTGGACTCCGATTGGCTGCCCGAAAACGCACAGGTTCGCAACGATGGCCAAATCCAAGCACAAAGGCCCGATTCGTTACGATAAGCAGCAGAAACGGGATAAGCATCAGGCAAAGGCGGGGTAGCATGAGACCAGTAAATCTGCCACGCCCGTGCAACGTCAGCCTGTCCAATCGGTGCCCCCGAGTCCAGTGGTCAGCCTGGAGCCCCTGGCCCCGCTGATCGTGCGCTCGGGACGTCCGTTCGACGATCAGGCCGGTGCCGATGCACCGCGCTTCCCGCCACCCTAGACCCTGGCCGGCTGTCTGCGCACAGCCTGGGCGCGGGTCAATCAGAAAGCGTTCGGCTCAGAGCTGGCCGAACTGGC
The DNA here is from genome assembly GCF_009664085.1 of Thermochromatium tepidum ATCC 43061. Lineage (NCBI taxonomy): Bacteria > Pseudomonadati > Pseudomonadota > Gammaproteobacteria > Chromatiales > Chromatiaceae > Thermochromatium > Thermochromatium tepidum. The sequence goes on along the minus strand of NZ_CP039268.1, from coordinate 1,106,546 downwards.
TGTGACCGGTTCCGCCTGCTCGCCACGACCACACCCGGGGCGCTGGCCCCGTTGTGGCTGACCAGCCTCTGTGACCTGGAACAGGACCGGCGCGACGGCTTGCGTCAGGCCCATCCACGCCTGTTCGCATCGAGACCCGCTTTTGAGGGGATTAAGACTCGAGCGTCGTGCGCTGACTGGCCGAAATCACAACGGTAGGAGCGGCTTTAGCCGCGATCTTGGCGGTTGATGCGGGGATGGGCACCGCGATCGCGCCTGAAGGCGCTCCTACCCCACCCACGCATCCCGGAGGATGCGGCTTTTGGCCGCGACAAATAAATCGGCTCCGAATCGCGGCTAAAGCCACTCCCACAAATTGAAAGCCGCCCTCTACAACCCGCCTCCACACTCGGCTCGAAAATTGATCTAGATCACTTGGTGTCAACTGCGCTTAAGGCGACACTTCCATGTGCACGCCCGCGTGCGAACCTGAATTCCAACTGGCGCAAGCTTGCAGCCCCGGCGATGACCAACCAAAGCTGAGACGATGCACCCCGCGCCGGTGGCCCGTCTGAAGCCAGGGAGGTAGGTAGGCCAGGGAGGCAGGGAGGCCACGGCGCACAGCGGCCATTGGATCGAAGCCTTGAGGAGGCTGATGACATGGGTTGGAAAGAACCCGTCGAGCTGAAGTCGTTGCAGTCCATGACAGCCAGTTTCGAGATGGCAGATGGGTCGGCCCCCGACCCGAAGCCCTTGGCCACGGGGCCGACGGTCGAGTCTGTGCCGCCACTGGCGCACTTCCGCGTTCATTTCACGGCTCAGGAGTCGATCCGCTTGCCCGAGTACAGCGGCTCGGCCTGGCGGGGACTGCTCGGCTACGGACTGCGCCGCACCGCCTGTGTCACCCGTCAGCCGACCTGTACGGGCTGTCTGCTCATCCACCACTGCGTCTATTCGACCCTGTTCGAGACCCCAGACGCCCAGGGCACACCGGGCGGATCACCGCATCCCTTCATCCTCGCCATCGATCCGTGCGCCCCGCGTGTGGTGGAGCCGGACACCGCCTTTCACCTCGATCTCCAGTTGCTGGGCGCGGGCATCCAGCAGATGCCCTACCTGATCCACGCCTTCGGCCTGGCCGGGGCGCGCGGTTTCGGGCGCTCAGGCGGACGCTTCACCCTGACCGCCGTCGAGCGCGAAGGGACGCTCGGCGCAGAGGACTGGCAGACGGTCTATGACGCCACCGTCGGACGCTATGAGGCGCTGGAGACCGTCGCGCCCCTGGTGCCACCAGTCCCGGCACGCGCCCATCTACACCTGCTCACCCCCTGGCGGCTCAAGCGCGACGGGCGGCGCATCGGCGCGCGCGAGCTGACCGCGCTCGACATCGCCCATGCCCTCTATCGCCGACTGCGCACCCTGGCCGCCGCGCATGGCGGTGATCCCGACCGCTTCGATCATCGTCGGCTGCCGACCGATCCGGCTGCCCTGCGGCTGGAGGTCGATTGGCTGCGCTGGCACGACTGGACGCGCTATTCCTCGCGTCAGGAGGCGCTGATGCAGCTCGGGGGGCTGATCGGTGAAGTCAGCCTCGAAGGCCCGGCGCTTGCCGAGCTGTGGCCGGCGCTCTGGTTCGGGCAGTGGACGCATGTCGGGCAGGGTACGGCCTTCGGGTTGGGGCGCTATCGGCTTGCAAGCTTGCGCTAGACGACAGATCGGAAAACAGTTGGAGAATATGCCGCATGGAGAAACCGATGACACACGATGACCGCTTGGCCGCCTCCTGCCGGGTCGCACTCGCGGGCCTGCTGCATGATGTCGGCAAGTTCGCCGAGCGTGCGGGGCTTATGATCGACCCCGAGGCGCTGGAGACCCATCTTCAGCTCTACGCCCGCCGTCAGGAGCAAGGCGGTCGGCACTGGTACAGCCATCGCCATGCGGCCTATACCGCGCTGGCGATCGACCAACTGGAACCGCACCTGCCGGGCCTCGTCGGTCAGGACATGACGCCCTTTGCGGCCTGGAAGGATCGCGACGCCGACGACTCGCTCATCAATGCCGCCGCCTGTCACCACAAACCGACCACGTTCATGCAGTGGATCATCGCCACCGCCGACCGCGTGGCCTCGGGCTTCGAGCGCGAGACCTTCGACCGCTACAACGACAGCGAGGAGCAGACCAGTACCAAGCTCAACCACATCACGTCCCGGCAGTTGACGCTGTTTGAGCAGATCTGTCTGGATGAGACAGACACCAAGCCGGAGACACTGACCAAACGCTATCCGCTCCGGCCCTTGGCGCCCTTGACGCTGTTCCCGGTGCCGGCCAAGGAGGTCGAAACCAACCAGGTCGGCCAGGCTCAGGCCGACTATCGCCGGCTCTGGGATGGCTTTCTTGAGGCGCTGACCGCGATCCCGACCTCACACCGCGCACGGCTCGACCTGTGGCTCGACCACTTCGAGACCCTGTGGCTGACCTTCACCCACGCCATCCCCTCGGCCACCGCCTTTGGCGTCCGGCCGGAGGTCTCACTCTACGACCACTCCAAGGCCGTGGCGGCGCTGGCCGTAGCGCTGTGGCGTTACCATCACGAGCGCGGTGATGATCCCGAGGCCGTGGCTCAGGCGCAGCACGACCGCCGCGACTGGGATGAGTCGAAGTTGCTTTTGATCCAGGGCGATCTGTTCGGCATCCAGGAGTTTATCTTCGCCAGCGGCGGGGAGACCAACCGCCGCGCCGCCAAGCTGTTGCGCGGACGCTCGTTCTACGTCGGTCTCCTGACCGAATGCGCCGCCATGCGGGTGCTCGATGCGCTGGCCTTGCCCGCAACCAGCCAGATCATCAACGCCGCCGGCAAGTTCCTGATCGTGGCGCCCAACACCGCCGAGACCCTGGAGGCGCTCAAGCGCGTGCGTCGCGACATCGACGCCTGGTGTCTGGAGCACAGTCACGGACAGTTCGGGGTGGGACTGGCATGGATGGCGGCCTCGTGTAACGACTTTCTGACCTCGACTCACCCCTCTCACAACGGGAGAGGGACAGGGGTGAGGGGCTTCGACGCACTGATGAAACGGCTGTTCGCCCAGCTCGAACAGGCCAAGGCCCAACGCTTCGGGCTCTGTGGCGAGTCGGCCCCGACGGCGGCCTTTACGGGTTTCCTCGACCGCTTCGACAACACCCGTGGCGTCTGTCAGATCGACGGACGGTCGCCGGCGGTCACGCACCTCACGGAGGCCGGTCGCACCATCCAGCTCGGGCGTCTGGCCAAGGACCAGATCGACCTGGGCAACTGGCTGACCCGCCACGAACGGCTGTTGGTGAGTCGCTCCCCGATCGTCCGCGACACGCTCGCCATCGACCTGTTCGGTTATCGCATCGGCTTCACCGGCGACGAGGAGGCGAGCGGGCGTTTTGGTCCCGAGGTCTGGTGCGACAACCTGTTACGGGTCTGGGATTTCAGTCTGCCGGATGAAGACGGCACCTGCCCGCTGTGGAACGGCTACGCGCGCCGCGCGATCAACGCCTATATCCCGCGCTTTCTGGGCGATGAGGTCGGTCATCCCTGGTTCGAGGACAAATACGGTCGCGCCGATCCCGAGGAGCCGTTTGACGCCGGTCCCGGCGAACCCAAGACCTTCAACCATCTGGCCTGTGAGGATCAGCGCCTCGATGGGCGCGGGCGCTGGGTCGGCATTCGCGCCCTGACCACGCTCAAGGGCGATGTGGACAACCTGGGTGCCATTTTCCAGCGCGGACTCAAGGCCCCGACCTTCGCCAAGATGGCCGCGCTCTCGCGCCAGATGAACGCCTTCTTCGCCCTTTATCTGCCGTGGCTGTGCCGCACCCGCTACAAGAATGCCTATACCGTGTTTGCCGGCGGGGATGACTTCTTCCTGATCGGCCCCTGGAAGACGCAGATGGATCTGGCGCGTGAACTGCGTGCCGCGTTTCGGTGCTATGTCGCCGAGAACCCCGGCATCCATTTCTCGGCCGGTCTCTCGACCACCAAGCCGGGGCTCCCCGTGCGCCATCTGGCGGAACTTGGCGAACAGGCCCTGGAGGCGGCCAAGACGCACCGTCCCGCGAAAGACAGCGTGACCGGCTTTGGCCAGACCGTACCCTGGACGACCTTCGATGAACTGGACCAGGCGCGCACCGAACTGGAGGGGCTGGTGACCGAGATCGGTCTGAGCACCGGATATCTCTATGGCCTGCTGGAACTCATCGACAAGGCGGAGCGGTTCCAGAATCCCAAGACCGCACGCCCGGAGGATGCCATCTGGCACAGCCAGTTTGCCTATCGCACCTATCGGATGCTGGAGCAACGCCTGCGTGGTCGCGATCTGGAACCGGAACGTCGGCGCCTGATGCAGCGTCTGGCTCAGGTCATCGCCCAGCAGGGCATCGAGCGTTTCGGCGGTGCCTATCGCCTGGCGCTCTTTACCCATCTCTATCAGACCCGCGACTGAGAGGATTCATCCCATGGCCGAAGGACGTTCCAACTACTCCAACCCACGCGGCCCCCAGCGGGGCGGCGACAACCGCTTCCAACGGCGCGACGAACCCCCTGTGCCGGGCATCGATCTGAGCCGGGTCCGGTTTGGCGCCAACCTGGAGGCCCAGTTGTTCAACGAGGTAGCCCAGCGCTGTGCCAAGACCATCAGCGAGAGCAACCAGCGCTGCAACAAGCCGAGCCAACTGCGCCGGTTCTACGATGAGCTGTTGATGTGGGTGGCCAAGGTGGAGCAGGCCCCCGAGCGCTTTGCGGAGTACCGGCCCTTCATCCTGATGCTCAACGCCAAGGCCGCCTATGCCAAGGGGCGCGATCTGGTCGATGCCAACTTCGTGGCCCTGCTCAATCACTGTCTGCGTCAGGCCGAGGATGCCAAGACACTGGGCCAGGTGAAGCTGTTCCTGGAGGCCTTCCTGGGCTTCTACAAGGCCGAGCGCCCGCGCGAGAACTAGGGGCGCGGGTCCCTAACTATCCATTCGATCCGAGATCTGGTCGTGGAGGTGAACAAAGTGAATTGGTCTTCAGTGATTGACGATCCACTCCTGGCGGACCTGCCGTTCAAGATCGAATTGAATGAATGGGGCAAAATCGAAATGACTCCAGCCAGTAACCTGCATGGCATGTTGCAAACCGCGATTGCTTTTTTATTGAAGGAAAAGATGCCGTCGGGAAAGGCTTTTGTCGAATGCAGCATTCAAACGTCGAAAAACGTCAAGGTTGCGGATGTGGTGTGGTGTTCGACGGCCTTTTTGCAGCGACATGGAACGATCACGCCCTATCCCGCCGCGCCGGAGATCGTGGTGGAGGTCGCCTCGCCGAACAATCTCCTGGCGGAACTCGTGGATAAACGACTGCTTTATTTCGAACAGGGCGCGCAAGAGGTTTGGCTCTGCGAGGACAGCGGCGCCATGCTGTTCTACCGGCCTGACGGCAAGCTCGCGCAATCGGTGCTGTGCCCTGGTTTTCCGCAGACAGTCGATGCCTAACCCCTCGTTTATCGAATCAGGACCATTCCATGCAACTCACCCAGATCCAGAAGCTCACCGGCCAGATCGAACTCATCAGCGGACTGCACATCGGCGGCAGCAGCACCGAGATGCACATCGGCGGTACCGACAATCCGGTGGTCAAGAACCCGGTCACCAGCGAACCCTACATCCCTGGCTCCAGCCTCAAGGGCAAGATGCGTAGTCTGCTCGAATGGCGTGCCGGACTGGTCGGGATCACCGACGGCAAGCCGGTGGGGTTCCGTGATGTCGCCAAGCCCGAGCTGTCGTCCGCGCAACAGCATGCGGCCAAGGTCATCCTCAAGCTCTTCGGCGGGGCGCCCGAGGGCGATCCCGATCTAGAGCTGGTGCGCGAGATCGGCCCCACGCGGCTGGCGTTCTGGGACTGCAATCTCGATCCGGCCTGGGTCGCGGAGATGCGGGACCACAACCTGCTCCTGACCGAGCACAAGACCGAGAACATGATCGACCGCATCCGGGGCGTGGCCGAGCATCCGCGCAACACCGAGCGCGTGCCGGCAGGTGCACGCTTCAACTTTCAACTCACCCTCAGGGTGCACGACGGCGAGGATCTGCTCGATGAGCTGCTGGTGGGCCTCAAGCTCCTGGAGCTGACCGGGCTCGGCGGCTCGGGGTCGCGCGGTTACGGCAAGATCCGCTTCAAGGGCCTCACGCTGGGGCAGGACAACCTTCAAGCGCGTCTGGATCAACTGAGGCTCGACTGAGCGGGGGCCACTGGATGGAGACTCTTGCACTGCGTCTGCGCCCGCTGACCGCGTTCGGGTCGCTGCTCTTGGGTGACACGCTATTTGGGCAACTGTGCTGGGCGGCCCGGCATCGGTTCGGGGTCAAGCGCCTCACGGCGCTACTCGCCGGCTATACGGCAGGACGCCCCTTCGCGGTCGTCTCGGATGCCTTACCCGAGGGCTATCTGCCGCGTCCGGCCTTGCCGTTGTCGCTGTTTCGTGAGATCCCTGGCGCCGATCGCAAGCAGGCCAAGCGTCGGCACTGGATCCCGCTGACGGCACTGTCCGTGCCGCTGCTCGACTGGCTCGGTCAGGCCCACAGCGATGGCGAGCTGCTCGCGGCCCAGCGCTCGGAAACGGACCCGCCGCGATCGCTGTCGCTCACCCATCCCCAACCCCACAACAGCCTCAACCGGCTGACAGGCACCACGGGACGCGGTGAGTTTGCGCCCTATACCCAGATGCAGCGCTGGCACGCACCCGGGGTGGCGCTCGTCTGTCGCCTGGTCTTCGACCCCGAGCGTCTGTCTGGCGATGAGATCGCGCAACTCTTCGCCGACATCGGCACCTCGGGCTTTGGACGGGACGCGAGCATCGGACTGGGCAAGTTCGACGTCGAGACGATCCCCAACGCCCCCTGGCCGCAGCAGGACAATGCCAATGCCTGTCTGACGCTCGCCCCCTGTGCGCCCCAGGGGCTGGCGTGGGACGCCGACCGCTGCTTCTACGAGGTCTTCACCCGTTTCGGGCGTCACGGGGATCTGGCAGTGCACGAGGGCAATCCGTTCAAGACCCCGCTGTTGCTCGCGCGCGCCGGGGCGATTCTGACCCCGCGCCGGATGCCCGAGTCACCCTTCATCGGACAGGGACTCGGGGGCGACGGTTCGCTCTCCAAGGTCATCCCCGAGACCGTCCACCAGGGCTATGCCCCCTGTATTCCGATCCATCTGCCGCTGCTGGAGGTGGCCGCATGAGTCACGGATTCTCGACCTGGAACCTCGCGATCACGCCGCTCTCGCCGCTGCATATCGGCACAGGTGAGGACTATGAGCCGACCCAGTACGTCATCGACGGTACGGGACTCTACAGCTTCAGTCCCGAGGCGGCCTTGCGGGCACTGCCGGAGGCGGCCCGCGCCGACCTGTTGCGTATTCTGAACGGTCCGCCCACGGTCGAGTTGCTCAAGCAGGTGCAGGGGTTCTTTCATCGTCAGGCCGAGCGGCTGATCCCCGAGGCCGAGCATGTGATTCCGGTGCTGCCGACCATCGCCGCCGAGTACGCCGAGCGGGTGGGTAAAACCGCCCAGCGCGAGCGCGACATCATCAACCAGCTACGCATCATGCGTACCTATAGTGATGCCGCCACCCGCCGCCCGATCCTGCCCGGCTCCAGCCTCAAGGGGGCGATCCGCACCGCGCTGCTCGATCGGGTCAATGGCGGCGCGTCGCTGCCGGATGACATCAAGCGTCTGCCTGCCAACGCGCGTAATGTCCCGTTCCAGAAACGCCTGTTCGGCTATGCCAATTTCGACCAGGATCCAATGCGTCTGGTCCAACTCGGCGATGCCGCCGACGTGCGCCCGCCCGAGACGCTCGGCACCGAGATCCGTTACGCCGTCAACCGCAAGCGTCAGCCGGTCACCAAGGATGGGCGCGAGGTCGCCGCACAGGCCGAGAACCTGCGCCAGGTCGTCGAGTGCATCCCGCCCATGCGCCCACGCGCCTTTCAGGGGCGACTATCACTCCAAGAACTCGGCGGCCTGACCCGCCCCGAGCTGCCCAAGCCCGAGTTGCGCTGGACGTTCGAGGAACTGGCCGAGGCCTGCCAGGCGTTCTATCGCCCGATCCTAGAGCGCGAACTTCAGGAACTGGGATCACGCAGCTATCTGGACGCCACCTGGCATGCAGCGATCCGACAGATCCTCGACGCCCAGGAACCGGCCTTCAGCGCCCGGCGCGCCTTTTTGTTGCGGGTCGGTTTCTATAGCGGGGCCGAGTCGGTGACGCTCAACGGCGTGCGCTCGATCAAGATCAACATGGGTAAGGATCCCGCCACCGGCAAGACCCGCTACGAGGATTTGCCCGTCACCAAGACCGTGTGGCTGGCCGCCCAGGACATCCAGCAACGCCGGGATCTGATCCCTTTCGGCTGGGTACTGGTCGAGGCGGTCCTGCACGATCAGGCGTTCGCCGAGTGGCCTGTTGGCCTGACTGAGCAAGGTCTGAACGAAGCCTCTGCCGAGGCGCATTGGCGCGATGCCGTCGAGGCCCGTCGCCGCACCTTGCGCGAGCGTCTCGAGGCCGAGCGGGCGCGTGACCAGGCCCAGCGCGAGGCGGCTGAACGCCAGGCGCGCGAAGAGGCCGAGCGAGCGGCGCGGCTGGCCACGCTCTCTGAGCAGGGGCGTCAACTGGAAGCACTGCGCATGCGGCTGGAACAGGATCGGCAGGCCAATCTCCGGCAAGCCGGGGGTGAATTGGCCAATCGGCTGGTGGCCTTGTTCAAGGAGGCGGTCGAGTCCTGGCCGGCAGCGGACTGTATGGCCCTGGCCGATCTGGCCGAGGAGATCTATGGCTACATCGGCTGGCCGGCAAGCAAGAAGAAACGCGAACGTCAGGAGCAGATCCAGGCATTGCGACAGAAGGCATCGGCCTGACCCCGAAACCGCCCGCGAGGACACGACCATGCGCGCCCTGAAATTCAACGCCACCATCGACAGTCGCCGCCGGCTCCAATTGGAGCTGCCGGCCGACTCGCCGAAAGGAGAGGTAGAGGTGATCGTGCTCGTACCCGAGCGATTTGGGCCAAACGACAGCACTTCGTTGCAAGATTTCTTTCGGCAACTGGACGCTCATCCGTTGCAGCGGTGCTACACGCGCGAGGAGATCGACGCCTATCTGGCCGGGGAGCGTGCGAGTTGGGGGGAACCATGAGCCGGATCTATTGGGATAGTTGCGTCGTCATCTATCGGGTTCAGGGTGTCGCACCCTAGAGCCAGCGCATGACCACGCGACTCGATCCGCGTATCGATCAGGTGCGGATCTACATAACCCCGCTCACCCGTCTGAAATTCCGCATCTTTCCCATGCGGCACAGCGACATGCCGTTATTGGAGCGATTCGAGCAATTTTTTGCTCGCCCCGAAGTGTGCACTCTGGGCATGAGCCAATCGGTGTTCGAGCAGGCAACCGAACTGCGTGCACAACATCGGTTGTTCGACTCCCGACGCCCTGCACCTCGCCGCGGCCATCGACGCGGGTTGCGATGAGTTCTGGACCAATGATCGGCGTCTCGAACGTGCCGCCGCCGAGCGCATCGAGGTCATTGCGTTCGCCGACGAACCATCAGCAAACACAACAAGATGATGGCTATGAAAATCCATATCGCGCTGGTGTCCGCTCAGATCCTGCCCAATCTGATCCCCATCCTCATGGAGCGCCCGGATCGGGTGCTCCTGATGGTCACCCGCGAGATGGCCGAGCGTCGTCTCGACCGGCGCCTCGAAAAGCTCCTGAAGGAGCAGGGCATCGGGGTGGAACTGTGCCTGGACGTGCCCGATGCCGGACTGCGCGAGATCAAGGCGTATGCCGATACGCTGGCCGATCGGCTCATCGAGGAGCAGGCGGACGCTGAAATCGTCCTCAATGCCACCGGCGGCACCAAGCTGATGTCGTTGGGATTCGTCGAGGCGTTTCGTGGGATTGCCAGTCACATCCTTTACACCGACACGGCCCACCGGCGCATCGAATATCTGCCCAATGCGCAGGCGTCGCTGCCTGAACCCACGCCGATGGGTAACGTGCTCGATGTGCCGCTGTATCTGGCGGCCCAGGGGTTTCGGTTCCGCCGGGCGGCGTCCGATGATGTTAGCTGGCGTGAGGCCGTGAATCAGCGTAAGGCTACCTGCAAGTTTCTCGGCAAGCATATCGCCGATCCCAATCTGCAAACCTTCATCGGGGCGATGAACCGCCTGGTCGACCGGGCGCTGGAAAACATTCCCGGCACTTACGAAGAGCGGCTGGTGGCGCCCGACCAGGCCTTCGAGACCGTGCCGTTCGGGATCTGGGCCAAGGCGCTGGGCGAGCTGATGAAGGCGGGGCTGATCACCTGGCAGGACGGCTCGCCGGACGTCACCTTTACCAGCGTCGAGGCCGCGCGCTTCGTGCGCGGTGGCTGGCTGAAGGAATACGCCTGGCACACGGTCAAGGATGCCGGCGCCTTCGATACGCGACTCAGTGTCGAGGGGGTGTGGGCCGACACACAGAAGACCATCAACGAATTCGATGTTCTGGCCTGCCACATCAATCAGCTGCTGTTCATCGAATACAAGACACCGCGCATCGGTCCCAACAACGAGAACGACATCGCCTACAAGCTGAAAAGCCTGAGTCAGGATGCGAGGGGCTTGTTTGGCGATACCTGGTTGCTGTCGGCGCGTCAGCCCTCGGAGGTGCTGATCGAACGGGCCAAACAGGCTCGCTTCAGACTGATTGGCCCCGATGAGCTGGCCAATTTACGCGAGCTGGTGCTCGATTGGCTTTCGGGTCGAGACTGAGCGGGGGCTAAACGCGCCGCCTGTCCCGCAAGCTTGCAGGCAAGGCGACTGAGCGCGTTTACGCGCACCATGCGTCCGATTGAGACCGGACTGTCACAGGCATCACGCATGACCCAACCCACGCCCCGTCGTATCCTGCTCGCCGTCACCGGCCTGACCCCGCAGATCGTCACCGAGACGCTCTATGCGCTGGCCTGCCGGGATGAGGATCCCTGGATCCCGCACGCGATCCATCTGATCACCACCGCCACCGGCGCCGACAACGCCCGGCTCAATCTGCTGGCCGGCGGGCGCTGGTTCCATCGGCTGTGTGAGGACTATGGGCTCCCCCCGATCCTCTTTACGCCTGAGCAGATCCATGTCCTTCGGGACGCCGAGGGCCGCCCGCTCGACGACATCCGCACCCAGGCCGACAACACCCTGGCCGCGGACTTCATCACTGAGACCTTGCGCGCGTTGACCGCCGACCCCGACAGCGAGCTCCATGTCTCCATCGCCGGTGGGCGCAAGACCATGGGCTACTATCTCGGCTATGCGCTCTCGCTCTACGGGCGGCCCCAGGATCGGCTGTCGCATGTGCTGGTCTCCGACCCCTATGAGACCAACCGCGACTTCTACTATCCAACGCCCTATGAGCATCCGATCCACAGCAAGCGCGGCGACAAGGAGGTCACGGTCGATGCGCGCAACGCGCGTGTGGATCTGGCCGATATCCCCTTCGTGAGGCTACGCGACGGTTTGCCGGAGCGGCTGCGCACTGGGCAGGCGAGCTTCAGCCGGGTGGTGGCCACGGCCAATCGCGGACTGCAAGCGCCGCAGTTGGTGTTGGACATCGCCTGCCGTGAAGCCTGGGCCGATGATGAGGCGCTGGGACTGAGCGAGACGGAGTTTCTGATCCTGCTATGGCTGGCCGAGCGGGCCGCCCGTGGCGAGCAGGCTACCGACTGGTCGGCCCAAGCCCTGGCCGAAGAGTTCCTGGCCCTGGCCGGTCGGGTGCTCAATCCCATGAGCGCGGCCTATGAGCGCATCGAGAAGGCGATCACCGAGCGCAAGGCCATCACCATCCGTTGTGCGAAATACTTCGAGCCGCACAAGTCGCGGATCAACGGCAAGCTGGAAACGGTGCTCGGCGCACGTTCGGCCGCGCGCTATCAGATCGCCACCTCCAGGGACGGCGAGCGCGTCACCGTGTTTCTGCCGCTCAAGCCCGAGCAGATCAGGATTCAGTGTGCCTGAATGCCGGCCTCGCCGGTTCGAGAGTCGTTGAACGCCTCGCTCGGGTGTCGCCGTTCCTTCACTTAAGACCGCTCGTTTGACATCCTCCCCGACCTTCAGACCGGGTGGCGTCGAGGTCGTCACGCGCACCGGCCAGGATGGCGTACCGAGCGGCGTGCCCGATCTCTGGGCCGGAGACACCCCGTCGGCACGCGAACCCAGCCGACCGTGCAGGTTCAGGCCGCCTTACCTGAGGCCCAATCCGAGCGGATCGTTCGGATCGATGCCTGCCATGAAGGTCTGACGGCGATCGAGATGGGTGACCTTATAGATGAGCCCCATCCAGTTACCGATGACGCCCTCGGCCGTGTCGTGCCAGGTATTGTTCAGACTGGGGGCGATGAGCCGTTCCGGCAGCTCTGGTGGGGTCCGGCCCTGATCGAGCGCCTGGATGACGCGCTCGCGATGCTCATCGAGGATGGCCCGCGCCTGGAGCCCAAAGTAGTTGTCTGGGAAGGGTGGATAGTCAGGCCGCTCACCGGCGATGAAGCGCCCCACCTCACGCTTGTATTCCTTGAGCAAGGAAATGGTGTCGTATTCGGGATGCCCCTGGAACAAGACCTGCCGGAAGCCGTCTGGACTGACCGCCAGATGCACACCCGCCTCCTCGCTCTCGACAAGCACATGCAGACCGGCCCTGACGAACTGCTCATGACTGATGTCGTTGAAGCGCGAGTGTGGCACGTCGAAACAGGTATTGACGTCAGCCACCAGCGGATGGCGGCGCACCAGCACCCGATGCGGAAAGACCCCCCAGCGTTTGAACGGCTGACGCCGCCGCCGCTCGCCATAGCGAAACTGCATCACCGCATGGGTCGCGAGACACGAACAGAGCGTCGAGCAGACGTTGTCGTAGGCCCAGTCGACCACCTCGATCAGCGGCTCCCAGAACGGCTCCAGCGCCAGATCCGGTGCAGTGACATTGGCGCCGGTGATGATCAGTGCATCCAGCCCCTCAGCGCGGATCTGGTCGAAGGATTGGTAATAGCGCTCGACATGGGCGCGCGCCTCGGGACCACGCTCAAGCTCCGCGAGCGTGAAGGGATGGACATAGAACTGTGCGATCTGGTTACTCTCGCCGATCAAGCGAAAAAACTGGCGCTCGGTTGCCGCCAAGGCCGCGTCCGGCATCATATTGAGCAGACCGATATGGAGTTCGCGGATGTCCTGATGGAGCGCAAAATCGGGATCAAGAATCTGATGACCTTCCTCGCGCAGTCGGGCGAAGGTCGGGAGATCGTTGTGAGCGACGATGGGCATGGTCGATCCTCGCAATGTTCACGCGGTGCGCGCGATGGCCGACTCGACGAGCTCGAGGAAATCGGCCTCGTCACGCACCAGCGCCACATCCTTGGACGAGACCGTGTAACCGTGCGGGCGTGCGATCGCCTCGTAGCGCGGCACGCGCGAATGAAAGAGACGCGGGAAGACCCAGCGCGTGAAGTCGTCCGGATCGATCTGGGCCACATAGTCGAGCTGGCGCAGTTCTAGATAGTCCCGAACCGCGGCCTGCAAGAACTCGGGCCGGTAATAGAGTGGCTTGGGATCGGCCTGGGCACGCTCGATGAGCTTGATCTCGTCGGACTCGGGGACGCGGATATAGAGGATCAGACTGTGTCGGGCAAGCAGGTCGATGACGCGCGGCTCGTCGAGTTCACACAGACTGCCGCCGACATCATTGACCAGATGGGCATAGTTGTAGATCTCCTGCGCCTTGCGCACGAACTCGGGCAGATCGAGCATGGCCGCGATCTCGGCCTCACGATAGAGCGCCTGGCGGCGGCTGAACTCATTGAGCGGCAACCCACCCAGCTCGGGGTTGCCGAGCTTGCCGATGAAGCTCAGTACCGGGCCCAAATCATTGATCTTGATCACATTGCGAATGGTGATCCAATCGCGCCGCAGCAGATCGCGTAGAAAGGGATCACGCATGGCGTATGACTTGATCAGATCCAGGATCGGCTCATCGAGATAACGGGTGCCGATGCGATAATCACCCGAGTAATGGAACCAGTCGTGACGACGCAGCAGCGCCGCGAGATGGGTCTTGCCGACCCCGGACATACCAAGCAGGGTCACGCATTTGTGCTTCCAGGCACGGAAGCCCTCGACCGTGAATTTCAATGGCTCTACTCCGAATAGATGGATGTGGATGTGCTTCGATCGGGCGCCTCACTCGCGTGCAGCCAGCGCCTCCCAACGTGCATAGGCCGCTTCCAGCTCGGCGTCCACGGCCCCCAGACGCGCCTTGACGGTGACGACCTCGGTGCCGTCGCCCTGATAGAGCCTGGGATCGGCCAGACGCGCGTGCAGCGCCGTCTGTTCCTGCTCCAGCGACTCGATACGCCCTGGTAGCTCGGCCAGCTCACGCGCCTCCTTGAAGCTGAGCTTGTTGGTGGCGCGCTTGGGGTTGGACCTGGGCTTGGACCTCTGAGTCGCGGGCGCGCTCACTTCGGGTACAGAGACCGGTGTGACCGGAGGCGGACGCTGCCTGAGCCAGTCCTCATAGCCGCCGACAGACTCGCGCACGACCCCATCGCCCTCGAACGCCAGGATACTGGTGACGACATGGTCGAGCAGGGCACGGTCATGGCTGATCAACAGCAATGTCCCCGAGTAGTTCAGCAGCCGCTCTTCCAAGAGTTCGAGCGTCTCGGTGTCGAGATCATTGGTCGGCTCGTCGAGTACCAGCAGATTGGCCGGACGCGTAAAGAGCTTGGCCAGCAGCAGACGGTTGCGCTCGCCGCCCGAGAGCGCCTTGACCGGCTGGTTGGCGCGTTCCGGGGAGAACAGGAAGTCCTTGAGATAGGACAGGACGTGGCGCCGGGTCCCCGCCACCTCGACCTGATCGCTGCCACCGGCGACGGTGTCGCGCACGCTCTTCTCCGGGTCGAGCTGGGCGCGTCTCTGGTCGAAATAGACGATCTGTAGATTGGAGCCGCGCCGGATGCGGCCTTGTTGCGGCTCCAGCTCACCGAGCAGAAGCTTGAGCAGCGTACTCTTACCCACGCCATTGGGTCCGATGATGCCGACCTTGTCGCCGCGCCAGATGAGGGTCGAGAAGTCGCGGATGATGATCTTGTCGCCCCAGCGATGGGTCACACCCTCGGCCTCGACCACCAGCTTGCCTGAGCGCTCAGCTTCGCTCAGCTGGAGGCGCGCCGCACCCTGGAGCGCGCGCCGGGCCCGGCGTTCGGCGCGCATGGCTTCGAGCGCGCGCACCCGGCCCTCGTTGCGGGTGCGCCGCGCCTTGATGCCCTGCCGGATCCAGACCTCCTCCTCGGCGAGCCTGCGGTCGAAGTGCGCATTGGCCTGCGCCTCGGCGTGTAACCGCTCCTCGCGCCGACGCAGATAGTTGGCGTAATCACCCGGCCAGTCGGTGAGACGACCGCGATCGAGCTCCAGGATCCGGGTGGCGACCCGCTGCAAAAAACGCCTGTCATGGGTGATGAACAAGAGCGCCCCCCGAAAGCCGACCAGAAACTCTTCTAGCCAGGTGATGCTGTCGATGTCGAGATGGTTGGTCGGCTCGTCGAGTAACAGCAGATCCGGCTCCACCACCAGGGCACGCGCCAGCATCACCCGCCGCTGCATCCCGCCCGAGAGCGAATCAAACCGCGCCTCGGCGTCCAGCCCGAGCCGCGCGATGACACGCTCGGCGCGTTGTTCGATCTCCCATCCGCCTTGTTCTTCCAGTCGATGCTGGAGCTCGGCCAGTCGGGCAAGCTCAGGTCCGCTCGCATCCGGCCCCAGCGCGTGCGAGCGGTCGAAATACGCGCGCACCAGTGCCCCCAGCTCACCGAGTCCCGAGACGACCACCTCGAAGACGCTGGCAGCAGAGCCAGCCGGCAGATCCTGGGCGAGATACCCGATGCGCAGACCCTGGCTCAGGTGGATGCGACCGCTATCGGGCTGGAGCTCACCGGCGATGATCCTCAGCAGCGTCGATTTGCCCGCCCCGTTGCGCCCGATCAGACAGATCCGTTCGCCACGCTCGATGGCGAAGGAGACCCCCTCGAGCAGCGGCGGCAGGCCGTAGGAGAGACCGATCGAATCGAGACTGAGCAGGGTCATGCGTTTGCCATGGAATCACGAAGGATGAATGTTGTCGGAGCACACGGCGAAGCCCCTAGCACCACCGCAACCACCAAATTGCACTTTGTCAATGACACGCCAAGCCCGCTCGCCTCACCGACGTTCGAGTAATATTTTAACTTTGATCACTCCAACCGCGTCGATACAAGCTGAACCCAACGCGCACGGAGACGGATCCCAGGCACTGAGCCGCGCCGCGCTTCTGCGGATGCGGACTGATTTAGGAGTCGATCCCGACCGATGACGAAAACAGTCTCTCTCCGCGAGGCCTGGTCTGGCGAGGCCAACTGCCTCAGCTGTGCGCTACGGACCTCGGTGCTCTTTTCCGGCCTGAGCGAGGCAGATTTCGAGCGCATTCACGAACCGATCGACCAGTTCAGGCTCAAGCCCGGCGCGCATCTCTATCTGGCCGGCGATACGGGTGAGTATCTGTTCACCGTGCGCTCGGGGATGTTGAAACTGGTTCAATATCTGCCCGACGGCAGCCAGCGCATCGTGCGCATCGCCCGATCCACCGATGTGCTGGGTCTGGAGTCGCTCCTCGACGACCGCTATCAGCACGACGCCATCGCCCTGCATGCCACCGAGGTCTGTCGCTATCCGGCGCGACTGGTACGCGAACTCGGACGCGCCAACCCAGGCCTGCATCGCGAGCTCATGGCCCGCTGGCAACGTGCCCTGACCGAGGCCGACGCCTGGCTGACCGAACTCTCGACCGGCTCGGCACGCCAGCGTGTAGCACGGCTATTGCTGCGCCTGGTGCGCGACCGCGAGACCAGCGAATGCCCGTTGTTCAGCCGCGAGGACATGGGGGCCATGCTCGGCGTGACCACAGAGACGGCCAGCCGCACCATCGCCGAGTTCAAGCGGCAGGGCCTTCTGGTCGAAACCGCGCCCAATCTCTTTTTGCTCGACATCCCCAATCTGCGACGGCTGGCAGATAATTGAAAGGCCGACCATCGACCGCCGCGCGGACGAGTCGCTGAACTTGATCCTTTTCAATGCCCTTCATCCAGTCCAGCGGCTAATTAGTGAAACTGCATCGTCCCCGGCCGGGGTCTCAACGACCGATGAAAACATCACTCGCATTCGCCGAATATCCCATCTATTCATTGGAGATTGCGCGCGAGGAGACGCCCTTCCATTCGGTTGAGGCGATCTGCGGCTATTTCCGCGCCTGCATCGAGTCGCATCGCAGCGCGGTCTTCATTGCCGAGTTCGATCACTATGCCCATACCCGCTCGCTGCCCGAGGGCCACATCGGCGAGGGTATCCGCGCGGCCCGGAACCTGGTGTTCTGTTTTGGCATCTCGCTACCCAGACCCGAGTTGCTTGCCTGTCGTCCGCGCTCGATCGGGATCGCCGAGACCGAGCAGGGCTTTCTGATCACCTTCATGGAGACGCCCATGCCGGTGGCCAATGCGGTCATGGAGGACTGGGCCATGGGGCTCCACAAACACCGTACCGAGACCGCCGGGCAGCCCGACTAAGACCGCCTATACGCCTTTCAACAATCCACTGACCTTCGGAACACCCACGCCATGCGCATCGCCGTCACCAGTCAAAACTTCCGCACCATCACCGGACATGCCGGCAAGGCCAGACGCTTTCTCATCCTGGAGGCCGACGGAAAGGGCGAGCCGGTCGAGATCGAGCGTCTGGATCTGCCTGCCGGACTCTCGCTGCATGATCATCACGGCGACGATCATCCGCTGTTTACGCGCGGAATCGATGCCATCCTGACCCAGAGCGCGGGGCATGGATTCCGCGCCCGGATGTCCCGTCACGGGATCGCGGTCTATGCCACCAGTGCGACCGACCCGCGCGCCGCAGCCGCCGATCTTGCCGCCGGTCGCCCCCTACCGGAACCGGCTCCCCATGACGACGATCATGGCCACAGGCATGGCCAGTCCGCCGGAAACGAGGTTTGACCTCAAAAGACCACGCCCCAACATAGACCCGCCTCCGTTCCATCAGTGGACCCCTTTCCTACCCAAACAGGAACACACTCGACGTCCTGCTTCAGCGCGTCCAGTTTCACTGCACCCTTGCGGCTGCGGCGAGCGCCGCCCTCCCGGTAGGCATTCATCAGGTGGAAACTCGGCGACCGTGTGGCGGCTGGTCATCGGGCGTGAACGCTTCAAAACATGAACGAAAGCTGAATCAGGTTATTCCCGAGAAGCCCAATCCGGTATAGTCTCCCGTCATGGCGCGGCTCTGTCGGAGTCGCGTCGATGTAGCCAACCTTCCGCGACATCCAGTGCTGGATTTCAGGAGACTCGCTCATGCTCGACGGTACCATGGTCGAACTCTCGCGATGGCAGTTCGCCATCACGGCGATGTATCACTTCCTCTTCGTTCCACTGACGCTCGGACTCTCCTGGATCCTGGTGATCATGGAGAGCGTCTATGTCATGACCGGTCGCGAGATCTACCGGGATATGACCAAGTTCTGGGGCAAGCTGTTCGGCATCAACTTTGCCCTGGGTGTCACCACCGGCCTGACCATGGAGTTCCAGTTCGGGACCAACTGGGCCTATTACAGCCACTATGTCGGTGACATCTTCGGCGCACCGCTCGCCATCGAGGGCCTGATGGCCTTTTTCCTAGAGTCGACCTTCATTGGCCTGTTCTTCCTCGGCTGGGAGCGGCTCTCCAAGCGCCAGCATCTGGTCGTCACCTTCCTGACCGCGCTCGGCTCCAACCTCTCGGCGCTCTGGATCCTGGTCGCCAACGGCTGGATGCAGAATCCAGTCGGCGCCGAGTTCAGCTACGAGACCATGCGCATGGAGATGACCAGCTTCAGCGAGCTGCTGTTTAACCCGGTCGCCCAGGTCAAGTTCGTGCA
This sequence comes from Thermochromatium tepidum ATCC 43061, assembly GCF_009664085.1. Classification (NCBI taxonomy): domain Bacteria; kingdom Pseudomonadati; phylum Pseudomonadota; class Gammaproteobacteria; order Chromatiales; family Chromatiaceae; genus Thermochromatium; species Thermochromatium tepidum. The sequence goes on along the minus strand of NZ_CP039268.1, from coordinate 1,087,531 downwards.
TACGGTCGCCGCGGGCTATGTGACCGCCTCCATGTTCGTGCTCGGTATCAGTTCCTGGTACATCCTCAAGGGGCGCGACCTGGCCTTCGCCAAGCGTTCGTTCTCGGTGGCGGTGGGCTTTGGCCTGGCCTCTATCCTCTCGGTCATCCTGCTTGGCGACGAGTCCGGCTATGAGGTCGGCGATGTGCAGAAGGTGAAGCTCGCCGCGATCGAGGCCGAATGGCACACCCAGCCACCCCCGGCCAGTTTTACGGTCTATGGCCACCCCAGCAACGAGGCGCAGGAGACCCATGACGCCATCCGGATCCCCTGGCTTTTGGGGCTGATCGCCACCCGGTCCTTCGACCAGGAGGTCAAGGGCCTCAATGACCTGATGCGCGAGCACGAGGTGCGCATTCGCAGCGGTATGATCGCCTATGCGTATCTGGAGCGGCTGCGCAGCGGCGAGGACACCCCTGAAAACCGCGCCGTCTTCGAGCAACACAAGAAGGACCTCGGTTACGGTCTGTTGCTCAAGCGCTATACCGAGAATCCGGCCACGGCCAGCGAGGAGCAGATCCAACTGGCCGTCAAGGATTCCATCCCCGAGGTCGCGCCGTTGTTCTGGACCTTCCGCATCATGGTCGGGGCTGGTGTCTGGATGCTCTTGCTCTTGGCACTGGGTTTTTATTTCAACGCCAAGCGCGTCATCGAAAAGCAACGTTGGTTGTTGCGCCTCTTCCTCTATAGCATCCCGGTGCCCTGGATCGCCGCCGAGACCGGTTGGTTCGTCGCCGAGTTCGGACGTCAGCCCTGGGCCATCGGCGAGGTACTACCGACATCGATTGCTGCATCCAGCCTGACAGCAAACGATCTGGTCATCAGTCTCTCGGGATTCATCCTCTTCTATACCCTGTTGTTCCTGATCGAGATCTATCTGATGTTCAAGTTCGCGCGTCTGGGTCCGAGCTCACTGCATACCGGGCACTATCATCACGAGCGCAGCGCCGGTCCAGCGGGCGGCATGGCCCCGGCGCTGGCCCCGCACAAACCGCTCGACTAGGCTGGAGACCGAATCATGATCCTCGACTATGAAACCCTGAAGTTCATCTGGTGGGTGCTCGTGGGTGTGCTCTTCATCGGCTTTGCCGTCACCGATGGGCTGGACATGGGCGTGGGGGCCCTGCTGCCCTTCTTGGGCAAGACCGACGAGGAGCGCCGCGTCATCATCAACACCATAGGTCCCCACTGGGACGGCAATCAGGTGTGGCTGATCACGGCCGGCGGGGCCATCTTCGCTGCCTGGCCGCTGGTCTATGCCGCGGCCTTCTCCGGCTTTTATTTTGCGATGCTGCTTGCCTTGTTTGCGCTCTTCTTCCGCCCGGTCGGCTTCGACTATCGGAGCAAGATCGCTGATCCGCGCTGGCGCAACGCCTGGGACTGGGGCCTGTTCGTCGGCGGCGCGGTACCGGCGCTGGTGTTCGGCATCGCCTTCGGCAATCTGCTCCAGGGCGTGCCCTTCCATCTCGACGACCTGCTGCGCCCCTATTACAGCGGCAGCTTTTTCGGACTGCTCAACCCCTTTGCGCTGTTGGCCGGGTTGATCAGCCTCGGGATGCTGGTCACGCATGGGGCGATCTGGCTCCAGTTGCGCACGGAGGAGCCGATCGCAGGCCGGGCCAAGGGCGTGGCCAAGAAGGTAGGTCTGGCCACCATCGTCGCCTTTGCGCTGGCCGGTGTCTGGCTGACGATCGGGGTGGATGGCTACAAGGTCGTCTCGATGCCGGCACTGGATGCCACGCCCAATCCGCTGACCAAGGAGGTCGTGCGCGAGGGCTTCGCCTGGTTGGCCAACTACTCGGCCTACCCCTGGACGCTGCTGTTCCCGTTACTGGGTTTTGCAGGGATGGGGCTGGCGGTGCTGGCCTCGATGTCCGACCGGCCCGGCTGGGGTCTGGTCGCCAGCAGCCTGGGGCTGACCGGGATCATCGTCACCGCTGGCGCGTCCATGTTCCCCTTCATCATGCCGTCGAGTACCAACCCCAACAGCAGTCTGATGGTCTGGGACGCGGTCTCAAGCCATCTGACCCTGACGGTGATGTTCTGGGCCGCGGTGATCTTCGTGCCGCTGATCCTGGCCTATACCACCTGGACCTATGCCAAGATGTGGCGGCGGGTGACGGTCGAGGAGATCCGCGCGCAGGATCATCTCGCCTATTGAGCGCCCTTTCCTGTCGCCGAACCCCAACGATGTTCCGGCGACAGGTTCAAGTCATCCGTTGATTCATCGAGGAACAAGCCATGTGGTACTTCTCCTGGATACTCGGCGTCCTCCTGGCGCTGGCCTTCGGCGTCATCAATGTACTCTGGTATGAGTCTGATCAGTGTCAGGGCACGGCTGACGACGAGCGATCCCGCTGAACCTCGGACACACCCACGAAAAACGCGGCCCAGGCCGCGTTTTTGGTATCCGTCACCCCTGGGTGATCGGTATGATGACGATATCAACCCGTCGGTTGAGTCGCCGCCCCTGCTCTGTGGCGTTGCTGGCGATGGGCTGATTCATGCCGTAGCCGGACAAATAGATGCGCTGCGGTAGCACGCCACTACGCTCAAGATAGTATCCGACCGAGGCGGCGCGCCGCTCAGAGAGCGTCTGATTGTAGGCCGCCGATCCCGTACTGTCGGTATGACCCGAGACGGCGAGCTGGGTCTTGCCGTACTTGCGCACGATGGCCGAGATCTTGTCGAGCGTGCTGTAGAAACTCGGCTGGATGCGGTCGGAGTCGACCTCGAAGGCGGTCGCGCTGGTCATACCGACTAGGAGCTGATTGTCGGGCAACTTCTGGACCCGGATGACGCCGCCGGCGATCTCGGGTGCAAGCTGTCGCTCGAAGTCGCGCTTCTGCTCCTCCATGTAGGAACCGACCATGGTCCCGACCAGGGCACCGCCCACGGCACCGATCAGTGCCCCCTTGCCTGCGTCGCCGCTCAGCGAGCCGATGAGTGCACCGGTCGCCGCGCCCGCCGTGGTGCCAATAGCGGCGCTGCGCCCGGTCTCGGTCAGACCCGAGCCATCGGCGGCACAGCCACTGACGAGTGCGGCAGCCACGCCGGAGAGAACTAGTGTCCTGGTATTCAGTCGAGTCATGCGGTTGCCCCTGTCCGTCAAAGTTCCACCAGATCGGCGATGGATTTATAAAAGAACTCCAGCCAATCGTCGCGGTTGGCGAAGTCCATGATCGCAGGACGCTGCCCGAGCGTGTCGCGCACGCAGGTAAAGACAGGCGAGCCGTCGCGCTTGAGTGTCACCTCGAAGGTGAGCGAACCATTGGGCACGGCCAGCTTCAGCCCATGTGGGGCGGACTCCGGACCGATCCACTGGATTAACAATCCGGAAACGCGATCATCGCGACGGTCATAGTCGCCGGGCCAAATACGGCTGAGTACCGAGACGCGCACGAACTCACCTGCGACATCCCGAAAGGCCTGAACCAGGGGCGCGGCCAGCTCCGCACAGGAGGCTTGGATCTCATGCCGCTCAATGACCTTGTCCTCGGCGCTTAGGGTGCTGTCCTGAGCAATCTGGCGCAGTTTTTGGATTGTTTGATTCATACCCTGATCAACGATTTCAGCGAATGATGGTCTTGTCGAGTTCGAACATGGGCCTACTCTCTGGAGCGCTGTCGTGGAGGGCCGGATTGAGATAGCGCACGTCCAACGTCGGCTGGACCTTGAGTGATAAGAGTGATGGGTCGAGATATTTTTTCAACAGCCGCCGGGCCTGTCCGGCGTTGCGCACGCCGCGCAGTGCCTGCACCTGTTCGAGCGCGGCCTGCGTAGGCGCTGTCCCGCCATTGCGCCGATAGTGACGGATGACGGCCTCGGTGTAGTTGAGCGTCTCCAGATAGGTGACCTGGCTGTTGGTGCGATCGACCACGCCCTCGCCCGCGTTATAGGCCATGATGACGCGCCCATAGTCGTCATTGTACTTGCGCAGCAAGCGCTTGAGATGGCGGGTGCCGGTATTGAGATTGATCTTGGGATCGAACAGATCGTCCAGCGAGGTCACACCATAGTCGGCGGCGGTCGGCGGCATGAGCTGCATCAGGCCCACGGCACCGGCCTGCGAGACGGCGTGGGCATCATAGTCCGACTCGGCGGCCACCACCGCATGCACCAGCGCCTCCTCGACACCATGACGCCGAGCGACCTCCGGAATCATGGCCTGAACCTGGGTGCGGCTAGGCTTGGGCCGGTCGGGCGGCGTCGGCAGCAGCGGCCGACCCGGATCGACCGGGCTTACCGCTGCGTTCTCGCCCTCAGCGAGAACGGACAGCGGAAGGATCAGCGCAAACAGCAGCGTGGACAATCGAGCGATCGGTTTCTGGTTCATCAGAGTTTGCATGAAAAGCCCAGATTTCAAGACAGCTGGGATGATCCAGAAGAATCATGATCGGGCCGATGATGATGCATCAAACGACACTCAAACCAACAATGCAACCATGAATGCCGAGAAAAGTCATGAAATCTTCGCCCGCTTGTGCACAGTCAATCCGAACCCTAGGACCGAGCTCGTCTATCGCACCCCATTCGAGCTACTGATCGCCGTGATGCTCTCAGCTCAGGCGACAGATAAGAGCGTCAATCAGGCCACAGCCAGACTCTTCGCCCGCGCCAATACACCGGAGGCGATCCTGGCCCTGGGCGAGGACGGACTCAAGGCGCATATCCGCACCATCGGTCTATTCAACACCAAGGCGCGCAATATCCTTCGGACCTGCGCGCTCCTGATCGAACGTCATGGTGGCGCGGTTCCGCGCGACCGGGCAGCATTGGAGGCGCTACCCGGCGTCGGACGCAAGACCGCCAACGTCATTCTCAACACCGTCTTTGGCGAGCCGACCATGGCGGTCGACACCCATATCTTCCGGCTCGCCAATCGTACCGGATTGGCACCGGGCAAGACGCCGGCGGCGGTCGAGCAGGGGCTTTTGAATCAGGTTCCGCGCGAGTTTCAGCGCAATGCCCACCACTGGCTGATCCTGCACGGACGCTATGTCTGCACCGCGCGCAAACCGCGTTGCCCAGAATGTCTCATCGCCGACCTGTGCGAGTATCCGGACAAAACCCCACCTCACCCCGCTCCATCCAACACCCTTGACCATGTTCAGCACTGACCGTCAGACACACCGCCGGATCTTTCTCGAGGCCTGGCGCAAGGCTAAGGCCCAGGCGCCGTTAGGGCCGATTGAATCCCAAATCGTCGAACTGATGCGTCGTCACCCAGAGTATTGGCCGTTTTTAGAGGATGGCACCCGCGCGCTTGATCAGGACTTTCCGCCCGAACTGGGCCAGACCAATCCCTTTCTGCATCTGGGACTCCATCTGGCGATTCTTGAACAGCTCAGTATCGATCAGCCGCGGGGTATCCGCGAACGCTACCAGCGTTTGCTTACCCACCTCGGCGATCCGCATCAGGTCGAGCATGCGATCATGGAGTGTCTGGCCGAGTCGCTCTGGCGCGTTCAGCATCAGCGCCTGCCCTTTGACGAGGCCGGCTATCTCGACTGCATCGACCACCGAGAGGTCCGCGCCTAGACCGTCTGCCAAGATTGTCCCCAGATCCCCTCCGAGGTCGGCCAGGGTATTAGCTATTGATATTTCATAATTTTCTTATATAATGAACCACATCGATCTACCAGAACGCATCGCTACTTGTCGCCAAACACTCAAATGCGGTGCATCGAACCTTGAACAAGTCTTTCGAACTTTAAGGTGTGTCACATGAAGCTGATCCAAGCCGCCTCCGCCATCGCGCTCATCGCCACCACGACCACGTCCCTTGCCTGGTATGCCGCGCCCTATCCAGCCACTGCACCAAGTGCCGATCAGTTCAAGGCCCTGATCGAGCAGCAACAGGCGATGTTTGAACAACACGACAAGGCCATGCGCGAGGCGTTCGAGGCACAACGCCAGTTCTTCGAGCAGCAACGGGCCTGGTTCGACCGCAACCGTCCGGCCTGGCTCGCGTCCCCTGAACCTCCGGCCGCCCCTGAGTTCGGTGAGTATCCGAAGGCGTCCGAGCTCCCCAAGAGGCCAGAACTCGGCCAGTTCCCGGCCATGCCTGATTCACTGGAGGCACATCGTCGCGAGATGGACGCCTATCGCGAACAGGTCAAGCAGCGGATCGAGGAGCACCGCGAGGCCATGAAGCACTGGATCGAGGAACGTCGCGCCGAACATCCGAGCCGCCATCTTGCTAAGCTGCCCCAGCATCAGGCCCAGGCCCCGGTCGAGTCTTCGACCCAGACCCATTGAAGCGGCGCACCGGGTCGAGTGATTGACCCCAGCGCAAGGCCCTGAGACAACAACCGGCCCTGTCATTACCCTGACAGGGCCGGTTGTGTTTCTGCGCCACCAGGAACTCTCCGTAGAGCCGAACACCTAACATAGGGTGTCGCGTCCACCGCCCCTGGACACACTCGGCGTGATGCATGACAGCACAGATCGAGTCCCGATTGATGCGCGTTCTCTCGATTTCCATCCTGATCCCGCTACTGATCGGGCCAGTTGCGCCAAGTGCCTGGGCGGCCAAACCCGGAGCCACGCCGACCGTCACGCCCGTGGTGGCGGTCGAGACGCGCGCCCAGTCGCTCGACGAGCGGGTCGAGGCCCTGGGCACACTCAAGGCCAATGAATCGGTCACCATCACCTCCAAGGTGACTGAGACCATCTCGGTGGTGCACTTCGAGGATGGCCAGCGGGTGCGCGCCGGTGACCCGCTGGTCGAGATGACCAGCGCCGAGGAGCACGCCCTACTGGAAGAGGCCGGCGTGCGCCTGCGTGAGGCCGAGCGACAATACAACCGGGTCAAGTCGCTCGTGGCCCAGCGCGCGGCCTCCGAATCCCTGCTCGACGAGCGTAAGCGTGATCTCGACACGGCACGCGCCCTGTTCGCTGCCATCGAGTCGCGCCTAGCCGACCGCTTCATCAAGGCCCCCTTCGATGGCGTGCTGGGTCTGCGCAACGTCAGCCCGGGCGCACTGGTCACACCAGGGGATCTGATCACGACCCTTGACGATGACCGGCTCATGAAGCTCGACTTTAGCGTCTCCAGCGTCCATCTCGCCGCGCTCCAGCCTGGACTCGGCATCGAGGCCACGAGTGCGGCCTTCGGCACACGCGTCTTCAAGGGCGTAGTGCGCAGTATCGACAGCCGTGTGGATCCGGTCACGCGCTCGGTGCGGGTGCGCGCCATCCTGCCCAATCCCGACCTCAGCCTCAAACCTGGACTCCTGATGCAGGTGGTGCTGATGCTCGACCCGCGCGAGTCGCTCACCATCCCCGAGGCGGCGATCCTGCATCGCGGACAGGAACATTTCGTACTGCGGGTCATGGAGGGCGCGTCTGGGCTGACGACCGAACAGATCCGGATCCGCATCGGTACGCGCATTCCCGGCTGGGTCGAGGTCCGTGAGGGACTGAGGCCTGGGGATCGCGTGATCACCGAGGGTCAGGAGAAGATCCGTCCCGGTCAGCCGATCCGACTCATCCCCGGCGTCTCGTCCGTGCCGGGCACCCGCCCAGCCAAAGCCGAGCTGGGGCAGTTGCCTTGATCCTCTCTGACCTCTCCATCACTCGCCCGGTCCTGGCCGGCGTCCTGTCATCCCTGCTGGTCGCCTTCGGATTGGTCGCGTTCGATCGGCTACCGCTGCGCCAGTTTCCGGACATCGACCCACCCGTGGTCTCAATCGAGACCACCTATCGCGGTGCGGCGGCAGCCGTGGTCGAGACCCGCATCACCCAGGTCATCGAGGAACGCATCGCCGGGGTCGAGGGCATCCGCACCATCGAATCGACCAGCGAGGACGGGCGTTCGCGCATCACCATCGAGTTCGGCATCGCCCGCGACCTCGACGGTGCCGCCAACGACATCCGCGACCGTGTCTCCGGCATCCTCGATCAGCTCCCGCGTGAGGCCGATCCGCCCGAGATCCAGAAGGTCGACAGCAACGACGACGTCATCCTCTGGTTCAACCTCTCCAGCGAGCGGATGACGGTCCCCGAACTCTCAGATTATGCACGCCGCTATCTGGTCGATCGCTTTTCGGTACTCGACGGCGTGGCGCGGGTGCGGCTGGGCGGCGAGCAGACCTATGCGATGCGCGTCTGGCTCGACCGCCGCGCCCTGGCCGCGCGCGAACTGACAGTCACAGACGTTGAGGACGCGCTGCGCGCCGAGAACATCGAGCTGCCGGCCGGCGAGATCGAGTCGATCGACCGCCAGTTCAGCGTGCGCATCGAGCGCGCCTTCAGCACCCCAGACGACTTCGCACGGCTGGTGCTCAAGCGTGGCGCGGATGGCTATCTGGTACGGCTCGGTGATGTGGCGCGCGTGGAGCGCGGCACCCAGGAAGAACGCACCCTCTTTCGCGGCAACGGTAGGCCCATGGTCGGACTGGGTATCGTCAAGCAATCGACCGCCAACACCCTTGCCGTCGCCCAGGCGGCCAAGGCCGAGATGGCACGCATCAACCGCTCCCTGCCTGAAGGGATGCACTTGAGCCAGAGCTTCGACAGCTCGGTGTTCGTCGAGGAGGCCATCAAGGAGGTCTACAAGACGCTCGCCAGCGCCATCGCGCTGGTGGTACTGGTGATCTTTCTATTCTTGGGCAACTGGCGCGCGACCCTGGTGCCGGCAGTCACAGTGCCCGTGTCGATCGTGTCGACCTTCACGGTGCTCTTTGCGCTCGGGTTCTCGATCAACATATTGACCCTGCTCGCCCTGGTGCTGGCCATCGGGCTGGTGGTGGACGATGCCATCGTGGTGCTGGAGAACATCCACCGGCGCATGGAGGAATATGGTGAAACGCGGCTGGTCGCCGCCTACCGGGGTACACGTCAGGTCGGTTTCGCCGTGATCGCGACCACCACCGTGCTGGCCTCGGTCTTCACCCCGATCGCCTTCCTGCGAGGGGATCTGGGACGGCTATTTTCCGAGTTCGCGCTCACCCTGGCCGCTGCCGTGGTCTTTTCGTCCTTCGTCGCCCTCTCGCTGTCACCGATGCTGGCCTCCAGGGTGCTGCCGGCGGGACATCGGCCCGCAGGCGCGCCCGCCGGACTCGCCGAGCACATCGAACGCAGCTTCCTGGCGATCCGAAGGCCCTATCGGCGTCTGCTCGAATTCCTGCTGTGCCGGCCCTGGATCATCCTGTTGGCGCTGATCGGTACACTCGGCGCCGCCGTCTGGCTGTTCGAACGCATTCCGCAGGAATACACCCCGCGCGAGGATCGCGGCGCCTTCTTCATCCTGGTCAACGGACCCGAGGGGGCGTCCCACAGTTATATGAAGACCTACATGGAAGAGATCGAGCGCCGGCTCATGCCCTATGTCGAGCGCGGCGAGGCGATCCGCCTGCTGGTGCGCAGTCCGCGCGCCTTCTCCAACACCGCGACCTTCAACACCGGCATGATCACCCTGGTGCTCGACCGCCATGACAAGCGCCGCTCGGCCTGGGTGATCATGGATGAGGTGCGCGCCAGGCTCGCCGATCTGCCGGGGGTACGCGCCTTCCCAGTCATGCGTCAGGGTTTCGGCGCACGCACCAGCAAGCCGGTCCAGTTCGTCATCGGTGGCGGCAGCTACGAGGAACTGGCCGCCTGGCGTGACACCCTGCTCGCCGCGATCGAGCAGGACAATCCGGGTCTGACCGGCATCGACTGGGATTACAAGGAGACCAAGCCGCAACTGCGGGTCGAGATCGACTACGACCGCGCCGCCGACCTCGGGGTGAGGATCGGCACGCTCGGGCGCACCCTCGAGACCATGCTCGGCTCGCGCCGGGTGACGACCTATCTGGATCAGGGCGAGGAGTATGACGTCATCCTGGAGGGCGAACGCGATCAACAGCGCACACCGGCCAGTCTGGAGAACCTCTATGTCCGCTCGGCATATAGCGACGCCCTGATCCCGCTCGCAAGCCTGGCGCGCGTGATCGAGACCGCTACGTCGCCGAGCCTCAACCGCTTCAACCGCATCCGCGCCATCACCCTCGAGGCCAGTCTGGCCCCAGGGCTGGCGCTCGGCGATGCGCTCTCTTACCTGGAATCCAAGGTCCGCGCCCATCTGCCCCAGTACGCCCAGATCGACTACAAGGGTCAGAGTCGTGACTTCCGAAGCAGCGCCGAGGGGGTGCTGTTCGTCTTCGTGCTGGGGCTGATCGTGGTCTATCTGGTGCTGGCCGCGCAGTTCGAGAGCTGGGTCCAGCCGCTGGTCATCATGCTCACGGTGCCCCTGGCCATGGCCGGGGCGCTGCTTGGGTTGTGGCTTACTGGCCAGACGCTCAATCTCTTCAGCCAGATCGGGCTGGTGATGCTGGTGGGTCTGGCGGCCAAGAACGGTATCCTCATCGTCGAGTTCGTCAATCAGCTACGCGATCAGGGGCTGGAGTTTCGCGCGGCCCTGATCGCGGCAAGCGAGACGCGGCTGCGGCCCATCCTCATGACCGGCGTCACCACCGCCGCCGGGGCCATCCCATTGTTGCTCTCCAGTGGCGCCGGTGCCGAGACGCGCACGGTCTTAGGGATCGTCATCCTCGCCGGGGTGCTGGCGGCGACGGTCTTTACCCTGTTCGTGGTGCCTGTAGCCTATGACCGGCTGGCACGCCATAGCGGATCGCCTGGGACAGTCCGGCGACAGTTGGAGCGGGAACTGGCCGAGCACCGGATCGAATTCGATTAAATAATTGATTTTTATGTTTTTATATAAAGCCACTCCTGTACAACCAAGATTATCCATGACTGAGCTCCCGCTTTGCTGAGATCTACCTTGACAGGGGCAGGGCTTTGAAATTGCTCTATTGTTCACGCCTTCCCGGAAGACCGCTCGAAGCGTGTTTTAGCCTTTTGGCCCGATGGTCTTTATGGGCCACCTTAATAAAACTTGGAGATCAACCCATGAGCATTCGACGCACCCAGCCACTATTGCTCGTCGCTGCCCTCTGTCTGACCGGCTCCATCCAGGCCGACGAGGTAAGTGATCAGATCGAAGCCGCCCGCAAGGCCTATGAGTCCGGCGAGCTGAGAAGCGCCATCGAGACGCTCAATTTCGCGGTCAATAAGATCCAGGAACAGATGACGGCCAATTTGGTCAAGCTCCTGCCAGAACCGCTCCCCGGCTGGACGGCAGATGAGCCCAGGTCGCAGGCTGGCGGCATCGCGGCCGTGATTACGGGCACCACACTGACCCGGAGCTACCGGCGCGAGGATGGCGCCGAGATCACGCTCAGACTGATGGCCGACTCGCCATTGATGCCGATGCTGACCATGGCCATGTCCATGCCGTTCGTGATGCAGAACAACCCCGACATGAAGACCTATTCGTTCAAGGGCTATCGCGGGATGCTGGAGCACGCCGCCAACACCCAGGACTATGAGATCACCCTCATGGTCGGTAACCGACTGGTGATCCAGGGTAAGGGCAGCCACCTGGCCGACAGCAAGCCGATCGAGGCCTATTTCGAGCGGCTCGATCTGGAGGCGCTCCAGACTGCCCTCACCCACTGAGGCCGCCTCAATGGGGCAGGTTCAGAGCGGTCGAGACGCCCAGTCCTTCCAACAACCCGACGCCGACCAACACGCCGAACCGCTTGGCGATCGATTCGAGCAGGTCGCGCTTCTTGGTGTATTCGACGATCTTCTCGGCCTTGATCAGTTCGCGCGCCACCTGGCTGGAGCTGCCCAGACCATCGGCCAGCCCCAGCTCGACCGCCTCCTCGCCGCTCCAGAACAATCCGCTGAAGAGCTCGTCCCCACCCTTGAGTTTGTCGCCGCGGCCCTGTTTCACGGCGGCGATGAACTGGCGGTGCAGCCGGTCGAGCACGCCCTGGATGAAGTTGCGCTGGGCCGGCTCGAGCGGTGAAAAGGGATCAAGGATGCCCTTATTGACCCCGGCCGTCAGCAGACGCCGCTCGATCCCGAGCTCCTCCATCGCCTTCTGGAAACCGAAGCTGTCGATCCGCACCCCGATCGATCCGACAAGACTCGCCTTGTCGACATAGATGGCATCGGCCCCAGCGGCGACGTAATAGCCACCTGAGGCACAGAGATCGACGGCCACGGCATAGACCGGCATGTCCTTGCCGGGATGGTCCTTCCGGTATTTTTCCTTCAGACGCCGGATCTCGTCGTTGATGTAGCCGGCCTGGACCGGGCTACCGCCCGGGCTGTTGATGCGCAGGATGATGCCCTTGACATGCTTGGACTCGAAGGCGGCGCGCAAGGCAGTGATGACGCGATCGGCGCTGGCGTCTGAATCGGCGGCAATGATGCCATTGATCTCGATCAGTGCCGTGTGATCCTCCCCGACCTTGACCGCCTCGGACAGCCCCTGACTGTTGACCGCGACCAGCACGCCGAACAGATAGACCAGGATCAGCAGCTTAAACAGGGTCGACCAGCGTCGCCGCTTGCGCTGGTCATCCAGATACTCGGCCACGAGCCGGTTGATCAGGACGCGCTCCCAGTCCGGTCGCTCGGGTGCCGGCATGGGTTCGCGGTGTTGCTTCCAAAATTTCCAGCTCATGACGATCCTCGGGGTACAGTGGAGACAGCGGAAGTCAGTCGGCCCGCCTGGCGCTCAGCCAGTCGCGGATCGCCCAGAGTGAATCGAGACAGGCGAGCGGACCGCAAGCCATCAGCCGCCCTGGATCATGGACGCCATAACAGACCGCCAGCGAGCGTGCCCCGGCATTGTTGGCCATCTGTAGGTCGTATTCGGTATCACCGATCATGAGCGTCTTTTCAGCACTGACCCCGAGCTCGGCCATGAGCTCCAGCAACATCTGGGGATGCGGCTTGGAGAAGGTCTCGTCCGCCGTGCGTGTGGCATGGAAGACAGCCTCCAGACCAGTCTCGGCGAGTGACTTGTTCAGACCCGCGCGGCTCTTGCCCGTGGCCACCGCCAGTCGATAGCCCTGTTCGGCCATCCAGGCGAGCGTCTCGCGCGCGCCCGGGAAGAGCTCCGAGGGATGCTGGTCGTCGCCCAGGAAGTGAAGACGGTATTGCAACGCCACCTGGGCGCGCAATCCCGCATCCCCTGCGGGAAGCAGACGCGCCATCGCCTCGTCCAGCCCAAGTCCGATGACGTCGCGCGCGGTCTCGGTCATGGGTTCGGGCAGTCCCAGATCCCGGAAGGCCGCCTGGATACAGGTGACGATCCGCGCCTCGGAATCCATCAGGGTTCCATCCCAGTCGAAAACGATCAGTTCAAAGTCCAAGTCTCAGCTCTCCAGGACACCGAGCACCTGTTGCAATTCAGCCGGCAGTGGGCACTCCAGACGCAGCGGACGAACCCTATACTCGAGCTTGAAACTCAGCGCCGAGGCATGGAGGAACAACCGGTTTAGTCCATAGCCCTTGAGCCAGTGGTTGGCCGCCGGGTCGCCATATTTGTCGTCGCCGGCCAGCGGTGTGCCGAGATGGGCGGCATGGACACGGATCTGATGGGTACGCCCAGTGAGAAGCCCCGCCTCGACCAGGGTCAGGATCCGTCCGTCGAACGCAAAGCGCTTGAGACGCCGAAAGCGGGTGCGCGCCTCCTTGCCCTCGCGCAGGTCGACCCGCACCAGACGCTCGCCGCTGCTCAGCACGTTCTTCTTGAGCGGCGCCTCGACCAACAACTCCGCGCGCGGCAGCTCGCCCAGGATCAGGGCCAGGTAACGCTTGTCCATGCGACCCTCGCGGATCAGGGCATGGAGCTCGCGCAGCGCACTCCGCCGTTTGCAGACGACCAGACAGCCCGAGGTGTCGCGGTCGAGCCGATGCACCAGCTCGAGCTCCCGTCCGGGACGCAGCTGACGCAGCGATTCGATCAGACCATAGCTCAGACCGCTGCCACCATGCACCGCCAGCCCCGAGGGCTTGTCGATCACCAGCAGACGCTCGTCTTCATGGATGATCGCCGCCTCCAGCCGCGCCAACTGAGACGCGGTCAATCGCGCGGGCAATGCAGACTCACCGAGCCGGATCGGCGGGATGCGCACCACATCCCCGGCGTTCAAGCGATACTCGGCCTTGATCCGCCCCTTGTTGACACGCACCTCGCCGCGCCTGAGCAGGCGATAGAGATGACTGCGCGGCACACCCTTGAGGACGCGCAACAGAAAATTGTCGATCCGCTGACCCTCGGACTGGTCATCGATCCGGAGATATTGTGGCGCTTTCGCCGCATCCCCACCTTGAAGGGACGAGAGCGGATGATCGGCGATGCCTGAGTTCATCGTGGAGGCTGAAATTTTCAATCTGGGTTTGAACCTGAACGTTTGGCTCAATTGCTGCTAAATAGGGTTCACTGCTACCATTGACGCCTTGCGCTGGCCAAGTGAAACACGGAATTTTTCCGGAGCGGCAAGTGCATCCAGGGGGTTTGCGCCCAACGCCCATTACAAGGGCGCCAGTCCGACCCACGGACCCAAGACCGGTATCCGACACCCGACCAGGCCACCTCGGGGCCGCCGTGCATGAAGCCTGCTTGGCAACGTCGAGCAAGGTCGAATTCTACACCCAGCGCCCTTCCCGAGTCGCCCGATGAGGACGCCAGCCGTGCCGGTGTCACCTCCGCCGCTCCGAAGCAGGTGGTCTATCGATCTAGACCGCCCGAATAGACGTGGGGCCTCAAGTGGCCCTGCATAACGATGGTTCATAAGCGCGTGCCCGTTCCAGCCCGACACGAGGTCGTCGACTGAACGGACTGTGCCGACGCCGTGCTCGCACCACTCGAGCGTCAAATGGCGACGCGCCGATCCGCCCGCTTGGGTTTGCAATCAAAACCCTGGGGCGCGGCGCCCAACCACGGGTCACGCGCACTGGTGCGCAGGATAGGAACAACATGAAACGCATGCTCATCAACGCAACTCAGCCGGAAGAGTTGCGCGTGGCCACTGTCGACGGGCAGTTGCTCTATAACCTCGATATCGAATCGCCAGGACGCGAACAGAAAAAGGCCAATATCTACAAAGGTATCATCACCCGTGTCGAACCTAGCCTAGAGGCCGCCTTCGTCGACTATGGCGCCGAGCGCCACGGCTTCTTGCCCCTCAAAGAGATCGCGCGCTCTTATTTCGAGCCAAACAGCATCAAGCCCGGCGCGCGCGTCAACATCAAGGAATCGATCAAGGAGGGCCGCGAGGTCATGGTCCAGATCGACAAGGAGGAGCGCGGCAACAAGGGTGCGGCGCTGACCACCTTCATCTCGCTCGCCGGGCGCTATCTGGTGCTGATGCCCAACAACCCGCGCGCCGGCGGCGTATCGCGACGCATCGAGGGTCAGGAGCGCACCGAGCTGCGGGATGCCATGAGCCAGCTTAAGATCCCGGAGGACATGGGGCTGATCGTGCGCACCGCCGGGGTCGGCAAGAGCGTCGAGGAGCTGCAATGGGATCTCGACTATCTGCTTCAACTCTGGCAGGCCATCGTCCACTCCAGCGAGAGCCGCAAGGCGCCGTTCCTCATCTATCAGGAGAGCGACGTCATCATCCGCTCGATCCGCGACTATCTGCGTGCCGACATCGGCGAGATCGTGATCGACGACCGCGCCGTCTATGAGCGCGCCGAGAACTTCATCCGGCAGGTGATGCCGCAGAACCTCAAAAAACTGCGGCTCTATCAGGATGAGGTACCGCTCTTTACGCGCTACCAGATCGAGAGCCAGATCGAGTCGGCCTTCCAGCGCGAGGTACGCCTGCCCTCAGGTGGATCGATCGTCATCGACCACACCGAGGCCCTGACCGCGATCGACATCAACTCGGCGCGTGCCACCAAGGGCGCCGATATCGAGGAGACCGCGCTCAACACCAATCTCGAGGCCGCCGACGAGATCGCGCGCCAGCTGCGTCTGCGCGACCTCGGCGGGCTGTTCGTCATCGACTTCATCGATATGGGGCCGCCAAAGAACCAGCGCGCAGTCGAGGAGCGGTTACGCGAGGCGCTCAAGCAGGACCGCGCCCGGGTACAGATGGCACGCATCTCGCGCTTCGGTCTGCTGGAGATGTCGCGCCAGCGCCTGCGCCCCTCGCTCGGCGAGTCGAGCCAGCAGGTCTGCCCGCGCTGTAAGGGCCAGGGGACCATTCGCAGTGTCGAATCGCTTGCGCTCTCGATCCTGCGCCTCCTCGAGGAGGAGGCCATGAAAGACAGCACCGAGCGGCTCCAGGCCCAGCTCCCGGTGAGCGTCGCGACCTTCCTGCTCAACGAGAAGCGGCGCGCCATCCTCGACATCGAGCAGCGCCATGAGGTCGAGATCCTGCTCATCCCCAACGAGCACCTCCAGACCCCCGACTACAAGATCGAGCGCATCCGCACCCAGGACCTCGCCAAGGGACTCCCCGAGGAACAGCCGAGCTACGCGATGAAGACGGCCCCCGAGCCGAGCGCATCCGTGCCGCCCTATGCCAAGCTCGGCGGCCAGCCCGCGCGCAGCGAGGAGCCGGCAGTCAAGCTGATCGCCCCGAGCACGCCCGCGCCGCGGCAGACCGAGCGTCCATACCCGAGTCCACCGACCGAGGTCAGTCGCAAAGAGACCGAGCGCACCGAATCCGAGAGCCTGCTCAAGCGGATCTGGACCGGGCTCTTTGTCTCGCGCACCAACGAGACGGGTCACACCCAGCCTCAGCCCGCCGACAAGCGCGCCGAGGCCGATGGGCGATCCAGCACCGCCCCCCAGCCGCCGGCGGTATCCAGGCTGGACGAGCGTGCGATAAGCGCTAGCGGCGTCCTCGGCGAGGATTCGGAGAGCACCCGCAACGAGCCGCGACGCAACCCATCACAGTCGATGGAGGATCCGCTCCAGCCGCGAGGGGATGCAGACAACGAGGGCGGCGACGCCGCGGGTGCGCGCGAAGACCGGCGCCGTAATGGCACGCGTGGACGTGGGCGACGCAGCTTCACTCCAAACACCAGCGGAACGCGCCCCGATGAGTCGCGCGGCGCCAATGGCAATACTCCAGCGCGCCCGTTACGTCAGGAGCGGACCCTCGAGTCGAGCGATATGTCGGGTGATCTGGCCGCGATAACCAAACCACCTGAGACGCGGCCCGCCGTGCCTGAGTCGAGTGACGCGGGCGAGCACTGGCCCATCGACCCGACCGAGACCGATACGGAGAGGGCTCAATCCAGCACTGAGACCGAGACAGCCGCGCCCAGCGCCGAGCGTCCACGTTCATCGCGTCGGCGTCGCGGCGGACGCAACCGGCGCCGCCCCGCGACGCTGCGCGCAAACGACAAGGCGCAGGAAGGCAATGCGGCGAGCGCCGAGCACTCGACCAGCGGTGAGATGACGCAACCGTATATCGAGCCCCAGGAGGCACCAGGGGAGGCGTCCAGCCACTGCCCAGACGCCGATTCGGCCAACCCACCCGAGGCCAAGCGTACAGAAGCGACGACACCTGCCGCGCCATCCCAATTCCAGACGCCGGTCGAACGTCCCTTGCTTGCAGCGCCGCCCGTGAACGCGATCGCCCCCGAAGCGACCACGCCACCACAGCGCGCAGACGGCATGTCCATCGAGGTCGCGGCGGAGCGCCGTGCCGAGTCGGACCCGATGGACCAGGACACCTGAGACGATTCGGCGTCTCACCAAGACCCGCGCTGCCATCCGATCGCCCCAGCGGATCCAATGACGCCTTGACCTTGGATTCGCAACGCGATTGGATGGCGTGCTTCGTGCAAAACACGAGGAGCCGTCGATGTTGTCACTCCTGCTCGCCACTCTGAAACGCTTCGCCGCGATCGCCTGGCGGGCCTATGTCCCCGCGCCCGGCCAGCCCCATCCGAGTCGCAAGCGCCGGCTGGTCATGACGCTGTTCCTGCCGCTGTTTGCCCTGGTCCAGGGGCTGCACTGGCTGGGTCTGCTGCTCGACGAGCTCCTCTTTCCCGGCTACCGCCGCGTCCAGATCCGCGAACCACTGTTCGTGCTCGGGGTCCCGCGCAGTGGGACCACCTATCTGCATCAGGTACTGGCCCAGGACGCGCGCTACACCACCTTCCACGCCTGGGAGTGTCTGTTCGCCCTCTCGATCAGCGCGCGCTATGTCTGGTTGGGGCTGGCGCGCCTCGACGCCCTGCTCGGACGCCCGGGTGCGCGTCTGATCGGCTGGCTGGAGCGACACGCCTTCAGCGGCCTGGATGCGGTCCATCCGATGCGGCTCGATACGCCAGAAGAGGACTATTTCGCCCTGATGCCGGCGCTGGCCTGCTTCATCCTGGTCCTGCCGCTGGCGCACGCCGAGTCCATCTGGCACCTGGGCACCTTCGACCGCGACCTGCCAGAGCCTGAGCGTCGTCGGCTGCTGGCCTTCTATCGTGGCTGTCTGCAACGCCATCTCTATGTCCATGGCCCCGACAAACGGCTGCTGTCGAAGAACGCCGCCTTTGCACCCCTGGCCGGGAGTCTGGTCGCCGAATTCCCCGATGCCCGCTTCA
Source organism: Thermochromatium tepidum ATCC 43061 (assembly GCF_009664085.1). NCBI lineage: Bacteria > Pseudomonadati > Pseudomonadota > Gammaproteobacteria > Chromatiales > Chromatiaceae > Thermochromatium > Thermochromatium tepidum. The sequence continues at coordinate 1,069,075 of NZ_CP039268.1, read as the reverse complement.
TCCTCTGTCTGCGCGAACCCGAGCGCACCCTGCCTTCGCAGCTAAGTTCGATCCAGTCCGGGTTGGCCCTGTTTGACAGTCTCTCGGTGGCCCCGGATCTGCCCGAGCGTCTGAGCGCCCAACTCGGGTTTTACTACCGGCATCTGGAGCAGGTCTTCGCTGCCCTGCCCGAGTCGCGCTGCGCCTGGGTGACGATGCAGACGCTCAATAGCGACCTGGGCACCACCCTGGAGCGCGTCCATGCCCAGTTGGGTCTGGAGCTGAGCGACGACTTCCGTCGCATCCTGAGGCTCGAGACCGAACGTTCCAGGCGTTATCGCAGCGGCCACGACTACCGGCCCGAGCACTTCGGGCCAAACATCCAACACATCGTCGCCGAACTCGGCGCACTCTATGTCCGTCTTGCCGCACGGGCCATCCAAGCCCCGGAACCCAGCCTGGAACCCGACGCCACATGCTGACCGGATCCGAACCCGACACGACGCCCGTGGATGAGGCCTCGGCCGTGGGTCTGCGGGTCGCCATCCTGTCCGACGCGGCACCCGAGCGCAATGGCGTTGGGGCCTACTACCGCGATCTGGCCGACCATCTGCGCGCGGCCGGGGCCCGGGTGGCCCTGATTGCACCGCGTCATCACAATGGGCGCTGGCATGGTGGTCTATCGTTGCCACTACCGGGCGATCCGACCCAGCGCATCCTGGTGCCATCGCGGGCCTTCATCCGCCGGCGACTGGAACGGCTTGCCCCCACGGTGATCGTGGTGCCGACGCCCGGCCCCTACGGACTGTTCGGGCTGCATCTGGCGCGCCGGCTTGGGGTCGAGCTCGTGGTGGGCTTCCATACGCACTTCGAGGCGCTGACCGATCTGTTTCCGCACTGGGGGCTGGGCAGGCGCTTGGCCAACGCCTATCTGCGCGCCTGTCATCGACACCTGTTCGAGCACGGGCGGGTGGTGCTGGCCAATTCCGAGTCGATGCTGGAGGTCGCACGCGCGATCGGCGCCCAGCGGCTGGAACTGATGGCCACACCCATCCCCAAACGCTTCCTCGATCGCACGCCGACCCCGCTGCGTCCTAGGGTCGAGCGCGTGCTCTTTGCCGGACGTCTGGCACCAGAAAAGAACCTTGAGGCGATCGTCGCGGCGGCGCGCGCGCTGCCGGACCTGGAATTTCTGATCGCGGGCGATGGCCCGCTCAAGGGCTGGCTCGAGGCGCAGGCCGCTGGGCTCCCGAATCTGCGGCTCATCGGCTGGGTGCGACGGGAACGGATCCTGGATCTGATCGATAGCGTCGAGGCGCTGATCCTGCCGTCTCGGATCGAATCCTTCGGCACCATCGCCCTCGAGGCCATGGCCCGGGCGCGCCCAGTGCTGGTCTCCCCGGCCTGTGGTATCCGGAGCTGGGAGCAGCTCAGTCAGGGGCTGTTCGTGATCGAAGAGGGCGAATCCCTGTCGGCGGCCCTGGAACGACTGTGCGACCTGTCGCCCGAGGTCCGCGAACAACGGGCCCAGCAGGCCCGGGCGGCGGCGGCCGCATTGAACGCGAGCAACCTGCGTCACTGGATCCGCATGCTCGCTCCGGAATCCGAATGATGGATGTGCCTGCGGCGATCCGTACCCTAGTCTCGGTACATGACGTCATGCCCGCCACCCTGACGCGCGTGCAGCCTCTGGTCGAATGGCTCGAGGCTGCGGGCGTGTATCCGATCACGCTGCTGGTGGTCCCGGGTCTGGACTGGAGCGAGGCGCAGCTTGCGGTGCTCAGGGAGTATGCCGCACGGGGGCATCAACTGGCCGGACATGGCTGGATCCATCGCGTCGAGCGCTATGGTGGGATCCGGCACCGGCTCCATGCGTGCTTCGTTTCGCGCAACGTCGCCGAGCACCTGACGCTCGATACGTCTGGGCGACTTGCGCTTATGCGCCGCTGCCATGACTGGTTCGGTGCGCATGGACTGGGCGCACCCCGGCTCTATGTCCCGCCCGCCTGGGCCCTGGGTCGGGTGACACGCGCGGCACTGGTCGAGCTGCCGTTCGAGTATTGTGAGGTCTTCGGCGGTGTGATCGCCACCCGAACGGGGCGCTTTCATCCGCTGCCACTGCTCGGTTATGAGGCCGATGCCGCCTGGCGCATCCCGATCATTCGACTCTGGAATCGCTACAACCGTGCACGCGCCCAGGCGCGCGGTTGGTTGCGCCTGGGTGTGCATCCCTATGATCCGGAACTGGCGCTGGCCGCTGATCTACACGCCGATCTGCGCCGTTTCCGGCACTACGCCGACTATGACGCGCTCGACGCAGAGGATGAGGCCATCAGAGATGGCGATTCTTGACGTCCAGCAGTAGCCCGCGCGCCGCCGCCTCGATCATGTCGAACACCTGCTCGAAACCGCGCTGACCGCCATAGTAGGGGTCTGGTACCTCGCGGATGCCTAGCTCGGGCGCGAAGTCCATGAACAGCCTGAGCCGCTCCTCCAGTCCCTTGGGACAGAGGCGCGCCAGATACTCGTAGTTGTCGCGGTCCATCGCCAACACATAATCGAAGTCTCGAAAGTCGTCCGGCCCCACCAGCCGAGCGCGCAAATCACTGATATCGATGCCGTGCATGCGCGCCGTGTCGAGCGCGCGTCGATCTGGCGGCTCACCGATGTGATAGGCATGGGTACCGGCCGAGTCGATCTCGATACGGTGCGCCAGACCTTCGTCGTTCACCAGCTGCCGGAACACACCGTGCGCGGTGGGCGATCGACAGATATTCCCCATGCAGACAAACAGGATCCGGACCGGGTTATTTTTAGTACTCATGGCAATCCGCTCTGTTGTGGCGACTTAATCACGACTCACCTGGATTCAGTCAGGGTTTACTCGATACCAGCTGCCCTTAATTCTGACGCATGGGACTCGACTAGGGCTGTGGCCTTTCGGCGAGATCCTGGAACTGGAGCGCTGCCAGCCGGGCATAGAGTCCACCCTGGGCCAGGAGCTCATCATGCCGACCCGAGGCGATGATTCGCCCCCGGTCGATCACCAGGATCCGATCGGCGGTGCGCACCGTGGCCAGACGATGGGCGATGACGAGGCTGGTACGTCCCTGCATCAGGGCTTCGAGTGCCTGCTGGACCAGCCGCTCGCTCTCGGCATCGAGCGCACTCGTGGCCTCGTCGAGCAGCAACAGGGCCGGATCGCGCAACAAGGCGCGGGCGATGGCGATGCGCTGACGCTCACCGCCCGACAGCCGCACCCCGCGCTCGCCCAGCTGGGCGTCGAACCCCTGGGGGAGCCGTTCGATGAACTCGAGCGCATGGGCCGCCTCGGCGGCGCGGCGCACGTCCGCGTCGCTCGCGCCTTCCAGACCATAGCGGATGTTCTCCCAGACGCTAGTCGCAAAGATCACTGGATCCTGAGGGACCAGGGCGATGCGGCGGCGCAGGTCGTGCAGAGCGACCCGGCGCAGATCGACCCCATCGAACAGCACGCTCCCCTCGCTCGGATCATAAAAGCGCAGCAGGAGCTGAAACAGGGTCGATTTGCCCGCCCCCGAAGGACCAACCAGCGCCACTCGCTCGCCCGACTCGATAGTCAGATCCAGCCCGTCGAGCGCTGGTGTATCCGGACGCGAGGGATAGACGAAGCGCACTGCGCGCAGCTCAATCCGACCGCGCCCCGGTTTGGGCAGGGGCTCGGGCACGGCGGGCGGCAGGATCGCCGGCTGGGTCTCCAGGAGCTCGATCAGCCGCTCGCTGGCCCCGGCACCGCGTAACAGTTGCCCGATGAGGTCGCTCAAAGATCCCACGGCCCCAGCGACCACGATGGCATAGAACAGAAAGGCCGACAGCTCGCCGCCGCTCAGGGTGCCTTCCAGCACCCGATGTCCCCCGATCCAGAGCACCACGCCGATGGCCCCAAAGGTCAGCAGGGTCGCGATCGCGGACAGCAGCGCGCTCGCTAGCGACCGGTGCATGGCCACCTCGAACGCCGCTTCGACCTGAGCGGCGTAGCGGCGGCTATCGATCGGCTCGTGACAGAAGGACTGCACGGTGCGGATACCATGGATGACCTCATCGACATAGGCGCCGACGTCGGCGATACGATCCTGACTGGCGCGCGACAGCCGGCGCACGCGCCGCCCGATGACCCAGACCGGGACGATGACGATCGGCAGACCGGCCAGGACCAGTCCGGTCAGCTCCGGACTGGTGATCAAGAGCATTAACACCCCACCGAGGATTAAAAGCAGGGTGCGGATCGCCATCGCCAGGGTCGAGCCGACCACCACTTGCAGAATGGCCGTGTCGCTGGTCAACCGCGAAATGACCTCGCCGGTGCGCGTGGTCTCAAAAAAGGCGACATCCAAGGCCAGCACCCGTTCGAAGACGGCCTGACGGATGTCGGCCACCACCCGCTCGCCAAGCCAGTTGAGAAGATAGCTACGCACGAGGATGGCCCCGGCGGTGACCCCGACCACGAACAGAAACAGCAGCAACGCACGATCGAGCGCCGCCGCCGATCCCGTCCCGAGCCCCGAATCGACCACCACCCGGATCACCTGACCGAAGGCGAGCACCGAACCAGCGGCGATCAAGAGGGCACCGAGCGCTAGCGCCAGCCGTCGGCGATAGGGCCAGGCGAACTGGAGCAGCCGCTTGAGCGCGATCAGATTACGGGTGGCGGGTCGATCGACGAGGTTGGCTTTGATGTCGCGCATGGATTGGGTCGAACGGTTCGCGGGTTATCGGGTCAGGCGCTGGGCAGTCGCCGGGAGATGGGGGCAACTGCCTGAAGGCTCAAAGCCAGGCCCGATGGGCCTCGACGGCTTGGATGGTCTCGCGGTTGGTCCAGGAGCCGGCCAGCGCAACCGCCTCGCGTGCCGGGAGCCAGCGGTATTCGAGATGCTCGCGCGGATTGAGCCGCACCAGACGCCGCGAATCCAGCACCAGGGCGAAGCGATATTCGCGGTTGAAGCAGACATTGGGCGCATAGCGATGACGCCAGGCGGGGATGATCGGAAACAGTACCGACCAGCGTAGATCGATCAGCGCCCCACCGGCGCGCAGTCCGGTCTCTTCCCAGACCTCGCGCGCGGCGGCGTGTCGGGGGGTCTCGCCGGGCGCGAGACTGCCCGTGACCGACTGCCAGAACCCCTCTGGCCAGGCACGACGCATCAGCAGGAACTCACCGCCACGGGTGCAGACGACGACCAGCGCCGACTGCGCCCGCTTGTGTTCGCCCAAGCTCAAGCGCGTGTCCGCAGACGCAGCGACAGTTCCTTGAGCTGGGCCTCGTCGACCGTCGAGGGGGCATCGGTGAGGAGACAGGCCGCGGTCTGGGTCTTGGGGAAGGCCATGACGTCGCGGATGGAGCTTGCGCCCGTCATCAGCATCACCAGCCGATCCAGACCGAAGGCGAGTCCTCCATGTGGCGGGCAGCCGAAGCGCAGCGCCTTGAGCAGGAAGCCGAAGCGCTCCTCGGCCTGTTCATCGCTGATGTTGAGGAGCTTGAACACCTGACGCTGCACCGCGTCGCGATGGATACGGATCGAGCCGCCGCCGAGTTCGGTGCCATTCAAGACCATGTCATAGGCGCGCGATAGACAGGCGCCCGGATCGCTCTCCAGCAGGCCGAGGTGCTCCTCCTTAGGGGCGGTGAAGGGATGATGCAGTGCCACCCAACGCCCATTGACCGGGTCGCGCTCGAACAGGGGAAAATCGACCACCCACAGCGGACGCCATTCGCCGTCAAGCAGCCCTAGCTCCTGGCCGAGCTTGACGCGCAAGGCGCCCATCGATTCATTGACGACCCGCGCCTTGTCGGCGCCGAAGAAGATCAGGTCGCCATCCACGGCGCCAGTGCGGCTCATGATACCCGCGACCGTTGCATCGGGCAGGAACTTGAGGATCGGTGATTGCAGCCCCTCACGCCCCTTGGTCGTCCACTCGTTGACCTTGATGTAGGCCAGACCCTTGGCGCCATAGATGCCGACGAACTGGGTATAGCCGTCGATCTCTTTGCGTGAGAGCGCACCGCCCTTGGGCAGACGCAGCGCGACCACGCGCCCCTCGGGATCCGCCGCCGGACCGGCGAAGACCTGGAACTCCACCCCCGCCATGAGATCAGCGACATCGATCAGCTCCAGAGGGATGCGCAGATCGGGCCGATCGGAGCCAAAGCGGCGCATCGCCTCGGCATAGGTCAGACGCGGAAAGGGATCGGGCAGCTCAACGCCGATCACCGCGCGGAACAGCTCCCGGATCAGTGCCTCCATCAGGCCCATGAGCTCGTCCTCGTCCATGAACGAGACCTCAAGGTCGAGTTGGGTGAACTCGGGCTGACGATCGGCGCGTAGATCCTCGTCGCGGAAACAGCGCGCGATCTGATAATAGCGATCGAACCCGGACATCATCAGGAGCTGTTTGAAGAGCTGGGGCGACTGGGGGAGCGCGAAGAACTCGCCCGGATGGGTGCGACTGGGCACCAGATAGTCGCGCGCGCCCTCGGGGGTCGATTTGGTCAGGATGGGCGTCTCGATGTCAAGGAAACCGTGCGCGTCGAGAAAACGGCGCATCACCTGGGTGACCCGGCTGCGGGTGCGCAGACGCGCCTGCATCTCGGGGCGGCGCAGGTCCAGATAGCGATAGCGCAGACGCAGTTCCTCGGAGGCGTCTGCGGCGTGGCTGTCGAGATGGATCGGTGGGGTCTCGGCGGTGTTGAGGATCTCCAGATCCGCTCCCAGAACCTCGATCTCACCGGTCGCGAGATCCGGGTTGGCCGTGCCCGCAGGACGCGCCCGCACCCGTCCGGTAATCTTGAGCACGTATTCGCTGCGCACCTGTTCGGCACGCTTGAACACCTCGGGACGATCCGGATCGAACACGACCTGAACCAGACCCTCGCGGTCGCGCAGGTCGATGAAGATGACCCCGCCATGATCACGCCGCCGTTGCACCCAGCCGCAGAGGACGACCTCCTGGCCGATATGCTGGCTGCTCAAATCCCCACAATACTGCGTGCGCATCGCTCTATCGCCCCGTCTAAATCAAGGTGGACGGACCCGGCGGAACAGGGCCGGAGCCATCATGAAAAGGCGTGAGAGATTACTGGCCGCAACGGCTTGGCGCAAGGGAAGTCATCGAACCAACCGGATCTGTTCGCGGCCACGCCGATTAAGACACCCAAGCCCCTGGGCGTCGAGCCGCGCGGTGATACATAGCCGTTCCATCAGACTTACTCATTCCTGCTCACACAGGAATGAAGCTGACTTCCTGCTTCGCAGAGGCCGGTTTCGTCTTGAGCGTGCCCAAGACCAGAGCCCACCTCTCCACAGGCTGTCACCGAGCAATCAGCTTGTCGCTGAAAGGGCTGGCAGCCGCCAGCCGAACTCTCGGCCACCTTTTTCAGATTGATCGCCGCGTTCACATCGCGGTCGTGGATACTTCCGCAATCCGGACACGTCCACTCACGCACCGACAGCGTCTGAGGACACACCCCTAAGAACTCGGCGGCCTCTTGGAGGCATGACCATCTTGCGAGACATGCAGATATTATAACATTCGCACAAAAAAGTTCAACTATTAACGAAACTGGTCGAGCCCCTTATAAGACCGCGTCCTTGGCGGCCGGCTTGGACGTCGAGGTGCCGGTGGGCGCATCGCTCTTGGCCGTGGCGCTGGAGCCAGCGCTGTCCGACTTGGCCGCCGAGTCCTTCTTCTCACCGCCGCCATCGTGCAGATTTTTCTTTTTGTCGCCGGATTTCTTGAAATCGGTCTCGTACCAGCCGCTGCCCTTCAAGCGGAAACCAGCCGCCGAGATCCGTTTTTTGAGGGTGGGACGGCCGCACGCCGGACAGTCGGTCAGCGGCGGGTCGCTGATCTTCTGCATCTGCTCCAGCTCATGATCGCAGTGTTCACAACGATATTCATAGATCGGCATGATTCTCTCCCATGACAGACAGGATCATTCGTCGTTGACATCCTCCCCGCCCTAAAGGACGGGGATTCCCAGGGTACGGCTCCCTGGCCGGACGGTCCTCGCGGACCGCCTTTCCTGCTTCAGTGCGGGATGGCTCGTAGACCGGCTCAATCGCCGCCGTTCCGCCGCCAGCGCCCGATCCACAGGCCTCAATTCCCGGACATCCTCCGGTATTCCCAACTCACTCATGCACCCGCAGGGCATCCGCGCCCTGACGGATGGCCTGGCCCGCCGCCAGGATGTTGCGCGCGGCATTGAGATCGCGGTCATGGCGCGTACCGCAGGCGGTGCAGGTCCAGTGAACGATAGCGGTAAGCGCGTTGAACCATAGGGTGTTATTGTACCCTGCACACAGCCTGTAACAATCATCCCGTTCGCCTTTTGGGTTCGCCCTTCAAACGGGCGCCTTATATCAAGGCTGAATCCAATGGGGGCCCACACCGGAACATCAAATCTTGGGTTGCGGTCAGGCGCTGGATTGGCGTTAATGCCCGTCCGCCACCAACACCAACACGCTCAAACTCACGATGACATCGACCCAGGCACACAGCATCCTCATCACCGGCTGCTCCAGCGGGATCGGCCACTACTGCGCCCATGCACTGGTCAGGCGCGGCTGGCAGGTGATCGCCTCGGCGCGTCGGCCCGAGGACGTCGCCCGACTCGAGGCAGAAGGACTGAGTACCGTGCAACTGGATCTAGACGACCCGGCGAGCATCGGCGCGGCGCTGGAACGCACCCTGGAGCTGACCGGCGGACGGCTCGACGCGCTCTTCAACAATGGGGCCTATGGTCAGCCAGGCGCAGTCGAGGATCTAAGCCGCGAGGTGTTGCGCGCCCAGCTCGAGACCAACCTGCTCGGCTGGCACGACCTGACCTGCCGCGTCATCCCGCTCATGCGCCGTCAGGGGCGGGGGCGAATCGTGCAGAACAGCTCCATTCTCGGCCTCATCCCCCTGCCTTATCGTGGGGCCTATGTCGCGAGCAAATATGCGCTCGAGGGACTGACCGACACCCTGCGGCTGGAATTGCGCGGTTCTGGGATCTGGGTCTCGCTGATCGAGCCCGGGCCGATCCTCAGCCGTTTCCGCGACAATGCCCATCGCGCCTTTTTGGCCAACATCGACCGGGAGTCGAGCGTCCACCGCGACGCCTATCGTCGGGCCGAGGCACGCTTGACCCAGGAAGGACCGGTCCAGCCCTTCACCCTGGGGCCGGAGGTGGTCTGCGCCAAGCTGATTCACGCCCTAGAAAGCCCGCGCCCGCGGGCGCGGTATTATGTCACCTTCCCTACCCATCTGCTCGGCACCCTCAAGCGTCTGCTCCCCACCGCCGGACTGGATTGGGTCATCGCACGGATCTCGCGGGGCGGTGCTGGCTGAGGGGTCGATTCAGACGTATTGCACCTCCAGGATCTCGAACTCACGCACCCCGCCCGGCGCCTGGAACGAGGCCAGGTCACCCTCGGCCTTGCCGATCAGACAGCGCGCCAGCGGCGAGCTGACCGAGATCAGACCCTGTTTCAGATCGGCCTCGTCCTCGCCGACGATCTGGTAGCAGTGCTCCTCGTCGGTCTCCAGTTCGAGTACCTTGACTGTGGCCCCAAAGATGACCTTGCCGTCGTGCGGCATCTTGGTCACATCGATGATCTGGGCATGCGAGAGCTTGCTCTCGATCTCCTTGATCCGGCCCTCGATGAAGCTCTGCTGCTCGCGGGCGGCGTGATATTCGGCATTCTCTTTGAGATCACCATGGGCGCGTGCCTCAGCGATCGCCTCGATGATCCGTGGGCGCTCGATGCGTTTGAGCCGCTCCAATTCCTCACGCAATTTCTCGGCACCCCTGGCGGTCAGAGGGACTTTGTTCATCATGGATTTCCTCTTCATGTGCAAGCGCCGCCGGGAAGGGCCCCCAGGCGGCGCCGACCCCTTGCGGGTCTGTTGGCTCCGCAGCGCATCCAGCGGCGCAACGCGATGCAGGTTCAGTAAAGATCTTGTAACCGATTGACGCTCAGGATGTCTAGTTGCTTGAGTGCCATGCAGGTGGCCTCGGCCCCAGCGATGGTGGTGGTATAGGACACCTTGTGCTGAAGGGCCGCGCGCCGGATGGCGGCCGAATCCGCAATCGCCTTGGCCCCTTCGGTCGTGTTGACGATGAAGCCGATCTCGTTGTTCTTGATCATGTCGACGATGTGCGGGCGACCCTCGGCGACCTTGTTCACCCCGATACAGGGCAGTCCGGCCGCGCGCACGGCGGCAGCGGTACCATGGGTGCCATAGAGCGTGAAGCCGAATTCGAGCAGATCGCGCGCGACCTGGACCAGGCGCGCCTTATCGGCCTCGCGCACACTGAGCATGGCCTTGCCGCCCTTGCGCGGCAATAGGTTGCCGGCGCCTTCCTGGGCCTTGGCATAGGCCTCACCGAAGGTCTCACCCACGCCCATCACCTCGCCGGTCGATTTCATCTCTGGCCCGAGCAGGGTATCGACCCCGGGAAACTTGACGAAGGGGAACACGGCCTCCTTGACGAAATAGTGCTTGGGCCGGACCTCGCGCCGATAGCCCTGCTCTTCCAGCGAGCGCCCGGCCATGCAGCGCGCGGCGACCTTGGCCAGAGGCACGCCGATGGCCTTGGAGACAAAGGGCACAGTGCGCGAGGCGCGCGGGTTGACCTCGAGGATGAAGATCTCGTCCCCTTTGATCGCAAACTGGGCGTTCATCAGACCGACCACCCTGAGCGCGCGCGCCAGCTTGACCATCTGGTCGCGCATCCGGTCCTGGATCGCCGGCGAGAGCGTATAGGGTGGCAGCGAACAGGCCGAGTCGCCCGAGTGCACGCCAGCCTGCTCGATGTGCTCCATGATGCCGCCAATCAGGACCTCTTTGCCGTCGCAGATGGCATCGACGTCGACCTCGATGGCGTCGTCGAGGAAGCGATCGAGCAACACCGGGGATTCGTTGGAGACGCGCACTGCCTCGCGCATGTAGCGCTTGAGATCGGTCTCGTCGTAGACGATCTCCATCGCCCGTCCGCCGAGGACATAGGACGGTCGCACCACCAGCGGATAACCGATGGCGGCGGCGCGCGTAACGGCCTCGTCCTCGCTGCGCGCGGTGGCGTTGGGCGGCTGACGCAGACCAAGCTCTTGGATGAGCTGCTGGAAACGCTCGCGATCCTCGGCCAGGTCGATACTGTCGGGCGTGGTGCCGATGATGGGCACACCAGCGGCTTCGAGGGCACGCGCGAGCTTCAAAGGTGTCTGACCGCCGTACTGGACGATGACGCCCTTGGGTTTTTCCTTGGCAACGATCTCAAGCACGTCCTCGAGCGTCAGCGGCTCGAAATAGAGTCGATCCGAGGTGTCGTAGTCGGTCGAGACCGTCTCGGGGTTGCAGTTGACCATGATGGTCTCGTAGCCATCCTCGCGTAGGGCCAGGGCGGCATGGACACAGCAGTAGTCAAACTCGATGCCCTGGCCGATGCGGTTTGGCCCACCGCCCAGGACCATGATCTTCTCGCGGTCACTCGGCTCGGCCTCGCATTCTTCCTCATAGGTCGAATACATGTAAGCCGTGGTCGAGGCAAACTCGGCGGCGCAGGTATCGACACGCTTGTAGACCGGACGTACCCCCAACTCGTGACGCAGAGCGCGGATCTCGGATTCCTGAACACCGACCAACCGCGCAATGCGCCGATCAGCAAACCCCTGACGCTTGAGCGCGCGCAGGCGCTCCCGAGTCAGTGCGGCGCGACCAGCGGCGCGCACCTCGTCCTCGGTTCGGACCAGATCCTCGATCTGAGCCAAGAACCAGGGATCAATCCGGCTCAAGCCATGAATCTCATCGAGACTCAGCCCGGCGCGGAAGGCATCCGCGACATAGAAGATCCGCTCGGCGCCCGCCTGACGGATCTCATGCCGGATGGTCTCGATCGCGTCTGGGGCCTTGTGGTCAGCGACCTCGTCGAGGCCGTAACGGTCGATCTCCAGCCCACGCAGAGCCTTTTGCAGCGACTCCTGGAAGGTGCGCCCGATCGCCATAACCTCCCCGACCGATTTCATCTGGGTGGTCAGACGCGGATCGGCCTGGGGGAACTTCTCAAAGGCAAATCGCGGCACCTTCGTAACCACATAATCGATGCTCGGCTCAAACGAAGCAGGCATCGCGCCGCCTGTGATCTCATTGCGCAACTCATCGAGGGTGTAGCCGACGGCAAGCTTGGCCGCCACCTTGGCAATTGGAAAACCTGTAGCCTTAGAGGCGAGCGCCGAAGAACGCGAGACACGCGGGTTCATCTCAATGACGAACATGCGCCCATTGTCGGGGTTGATGGCAAACTGCACATTAGACCCACCGGTATCGACCCCGACCTCACGCAACACCGCGATCGCCGCGTCACGCATCCTCTGATACTCCTTGTCGGTCAGAGTCTGCGCAGGCGCAACCGTAATCGAATCGCCGGTATGCACACCCATGGGATCGAGGTTCTCGATCGAACAGACGACGATGCAATTGTCCGCGCGGTCGCGGACCACCTCCATCTCATACTCCTTCCAGCCGATCACAGACTCCTCGATGAGCAACTCGCGAGTCGGCGACAGATCAAGCCCGCGTCGACAGATCTCTTCAAACTCCTCCGGGTTATAAGCGATACCGCCGCCGCTTCCGCCCATCGTGAAAGACGGTCGAATGATGGCCGGAAAACCGATCGACGCCTGAACCTGGATCGCCTCCTCAAGGCTATGGGCAACGGACGAACGCGGCACATCCAGCCCGACCTTACGCATCGCCTGACGGAACAGATCGCGATCCTCGGCCTTATCGATCGCCTCGCGCGAGGCGCCGATCAGCTCGACGCCGAACTGCTCCAGCACCCCCTCGCGCACCAGATCGAGCGCACAGTTGAGCGCGGTCTGACCGCCCATAGTCGGCAGCAGCGCATCCGGACGCTCGCGCTCGATGATGGCGGCGAGCACGCGCCAGGTGACGGGCTCGATATAGGTCGAATCGGCCATCTCGGGATCAGTCATGATGGTGGCCGGGTTTGAGTTGACCAGGATGACCCGATAGCCCTCCTGGCGCAGGGCCTTGCAGGCCTGCGCCCCGGAGTAGTCGAACTCACACGCCTGACCGATGACAATGGGGCCGGAGCCGATGATGAGGATGCTATGGATGTCGGTACGCTTGGGCATGGGGTCTCACGCGGGGTTCGGAAAGCTTGGCGATGTCGGGCGATTGGTGCCGCCTTTGCGATTTAGACAGGATTGAGAGGATTTTCTAGGATGGAAAGATTTCCAATCTGTGCAAGCCGCGAATCCTGTCTGAATTCCGTCTTATGGCGACATGGAAATCAGGACGGATGTTTGCGCTCCCGCATCAGGTCGATGAAGTGATCGAAGACGGGTGCGACATCGTGCGGCCCTGGACTGGCCTCGGGATGGCCCTGGAAACCGAAGGCCGGACGGGTGCGATGCTGGATGCCCTGGAGTGAGCCGTCAAACAGCGAGCGGTGGGTCGCCTCCAGCGTCTCGGGCAGGCTCGCCTCATCGACCGCAAAGCCGTGGTTCTGGCTGCTGATCATGACCGCACCCGTTTTGAGATCCTGCACCGGATGGTTGGCGCCGTGATGGCCGAACTTCATCTTGATCGTCCGGGCACCGCAGGCCAGACCCAACAATTGATGCCCAAGACAGATGCCAAAGATCGGGATGTCGGTTTCCAGCAGTGTGCGGATGGCCGCAATGGCATAGTCGCAGGGCTCGGGGTCACCCGGACCATTGGATAGAAAGACCCCATCGGGTTGGAGCGCCAGCACGGTCGCCGCCGGCATCTGGGCTGGAACCACAGTGACATGACAGCCGCGATCGACCAGCATCCGCAGGATGTTGCGCTTGATGCCGTAGTCGTAGGCGACGACGTGATAGGGCAGCTTGCCCTCGACCGGCTTGAGCGGCTCGGGCAGTCCCCGTGCGAGCGTCCAGGAACCCTGGGTCCAGGGGTAGGTCTCGCGGGTCGAGGCATGCTGGGCCAGATCCATCCCCTTGAGTCCGGGGAAGGCACGCGCCTCAGCCAGTGCGGCGCCCTCGTCGATGGCATCCCCAGCCTGGATACAGCCGTTTTGGACCCCCTTCTCGCGCAGGATGCGCGTCAGGCGCCGGGTGTCGATGTCGGCGATGCCGACCACATTGTGACGGGCTAGATAGGCATCGAGCGACTCGGCCATCCGGAAGTTGCTCGCCCGCACCGGCAGATCGCGCACGATGAGCCCGGCGGCCTGGATAGTGCCCGACTCCTCGTCCTCGGGGTTGGCGCCGACATTACCGATGTGCGGATAGGTCAGGGTGACGAGCTGGCGCAGATAGGAGGGATCGGTCAGGATCTCCTGATAGCCGGACATGGCCGTGTTGAAGACGACCTCGCCGACGCTGGAACCCTCGGCGCCGATCGAGGTTCCGTGAAAGACCGAGCCGTCTTCCAGAACCAAAATCGCGGGTGTTTTCAAGTGGGTCTCCAAATCGGGGCGGGAGCGCGTCGGCAACGCCTAAAACCCTGAAAGATCGCTTTGGATGCGACGCGCTAAATCGTCGGTATTTTAGAGATCTGACACGAGGCTGTCCAACCATGCGCTCGTCCAGGCACAACCCTGGGGCGGCGGCGCCGTTAGGTCATCAGGCGCGCGCAAGAACCCCCCGCGCCCAAGATTCGATGCCGGTTGCATCCATGGCACCGGCCTGGCGGAGGAGTTCGCTCCCGCCACGAAAGAGGATGAGGGTTGGGATGCTGCGGATCCCCAGGCGGGCGGCCAAAGACGGCTCTTCCTCGGTGTTGACCTTGATCAGACGCACGGATGGTTCGAGCCGCCGTGCCGCCGCCTCGAAGGCCGGTGCCATCATTCGGCAGGGACCACACCAGGGCGCCCAGAAATCGACCAGGAGCGGCAGATCACTGCGGGTAAGATGCCGCTCGAACCTTGTCGTATCGAGCGCCACCGGATGACCGGAAAATAGCGGTGCCCGGCATTGACCGCACTTTGGACCGGCATCCAGACGCTCGACCGGAACCCGGTTGACGGCATCGCAATATGGACAAACGACATGCAGGGATTGGGACATGACTCGACACTCCAGGCGATACCGGACATCGCCCCGACACATGGATTCTCCAAGACACCCAAGATCATCCCGGAGGGCACACCTCGCCAGCAAGCCACACACTTGAATCGAGTGGGATCGATGGCTATGTTGGGGGCTCATGGGCGCATTTCATACCAGTCGCCTTGGGTGCTATATGCCCCGCCATCATCCGACATCGAATTCTCGAGTTCCAAGTCTCCCTATGAGTCATTCGCCGAACATCGTCACCGTCACCGCCGCCAATTTTCACACCATCGTCATCGAAGGATCCTACCAGCGCCCAGTGTTGGTCGATTTCTGGGCCGACTGGTGTGCACCCTGCCGGATGCTGATGCCAATACTGTCCAAGCTGGCCGAGCAATACGGCGGGCGCTTCCTGCTGGCCAAGGTCGATACCGAGGCCGAGCAGGCGCTCGCCGTCCAGTTCGGCATCCGCAGCCTGCCGACGGTGCAGCTCTTTCGCGATGGCCAGGCCATCGATCAGTTCATGGGTGCCTTGCCCGAGCACCAGGTGCGCGAATTCCTCGACCGTCACATCCCGCGTGCGTCCGACGGCCTGCTCCAGCAGGCCAAGGCGGCCATGTCCGGCGGCGATCTGGCGGCGGCGCGCGCGCTCATCGACCGGGCACGCACCGAGGATCCGGACAACAAGCGTTTGCCGCTGATGGAGATCCAATTCCTAGCCAGCTCGGGCGAAATCGCCAAGGCGCTGGAGGCGATCGACACCCTGCCGCTGGAGTTCGTCAAGGATCCCGAGGTCGCCGCGCTGCGGAGTCGGCTCCAGTTTGCCCGCGTCATCGAGGGTGCCCCGAGCGAGTCCGAACTGAACGACCGTCTCCAGGCCGATCCGCGCGACAGCGAGGCGCGCTATCAGCTGGCGGCACATCAGGTGCTGCGCGGTGATTATGAGGGCGCGCTCGAGCATCTGCTCGAACTCGTCAAGCGCGATCGCACCTATGGTGACGATGCAGGGCGCAAGGGGATGCTGGCGGTATTCGACCTACTCGGCAGCGATAACGCCCTGGTCGCCCGCTATCGGTCAAGGATGATGAGCATCCTGTATTGATCCTCAGGCGATCAACCCTGGGTCGCCAGACGCACCGCCTCCTCGACGTCGACGCTGACCAGACGCGACACACCAGGCTCATGCATGGTCACACCGATCAGGTGGTGTGCAATCTCCATCGTCACCTTGTTGTGACTGATGAAGATGAACTGCACCTGTTCCGACATCGCGCGCACCAGCTCGCAGAAACGCCCAACGTTGGCATCATCGAGCGGGGCGTCGACCTCGTCGAGCATACAAAAGGGTGCAGGATTGAGCTGGAAGATGGCAAACACCAGGGCCACAGCGGTCAAGGCCTTCTCGCCGCCTGAGAGCAGATGAATGCTGGAGTTGCGCTTTCCGGGCGGACGCGCCATGACGCTGACGCCTGTCTCCAGTAGATCCGCATCGGTCAGTTCCAGGTAGGCCTGGCCGCCGCCGAACAGACGCGGAAAGAGCTGCTGGAAGCTCCGATCGACCTGCTCGTAGGTCTCCTTGAAGCGACGGCGGGTCTCGCGGTCGATCTTGCGGATCGCCTGCTCCAGGGTCTCCAGCGCCCGGGCGATGTCATCGTGCTGGGCGTCGAGATAGGCCTTGCGCTCGGAGAGCGCCTTGAATTCCTCAACCGCCGCCAGGTTGACCGCGCCCAGACGCTGGAGGCGGGCGACAACCCTGCTCAATTCTTCCTGCCAGACGGACTCGGTCGCCGCCGGGTCGAGCGCTTCCAGGACCGCGCCCGGGCTGGTACCGAGTTCTGCACACTGCTCCTCCAGTGTGCGCTGGCGGACCAGGCGTTCCTGGCGTTCCAGACGCAGGGCGTCCAGTGCATGCTGATGGCCCTGGAGTCGCTGCTCGACGCGCTGGCGCTCCTGCTCCAGCGCGCGGACCTCGGTCTCCAGCGACTCGCGCCGGCGGCGGGCGGCCTGCAATGCGTCCTCGATCTCGACCTGGCGCGCCAGATGCGCCCTGAGTCGTTCGCGCTCTTCAGCCAGCGGCTCGACGCCCGTTTCCAGTGCGGCGATCAGGGCATCGCGGCGTTCAAGCAACTGGGTTTGCTGGGCCTGGGCGCGGGTCTGACTTTGCAGGGTTGCCGCGCGCGCGGCCTGGTTGGACTCGACCCGGATGCGCAGGGCTTGCGCCCGGTCGCGGCAGGCGCGTTCGTGCTCGCGGCTTGCGGCAACCTGGGCGCGCAGACGGGTACGTTCCTGCTCCAGCCCGACCCGGCGCTCGGCCAGGGTCTCCATCTGATCGAGCCAGTCATGCAGACGCTCGCGCGCGTCCTCCATCTCGGCGAGCACCTCGGCGCTCTGGCGTTCCAGCTCGGCCCATTCCTCGTCGAGCGCGCGCCGACGCTCGGACTCATGCTCGACGCGCGTGCGCAGGGCGCTCAGTTCGGCGCGCAGGGCCGAGCGCTCAAGCCCCAGGGCGGTCAGCTCGGATTCGAGCGCGCGCCGGCGTTGTTCGGAACGGGTGCGCGCGGCGCGCCGCTCGATCTCTTCTTCGCGCCACTCGGCCTCCTCGTCGGCAAGTGCGGCCAGTTCGGATTCGAGCGCAGCGATGGTCTCGGCGCGCTCCAACACGCCGAAGGTCCCGTCGCGCTCCGGGACACGCAGCCAGTGACGACCGACCTCGATGCCCTCGGGCGTGATCAGGGTCGCATCTTGGCTCAGTTGATGACGGGCCGCCAGGGCCTCAGACAGATGGGCGACCGTGTGCGTCGGGCCGAGCAGTCCGCTGATCGGCCAGGGCGACTGGACACGCCGGCTGAGCCGCCAGTATCCGGTCTCAGGCTCGGGATCCGGGACGAGATCGCCCGCCGTTTCGAGCAACACCAGACCGGGCGGCAAGGCGTCCGTCTCTGCCGTAATCGTCTCCAGTGTCTCGACCGTCAGGGCGCGCAGGGCCGCCCCAAGCCGGACCTCGACCGCGCGCTCCCAGCCAGGTTCGACCCTGAGCCGTTCGAACAGACGCGCCGCGCCCGCGCGTCCATGGCGCGCCAGCCAGTCGCGGCGTTCGACATCGGTATCGGCCAGCGCCGTCTCCTGGAGCGCCGCCAACGCGGCCAGACGTCCCTTGGCTTCGCGCAGACGGGTGCGGACTTGATCGAGCGTGTCGGCCAGCGTGCGCAGTGCTGAGTCATGCTCGGCCAGGGATTTGAGCAGCGTGTCGCGTTCGACTTCCAGTGCGGCGATCCGCGCGTCGAGCACGGATTCGCGCTCGCCCAATGCTTCCAGCCGTGCCGAGACGTCCGAGTCATCCAAGCGCGCGCGCTCCCCCTCGATCCGGAGCCGACGCTCGCGCTCGCGTCCCTGGGCCTGCTCCAGCGCCTTGAGCCGAGCCCGCTCCAACTGGGCCTGCTCGGCTGGGTGCGCGGACTCGATGTTTAAGGCCTCCCATTCGGACTCCCAGGACTGGAGCCGGTCCTCGAGCGTCATGAGCGCGACCGTCGCCTCCGTTAGTTCGGACTCGGCCTGTTTGAGCTGCGGCTCGTCCTCGGCGAGCGCGCGCTCGATCTCGGCCAGGCGTTCACGATCGCGCTCCAGATGCTGTGTGGCTTCATAGAGCTCCTGATCGAGCCGCTTAAGCTCGCCCCTAAGCCGACCCTGCTCCTCGTTGGCGAACCGGATGGCCTGCTCAGCGCGGGCGATCTCGGCAGCGACGGCGTAATAGCGTCCCTGGATCGCGTTGAACTCTTCGGAAGCGGCGTTGTACGCCTCGCGTCTGGACTCGATCTCGACCTCTAGCCGCCGCTGTTCGGCCAGACCGGACTCGACCTGGGTCTCGGCCTCGGCCAGACGTCGGCTCAACGCCTGGAGTTCGTCGTCGAGCGCACGCCAGCGCAACGCCTTGAGTTCCAGATCCAGCCGACGTTCCTCGGCGCGCAACTGAGTATATTTCTCGGCCGTCGCTGCCTGAAGCTCCAGATGCAGCAGCTGCTTACCGACTTCATCACGCACGTCATCGAGCCGGTCGAGATTCTCGCGGGTATGGCGCATCCGATTTTCGGTCTCGCGCCGACGCTCCTTGTACTTGGAGATCCCCGCGGCCTCCTCCAGAAACAGCCGCAGATCCTCCGGACGCGCCTCGATGAGGCGCGAGATCATCCCCTGCTCGATGATGGCGTAAGAACGCGGCCCGAGTCCCGTGCCGAGAAACAGATCCTGGATGTCGCGGCGCCGACAGCGGGCGCCGTTCAGGAAGTAGCTAGATTGACCGTCGCGCGTGACCTGACGCTTGACCGAGATCTGATTGAAGGCCGCGTACTCGCCCCCAGCCCCGCCGTCGCTATTGTCGAAGATCAGCTCGATGCTGGCCACGCCAACCGGCTTGCGCCCGGCGCTGCCGTTGAAGATGACATCGGCCATGGACTCACCGCGCAGCAGCTTGGCCGAGGACTCGCCCATCACCCAACGTACCGCGTCGATGATATTGGACTTGCCGCAACCGTTCGGGCCAACGATACCGACTAGATTGCTGGGAAAGTAGACGGTCGTGGGATCGACGAAGGATTTGAAGCCGGCGAGCTTGACGCGCTCGAGTCTCATCGGTGAAGTCTTGAGATCCAGTGGGTTTGAGGCTTGGGTATTCGGGCGTGGAGCATAACTTGCGTGGCCGAATGTCTCCAGCCACGGCGATACCGACTCAAGACTCACCGACCGACGACGACCGTACAGCAGGGTTTAGGCCTTTTGTGTCATTGAAAACGGAATCATCATGCATGGATGCACGGAACGATATTCCACGACGCAAAAATCAGCAAAAAGCCTGCGCACGAATTATCGAGGTATTGACAAGATTTTAAATCAAAGTTACTCATCGAAACTTCATGAAAAATAAACGCCATTGGAGAAATTCGACGAAGGACGAGCGATCCTGGCAATCTGATGCGAATATAAAAAAATAAAAAATTCAGGATTTTCCTGAAAATCAGAGGAGGATGGACCATGACCGAGACGATTCGTATTGGTGGCGCTTTTTTCGATGATCTGGCCACGATTCCAGACGTCAAATCAATGTTGATAAAAGATCGTCAACTGTCGGAAGATGAGTTTGCGCTCCGGCATGCCGAAACCATTCGGCGACATTACGCGAAGGTTGCACGCCTGGAATTCCTCCAGGAGGATGCCCAGTTCTTCGCGAGCTGCATCTGGAAATATCTCAACTCGCTCGATTCGCCCGCAGCCCCCCAGAGGTTGACCGGACCGATCCAGTCAAGCGACTCAGGATGGTTCGGACCGCCTATGACAAGGACTTGACCTGATCACATCCAACGCTGAGCAGGCCGCGTCCAGGCTCGGACACCGATTGCAGTTGTGTTACCTTTCCGCGCGCTCGATCCCAAACACAACGACAAGAGGCTTCCGATGCGCCCTTCCGCTCTGAAATCCCTGGCCGCCACCCTGGCGCTGACCACGGCCCCGCTGGTATCGGCCTATGATCTGCCGGCCCTGAATCTCGGCTTCACCAGCTTCCTCGATGGCGGACCGCCGGCCGGTCCGGGCTGGTATGCCCAGCAATACTTCCAGTTCTACCGTCAGGGGCATCTCAAGGATGCCGATGGCGACGACCTGCGCCTGCCGACCGGGCGCGGACTCGAACGGGCCGAGGTGGACGTCAACGTCAGTCTGACGCAGCTGCTCTACTCGTCTGATCAAGAGCTGCTGCTTGGCGGCAAATGGGGTCTGAACCTCATGCTGCCGATCGCCGGTTTCGATATCGATCCCGACGACAATCAGGCCCTTTCGCACAACAGCGGCAATCTCGGTGATCTGTTGATCGGCCCCTTCCTGCAATGGGATCCGGTCATGGGACCGAACGGACCGCGCTTCATGCAACGGATCGAGTTGCAGATGATCCTGCCGACCGGGGACTATGACCCCGATCATGCGCTCAATCCGGGCAGCCATTTCTTCTCATTCAATCCCTACTGGGCCGCGACCCTCTTCATCGATCCCAAGTGGACGCTCTCCTGGCGTTTGCACTATCTCTGGAACGCCGAGAACTCCGACCCCAACAGCGCACTCGGCGCCGACGACTCACAGGCCGGTCAGGCCATGCATCTGAACTTCGCCAGCGCCTATGAGGTCATCCCCAACCGTCTGCGGCTCGGCCTCAATGGCTACTTTCTCAAGCAGATCACCGAGAGCAAGGTCGATGGGCGCGAGCGCTCGGACAGCAAGGAACAGGTGCTGGGTATGGGGCCGGGACTCGTCTACCACGTCTCCAAGCACGATCATCTGTTCGCCAATCTCTATTGGGAGACACTGGCCGAGAATCGACCCGAAGGGACGCGGCTGAATCTGCGTTACGTGCATCACTTCCATTGACTCGAGGTCGATCCGCCCGCCGCGCGGTCGCTCGTGCGTGATCGTGCCGTTGTGGCTGGATGGATCGCTCAGGGAGCGGCGGTGCGCGCCTCGACCGGCAGCGCGCCTCTGGGCAAGAGAAAGGCCAGGGCGCCGAGCAATAAGGTGCTCCCGAGCAGGAACAAATGCAGATTGACTGCGCCAGCCAGCGCCCGCTTTGGATCGACCCCGAGTGGCGTCAGCGCGGCGACCACGGCGAGCTCATAGCTTCCGGAGCCGGCAATGCCGTGGACGGGCAGCACGCTGGAGAGCTCCGCCCCCATGACCCCCGCCAGCAGCCGCCAGAGATCGATCGGGAGGAAGGACCGGAGCAGGCTTGCAAAGGCAACGAACTTCAGGCCCCAGATCAGGACCGTCCAGCCATAAAGACGTGCAATCAGCCAGGGATCGCCCGGTACCGCCTGGAGCACCCGACGCAGGATCGAGCGCAGGCGCCCCGCACCGGCCAGCATGGACGACTCACCCATCCCAGACAGGAGGATCAGGACGCCGAGCCCCGCGATCCAGAGTCCGCCCGCCGGCCACCACAACCAGGAGGGATGGCCAAGCTGGAGGATCAAGAGGGCGACGAGCACCAGGAAGTGCAGATCGAGCAGCCGAATCCAGACCAGAGCGGCGGCCGAGTCCAGCAGACCCTGCCCGAAATAGCGCCGCATCAGCCAGGGAAAGACCAGCTCACCCATGCGCATCGGAAGCAGGTTGTTGGCTGTGTTGTGCAGGATGGTCAGACGCAGCACCGACGGGAAACGCCCGGCCAGACGCGCGCCAAAATAGTCACTCACCCGCACTGCACGCAGTCCATAGCTTAAGGCCGTAAGCAGGAACAACCAGGCAAGCAGCCACGGCGAGAGCGCGCGCCAGGGCGCCAGCAATGGCCACCAGCCGACCATGAACTCGACCGCAACCACCAACACCAGCAACAGCGCCCCACCGAGCAGCCAGTCGCGGACTCGCCCCAGGCGCAGGGCGTCCATGCGAACGCCCGGATCAACCATGGTTGCGCTTCTTGCGCTTGGGCGGATAGATGGGCGTCGCTCCCGGTGGACGGGTCTTGAAGCGACGATGGACCCAGAAATATTGATCCGGTGTGTCACGCACGCAGGCCTCGATGACCCGGTTCATGCGCGCCGTGTCGAGTTGCGGATCGCCGCTCGGAAAGTCGTCGAGCGGTGGAGCGAAGGTCAGCTCCAGCCCGCGCCCCCAGGGCAGGAAACGCGGAAAGGTCGGAATGACAACAGCGTTCGTCATGGCCGCGAAGCGCCCGAGCATGGGCACGGTCGAGGCCGGGATCCCACAAAAGGGCACGAAGATCCCACGCCGCCCGCCGTCCTGATCGGGCAGATAGAAAAAGGGCGTCCCGCGTCTGATCTCCCGCACCAGGGCGCGCAGATCGTCCTGACGCTCGACCGAGAGGCTACCAAAGCGTCGGCGTGCGCGCTTGACCTGATGATCCACCACAGGATTGCGGATCTTCTGGTACATATAGACACCCGAGTGCACCAGGGCCGTGAAGGCCGCGCCGCCGAGTTCGAGTCCGACAAAGTGCGGCACCAGCACGATCACCGGGCGGCCCGCGGCGATACAGGCATCGATCCGCTCGCGGTGGCGCAGACGCACCAGACGCGCCAGGCGCGCGCGCGAGGCGCTCCAGACAATGCCCTGACAGAACGCGGCCACCCCAAGCCAACCGAAATGGGCGCGCAGCAGACGCTCGCGTTCGGCAGCACCGAGATCCGGAAAGCATCGTTCCAGATTCAGTCGCGCCACCAGACGCCGCGAGCCGGCCAGGAGATAGGCGAGACGCCCGAACACCGATCCGAGCGCCCACAGCACCGGAAAAGGCAGCCGGCCCAGCGCCAGGATCAGCCACACCCCGAGCCAGCTCGGCCAGGCGCGCGGATGCAGGAGCGCCCGTTTAGTTCTCGAATTTGAAGAAGATGTCGGCACCCTGACTCTTACCGGTCTTGGTCTGGAGTTCGATCTGCTTGGAGAGGTCATAGCGCAGCTTGACCTTGTTAGACTCAGCGCCGAGTCCGTTTTCATATTCCATATAGATCTTTGGGGCGATATAGGTGCCGACCGCAAGCCCCGCCTGATCGGCACGATCATTGGACGAGGGCGGGATGCCGGTCATCAGATACTTGGTGATGTCGGCCTGGGTCAGGTTGGGATCGCTGTCGGAGAAAAAGGTCATCTTGGGTTGGCGCAGGGTGCCGACCACCTGCACCCCGGCCGTGGTGTCGCTGCCCTCGCGCTCGGCCTGGAGCAGCAGACCCGGATTGCCGATCGGACTCTTGGCATAGATGAGCCGACCCTGAGTGATGTTGAGCGGCGCGCCCAGTTCGGCGGCGAGTCCGAAGCCGCTGGTCAGACGGTACTGGCCCTCGGTGATCTGCAACTGACCGTCGCCCAGCATCTCGCGACCCGGTTCCTGCAGCACCCTCAAGGCACCCGAGAGCCGCCCGCGCACGCCAAAGCCATCGATCGTGACCTCGTCGCCGAGCACCAGACGCAGATCGAGCTTGATCGGAAAGGGCGTACTGGACTCTGCCGACTTGAGCACGACGTCGCTCGATGGCGAGACGGTGCCGGCCGGGAGCGAGCGCGGACGGATGCGCGCCTCGGGCACGCGGATCTCACCGCCTACCACGGCCCCGCTGGGGCCAACCTCGATGTCGATCCTCGGCGAAAGGCGCACGAAATACTCCTTGGTGTCGGCGAGCTTGAGCTTGTCGCCTTCGAGACGCAGCCTGGCCATCGGCCCCTGGCTGCCGGTGCGCCCCTCCCCGATCAGGGTCAGGGTGCTGCCGCCGAGCTTGGCCGCACCACGGATGTCGAAGCGCTCGAATGAGGGCGCCGTGGCCTCGATGTCCATGTCCTCGACGCCGAGCGCGAGCAGGGGCAGCTGGAAGTTCACACCTTTGATGTCGAGCCGGCCGCTGACGCCGGGCCGTTGGAGTGTCCCGCCGAGATTCAGGTCGGATGAGATCGCGCCCTTGAGCCCACTGATGTCGGGCATCAGACCAGCGAGCGGCGCCAGATCGGGGATCTCGGCGCGTAGGCCGCCGCGCAGGGTCTGACCCGGACGGGCCGAGGCGTCCAGCCGCCAGCCGGGCAGGCCCAGATCGCCCTGGAGGCGTCCAAGCCCCTCGATCGGCAGTGCGAGACGTACCGAGAGTCCAGCCGTGCCCGACTCTAGCGTCAGACGGGTGTTGGAGAGATCCAGTCGTTTCTGCTTGCCCCGACCCAGGTCGAGGTTGAGATGTCCCTGGGGGATCTCAGCGGTGGCGTTGCCGGTCAGGACGGCGCCATTGGCCTGGAAGCGGCCCTTGATCCGGCCCGAACCCTCGGCGCTCAGGGTATCCGGCAGCAGCCACTTGAGCAGTCTGAGGTCGAGCCGGTCCAGATCCAGATCGGCGGTCCAGCGTCCGGGCTCGGTCTGCTCGAAGCCG
This sequence comes from Thermochromatium tepidum ATCC 43061, assembly GCF_009664085.1. Lineage (NCBI taxonomy): Bacteria > Pseudomonadati > Pseudomonadota > Gammaproteobacteria > Chromatiales > Chromatiaceae > Thermochromatium > Thermochromatium tepidum. Next base: position 1,044,117 of record NZ_CP039268.1, on the reverse strand, counting down.
ACACAGCCGCCCGCACCCTGGGCCTGACGCAGACAGAGGGGACCGACGGCGAGGCGTTTGCCCGCGAAGCTCAGCGGCAGCGGACGCTGGAGCGACCATTGGCCCCAATCCCGGGTGTTGAGTTTCAGGGTCGACAGACGACCGCTATAGGCACCGCCCTCGGCGAGCGCACCCGCGGCCTCCAGATCGAGAGCGAGCGGTTGGCCGGTGAGCCGCGCCGAGAGCCGATGGTCCGACATCCGGCCATCGCCGCGCAGCTCGAAGACCGTCCAGCCCAGACCGCCAGCCGCGAGATCGCGTCCGGTGAACTGGAGGGCGAAGCGGCCATCGGGCACAAGACCCAGATCGGCCGTTCCACGCAACTCGTTGAGGGCGTTTCCGGCCAGGGTCATGTGTTCGCCTTTGAGGTCGAACCTGAGACGCGGTGTTTCACGTGTTCCCTGGACCCGCCCGGACGCACTCAGGCGCCCGCGCGCCTCGGGCCACAGGGTGGCCAGGTCGGGCGACTCCAGCGCAAAGCGGAGATCCAGGTCTTGTTCGATATGCCCATCGAGATGCAACCGACTCGGTCCGGAGGAGGCGCTCAGACGCTCGATCTGGAGCGTCTCGCCCGTCATCCGTACCTGACCGCTCGCGGCGATCGGATGATCGCGCAGACGTCCGCTCAGTTCCTCGATGACCGCTGTCCATTCGGGGCGCCCCTCGGCATCGATCTGGCCCTGGCTGGTCAGGCGCCCATCAATGTGTCCCGGCCAGTCAGGGACATGGACACCCGGATTCAGACCCGACGCGCGCAGACTCAGATCCCAGGTCAGGTCCGGCGTCCAGCTCAGGGTGCCGCTCCCTTCCAGACGTCCGTCGAGCGTGTCGAGCACGAAGGCCTCAAGCTGGGTACCTGTAGCCGTGCCCTGCCCCGCCACGTCGAGGCTGGTGCTCGGAATGCTGGGACCGACGACCCGGCCGGACAGCCGATAGTCGAAGGACTCAAGGCTCCCTGAAGCCTTCAACGCGCCTTCGGACGACGCGGCGACCCGCTCGCCGCTCAACGGCCAGCGCAGTCCCTTCCAGTCGCCCTCTAGCCTGAATCGGCCCGGCTCTTCGCCCAGATCCAGCTCGCCCTGGAGGCGCAGATCGGCATTAGAGACCTGCTCGTTCAGTGCCAGAGACCGCACACTCAGCCGGTGTTCACGCCACAGCAGGTCGAGATTCAGGCCGAGCCGTCCGAGTTCAGGCCGCTGCGGCGCGCGCGCCTCGAGCGTCCCCGAGAGACCGGCCGACTCGAGCGTGCCCGTTGTCGTGAGCCGCGCCTGGGTCTCGATCGGCGGCAGATCGGGCCGGAAGGCCGGCAGATCGACCCGCGCGACCTCGATCCGGCCCTCCCAGCCCAGGGCGCCGAGCACGTCCCTCACCTCGGCGGCAAGCTGGGCCTCGATGGAACCGCTCAACACCTGACTCAACTCGAGCCGGTGTAGATCGCCGCTCACCGGCCCCCGACCGGCGAGCCGCGCCTCGGACGACAGCTCCAGCGCCCAGTCGAGCGCGAGCGCGAGCGGATAGCGATCGGTCAGGGTTGCACGCCCCTGGAGACCGGCGCTCAGCGCGGGATCGCGCAGACGCACCTCCAGGCGTCCCAGGTCCAGCGCGCCCTGCACGAGACGGCTGTCGGAGAGCCGGGCCGATTCCAGGGCGAAGAGCGGTTCATCGACGCCCAGCTCCAGGAGCCGCAATCGCTCCAGGCGTAGCTCGCCAACGGCAATAGCAAGTGGTAGCAGGAGATTGGGCAGGGTCAGAGGTTTGTGGTCCTTGGTCACGGGCGCCAGCACCACATCCAGATCGCGGACCGCCAGATGCTCGACCTCGAGCACCCCAGACAGGAGCGCACGCGGCGACCATTCGAGGTCGACCATGCCGATGCGCAGACCCAGCGTCGGCAGATTCAGCGCCAAGTCCGACAGCCGGAGATGACCGAGGATGTCCCCATCGACCTGACCCACAGTCAGCGTCTCGGGCGCCAGACGCTGTGCCAGATCCAGACCCCAGCGCAGCCCGGTCTGGGTGCCGAGCAACATGCCGAGTCCGGCCGCCAGCGTCAGGACCAGCGCCGGCACTGAACCGGCCAACCAGACGAGCCGGCGCCGGCGGCGCGGCTTGGGGGCTGGCGCGACCTGTTCCGGTTCGGTCTCGGGTGTCGCGGAGGGCTTGGTATCGTCCATCGGTCGCGTGCTCGACTAGAGGTCCGGCCCGATCACGATATGCAGTCGGGCGGGGGGGATACCGGCATCTGCGTCCTTGGAGACGGCAAAGGCCAGGTCGAAACGTACCTGACCGATCGGTGAGGCCCAGCGCAGTCCCAGGCCGACGCTCTGAGCCAGCTCCTGGCTATAGTCTGGATCGAAGGCATTGCCGAAATCGGTGAAGACGGCTGCGCTCCAGCGCCCCTGGAGGCGGCGCTCTAGCTCCAGGCTGCCCACGGCGAGATAGCGCCCACCGAGCGTATCGTCGGTCTTAGGATCATTCGGCCCGAGTGCATCGAATCCCCAGCCGCGAATGGAGCTGTCGCCTCCGGCATAGAAACGTCGCCCGGCCGGCAGGTCAGTGACACGCTCGGCCCAGGTCGCACCCAGATCGGCGCGGGTGAGCAAGCGATAGTTGGGCGCAAAGCGTCGCACCCACTTGAACCGCACCTGCCCGCTCAGATAGGACGCCTCTGAGATCAGCCCCTGCACGGATCCGACCAGGCTGTAGGTGATCCGATAGCCATCGTTGGTCAAGATAGGGTCGTCTGCAACCGTCTTGGACCAGGAGACGCTGAGGGCCAGTTCGCTCGTCGCCTCCAGGGGGGCCTCGTTGAGGCTGAGATCCTCATAGCTATAATCGAGGCCCAGGTTGCGTCGCCAACCGCCCGGGCTCAGGGTCGAGTGCGCGACCTGGAGACTGTGCGCCCAGCCCTGGAATATGGCCTTGTCATAGTAGGCCACGACCGGTTTGACGAGGATATAGTCGCGGGTCGGGTCTTGGATCGGGAGGCGATAGTCCAGATCCCACTGCGAGAGCGCGGGTGACAGATTCAGTTCGGTGCGCAGCTTGTCGCCCTGGGATGTGAGATAGCGGCGGCGATAGTCCAGGGTCAGACGCGGCCCGACATCGGTAGCAAAGCCCAGACCGATCCGATACTCGTTGGCCTTGTTGCGCTGGGCCACGACCTCGATCGGCACCCGGTTGTCGGCGTCGACCTCGTCCTTGAGCGGGATGATCTCGATATCGCTGTAATACTCGCTGCTGAGTAGACGTCCCTGGAGCCCGAGCAGGACGTCCGGGTTATAGACCTCGCCAGGCTTGAAATGGACATAGCGGCGCAGCAACCCCTCGTCGAGTAGATCCTGTTTGAAGCGCACCGCGCCGAGACGGTATTGCGGACCTGTCTCCAGATAGAAGAACACCTGCGCCTCATAGGCCTGGAGATCGATGAGCACCTGATGGCGATCGAGCCGATAGTCGAGATAGCCGGCCGAGGTGGCCGCATGGCGCAGGTCGGACTTGGCCTGCTCGTAGACGGCGTGCAACAGTACATCGCCGACCTTCATGGGGAAGGTCTTGGGAAAGACCGGATCGGTCGCGCCCTCACCCGTGATCCGATAATCGACCCGAGCGATCCGTACCGGCTCACCCGGCTCGATCCGATAGTAGGCGCGCCAGGTCCCTGAGGCAGCGGCCGGGGGTTCGAGCCGATCCTCGATCTTGACGCGATAGAATCCAAAGGGCGCAAGCGCCGTGCGGATCTGATCCGGCGCGCGACGATGCAGGGCCTCGATGCGCGCAGCGGTCAGATCGGTCTCGGCGCGCTCGTTGTGGATGCTCAGGAACGCCAGGACATTGGCCTCGAGCTCGCCTTGGAGCCCCTCGACCCTGACCTCTAGCTCGATCGCCTCGGACGGTGCGGCACCGAGCAACCCAAGCGCCAGCGAGAGCATCACCCAAGGCCGCCGATGCCGCACAATCCTCATTGCAAGGCCATGAAACGCGCCGCGCCAAGCAGCGGTGTATTGGGTTGGAGGATGACGCGCACCGGCATCCGCCGCATCAACGAGCCCATGCGCCCCTTGTCAAAGAAGCCTTCCAGAAAGCCGCCCCGGCGCAGACAGGCGAGATTCTTCAGCGCGATCCCGCCGCCCAAATAGACCCCGCCGAGCGCCATGTGCTTGAGTGCGACATTGCCCGCCTCGCGTCCGTAGAGCCGCATGAAGAGATTCATGGTTTCACGACACAGCGGACAGCGCTCCTCGGCTGCGGCCTGGGCGATGATGGCCGCCGTGTCGCCACCGGCGTTGATGGCCGCCGACAACCAGTCCGGTACCTGAACGCCGTGATGAAAGCACAGGAACTCAAACAGGTTGACGATCCCCGGACCCGAGACGACCCGCTCCCAGCTCACCCGTCCGAAACGCGACTTGAGATGGGCCAGGAGCGCAAACTCTAGGTCATCTGCCGGGGCGAAGTCCGAGTGCCCACCTTCGGTGGCAAAGGCATGATGACGCAGCCCGTCCCAGAACAGCCCGGCCTGTCCGAGTCCGGTTCCGGCGGCGACCACGCAGGCATTGCCCTGACTGTGCGGATCGCCGGGATGGAGTTCGGCCAGATCGTCTGCGCCAAGGATGGGCACACCCCAAGCGACCGCCTCCAGGTCGTTGATCAGTTCCACACAGGTCAGGTCAAGGCCCTGCTCCAGGGACTCGGCATCCAGCACCCAGGGCAGATTGGTCGTTTCGCAGCGCTGGTCGTGCACGGGACCGGCGACGGCGAAGACCGCGAACCGGCAGTGGACGCCCGTCTCGAGCAGGTAACGCTGGACGATCTGATCGAGCGAGCCAAAGGAGGCGCTTGGATAGCGTCGGGTCTCGCTGAGTCGCACGGATCCGCCATCCGTCTCGGCCAGACCAAGGGCCGTCTTCGTGCCACCAATGTCACCTACCAACAAGCGCATATCCGGATCTCCAGTCACCTGGCGGCGAGCAAGCCGTCGCCCTCGGCGGGGATGAGGGCCGCCATCAGTGGGCGGAGATCATAGCAAGAGGCGCGCGTGACGGCGAAATTACCACCCGAGTGGGCGCCGCCCAGAACCCCGCCCGAACCCGGCAAGGGTACGGGCGGAAACACCAGAATCAAACGTCGAGCCGCTTATTGGCTCTTAGAGCTCTTGGTGCTTGGCTGGGTGGTGGCAGGATAGGCATAGCCCGGATAGGGGTAGTAGCCAGGATAGGCATAGACGGGGACGCCCCAATAGGGCACACCGTAGAAGGGCACACCGTAGGGATAGTAGCCACCATAGTAGGGATAGCCGTACCAGGGGCCACCCCAGGGGCCGTACCAGGGGTCGTACCAGGGGTCATCCCACCAGGGACCACCCCACCTGAAGGGGTTCCAACCCCAGAAGGCATTGGCAGGTAAGCTGGCGAGCGCGGAGGCTCCGGCCAGTGCCAAGGCCAGAAGGAGTCGCTTCATCGTCATCTTCAGATCCTCCACATTGAGAATACCGTTCCATCAGACTGCCTCATTCCTGCCCAAACAGGAACAACGCTGATGTCCTGCTTGACTGAGGACAGTTTCACTGCACCCTTGCAGGTGCAGCCAGAGCCGCCCTCATCCACAGGCTGACACGGCGGAACTCGCCGTAGGGCCGTTTAGGACGGCCAAGCCATACATACGCCAGAAATTTCTGGCCGCATTCATGTCCCGGTCTTAGGCTGCGCCACACCCCGGGCAGGGTCTATTGCCCTGTGGCGAGCGTCATGTCTTTCTACACCGCACCACAGACCGGGCAGGTCTTGCGGCGGGCAAACCAGAGATTCGCGACCACCACCCGCCCCGGCGCTTGGCCTTGTACTCCAAGGGGAAGCTGCGCAAGCCCCTTGACCTCGGGTACGACGGCATTCTAACGACGCTCGGCAAACCCATACAAGACGACTGTGCTACCGTTCAATCCCTTGATGAACGCCACTATCCCGAGCGCCTGCCCCATGTCCCAAGAGTATCCACTGCTCCTCGTCGATGCCTCTGGCTATCTGTTCCGGGCCTATCACGCACTGCCCAAGCTGACCAATTCGCGCGGCGAGCCGACCGGGGCCCTGGTCGGCGTGCTCAATATGCTGCGCAAGCTGATCGAGGATCAGCGGCCCGACTACATCGGTGTGGTCTTCGATGCCGGCGGTCGGGGGTTTCGGCATGAACGCTATCCAGACTATAAGGCCAATCGCCCGGCGCCGCCGGAGGATCTGCGCGCCCAGATCGAGCCGCTCCAGACGATCATCCGTGCCCTGGGGTTGCCGCTGCTGGTGGTCCCCGGGGTCGAGGCGGACGACGTGATCGGCACCCTGTCGACCCAGGCCGCGGCCCTGGGTCTGCCGACCCTGATCTCGACCGGGGACAAAGATCTGGCGCAGCTGGTCGATGAGCACGTCACCCTGGTCAATACCATGACCGGGACCTGGCTCGATCCGGCAGGGGTGCGCGAAAAGTTCGGTGTACCGCCCGAACGCATCGTCGATTATCTGGCCTTGATGGGCGATAGTGTGGACAACATCCCAGGCGTACCCGGGTGTGGGCCCAAGACGGCGGCCAAATGGCTCACCGATTACGGCGATCTCGATGGGGTCATCGCTCAGGCCGCCTCCATCAAGGGTAAGATCGGCGAGTCGTTGCGCACGGCACTCGACCAGTTGCCCCTGGCGCGCGAACTCCTGACCATCAAGCGCGATGTCGCCCTCGACTTCGGTCCGACCGATCTGCGACCGACCCCGCCAGACATTGCGACCCTGCGCGCCTGGTACGAACGTCTGGAACTGCGCCGTCTGTTGGCCACCCTCGATGGGATGGGGGTCGCAGGCGCACCGCCCACCCAGAGGCATCAGACCGGTCACGAACCCCAGTACGAGCTGGTCCTGACCGAGTCCGCCCTGGAGGCGTGGCTGGCGCGGCTGCGGACGGCCGAGCTCATCGCCCTGGACACCGAGACCACCGCGCTCGATGCCCGGCGGGCCGAGCTCGTCGGTATCTCGTTTGCGGTAGCACCCGGCCAGGCGGCCTATGTCCCGCTCGCCCATACCTATCCGGGCGCGCCCCAGCAGCTCGACCGCGACCTGGTCCTGGCGCGATTGAAACCGGTGCTGGAAGACCCCGACCGCCCCAAGGTCGGCCAAAACCTCAAGTACGACCTCACCGTGCTCGCCCGCTATGGGATCGAGCTGCACGGGATCGCCCACGACACCCTGATCGCGAGCTATGTGCTCGATAGCACCGCGCGCCACGATCTAGACTCGCTGGCCAAGCGCTTTCTCGGCCATGACACCATCCGTTTCAAGGACGTCGCCGGCACAGGCAGCAAACAGATCCGGTTCGATCAGGTCCCCCTAGAACAGGCCGGTCCCTATGCCGCCGAGGATGCCGAGGTCACACTCCGACTGCACCAGGTCTTGCAACCGCGCCTGACGGCGGTGCCCAAACTCGAACGGCTCTATCGCGAGATCGAGATGCCATTGGTGCCTGTGCTCGCGCGTCTGGAACGCGCCGGGGTGCTGATCGACGCCGAGCAGCTCGAATCCCAGAGCGCCGAACTGGCGCGCCGGATCCTCGAATTGGAGGAGACGGCCCAGCGGGTTGCGGGCCGGCGGTTCAATCTCGGCTCGCCCAAGCAGATCGCGGCGCTCTTGTTCGAGGAACTGGGGTTGCCGGTGGTCGCCAAGACGCCCAAGGGTGCCCCCTCGACCTCCGAGGAGGTGCTCGAACAGCTGGCCCAAGTCCACGAGCTGCCCCGGATCATCCTCGAACACCGCCTCCTCTCCAAGCTCAAATCGACCTATACCGACAAGCTACCACGCCTGATCGACCCCGCCACTGGGCGCATCCATACCTCTTATCATCAGACGGTCACGGCCACCGGACGGCTGTCGTCGAGCGATCCCAACCTCCAGAACATCCCGATCCGCACCGAGGAAGGACGACGCATCCGGCGTGCCTTCATCGCCGCACCCGGTCATCGTCTGCTCGCGGCCGACTATTCACAGATCGAGCTGCGGATCATGGCCCACCTCTCGGGCGATGCCCGTCTGCTCGCCGCCTTCGCCGCGGGTTTGGACATCCATCGTGCCACCGCCGCCGAGATCCTGGGTCTGGCGCCCGAGGCGGTGACCAGCGAGCAGCGCCGTTCGGCCAAGGCGATCAATTTCGGGCTCATCTATGGCATGTCGGCGTTCGGGCTCGCCCATCAGCTCGGGATCGAGCGTGCAGCGGCCCAGGCCTATGTCGAGCGCTATTTCGAGCGCTATCCCGGGGTGCGCGAGTTCATGGAACGCATCCGTCACCAGGCACGCGAATGTGGCTATGTCGAGACCCTGTTTGGTCGTCGCCTGCATCTGCCCGAGATTGGTCACAGCAACCAGACCCGCCGCGCCGCCGCTGAGCGGACCGCTATCAATGCACCCATGCAGGGTACGGCCGCCGACATCATCAAGCGTGCCATGATCGCAGTCGATGTCTGGATCGAGACGACAGGGGCGCCGGCCCGACTCATCCTCCAGGTCCATGACGAACTGGTGCTGGAGGTCGCCGAGACCGCACTTGAGGAGACCCGTGAGGCGGTGCGCGCGGCGATGGAGGGGGCCGCCGAGCTCGCCGTGCCCCTGGTGGTCGAGATCGGCAGCGGCGCCAACTGGGATGACGCCCACTGAGCTGGGAACCAAATCCGATTCCGATGGTCAGACAAAACGAGCGAAACGGGACCGGACATCTCCCCCCTGGATGACGGTCTCAACCCCGGCCCCCAGCCGGGGTTTACCCCCGAAGCCTCGACCCCGGACTTCGGGGGTCTTTGTTTGGTCGCTTCAAGGGGAAGCGAGCCTGCCCCAGCTGCTCCGGATCATCGCGCCGACCTCAGCGACAGGGCGTGAAGAAAGGATTGGCCATGGCCTCGCGACACTGAGCCCCGATGGACGATTCGGCCTGGATCTCGTCTTCCAAGGGCAAGGGCTCCTTGGACATTTCCAACAGCTCGCGCGCGAGTCGGCACGGCTCGCTGCCGGCACAGTCCGAACGCCCACCCTCGCCACAGACCCGGCTGACCAATTCCAGACAGGGGGCGGTATCCTGCTTTGGCTCGCGCGCTCGGTGCGGCGGTGCCTCGTTCCAGGTCTCCAGCATCTCAGGGTTCGGCACCGCAACGCCATCGCGGACGATGACGACTGAGCCATCGTCCAGACGATGCACGCCATCCCAAAGTGGCGTGCGTTGAGCGCCATCCAAGCGCCAGGCGCGGCGCGTGGCCGCATCCACCTCGACCCTGGAGCCGTCCGATAGGCGCGCACTCCAGTCGGCGGCCTGGGACTCCAGACTCAGGCCAAGCCAATACACCGACAAAATCCAAACAAACAACATTGAAGACCTCATGCCTTGATGCAGACCAGCTGTAAATTCAAGCGCGTTTAGGGAATGCGCCGGGAGACCTGGGTCGAGCCTGCCTGCGCGCAGATCGCTGATGGCCTTTCAGGACACCGCCCGCAATCGCGGTGCCGGCTGCAACTCGGGCATGGGCACTGGCTGGACGGGTTGCTCTGGTCGCTCATAAGAGACACGGACATTGCCGGCTCCCAACAGCCCACGCAACTGCTTGAGCAAGGCATCGGTCGGACGGACGCGCCAGGCGCTCCCCAGCTTAAGCTCGCCGACCGCACCGGGGCGACGGTAGATCAAGCGGATCGGCAGGCTTGTCTCGCGCGCCAGGTCGCGATGGGCAAGCAGGGTCGTGCGCAGTTCCTCGACCCGCTCCAGTCCGTGCGCATGGGCAGACGAATCGGACAGATCCAGTGTCAGGAGCAGGTGGTCGGCGGCGGTCGCGCGCGCCTCTTCGAGGGGGCGCACGCTGTCGGCGCGCAGCGACCAGGTATCGCGGAACTCGTCGAAGTTGAGCGTGCCCGTAAGGCTCAGGATCCGGTCGGCGACCAGCAGCTGACGCACCTGCTCATAGAGCTCAGAGAAGACCGTGGCCTCGATGCGTCCGGTGCGATCGTCGAGGAGCACCGAGCCCATACGTCCGCGCTGGGTCTTGCCGTGGCGCACACCGACCACCAGTCCGACGACGGTGTATTTTTCGCGACCTGACTGGGCGCTGCGCACAGGCAGGTCGCGGCGTCCGAGTTCGCGATCGGTCTCGAGCAAACGGGCGATGCGCACCGCGCCCATGGCCTTGAGCTCGTCTTCGTAGCGGTCGATCGGATGCCCGGTCAGATAGAGTCCAAGCGTCTCCTTCTCGCCCTGGAGACGCTGCTCATCCTCCCAGTCGGCGAGGATCTCAGAGGCGAGCTGCGGATCCGGCGCAGGCTGTCCACTGGGTTCGAGCAGGCCGAATAGATCGACCTGACCGGTGGCGCGGGTGTTGCGCGACTGCTCGGCGGCCTTGAGCGCCGGCGGCAGATGGTCCATGAGTGTGGCGCGGTTGGGTCCGAGTTCATCGAGCGCGCCGGCGCGGATCAGCGACTCCAGTACGCGGCGGTTGACCCGTTGCAGATCGATACGACCGCAGAAGTCCCAGAGGTCGCGGAAGGGTCCGCCGGCTCGACGCGCCTCTAGGATGGCCGCGATCGCCGACTCGCCCACGCCCTTGACCGCGCCCAGACCATAGACGATGGTCCTGTCATCGGCGACGCTGAAGCACTCGTCGGAACGATTGATGGCCGGTGGCTCGACCCGAAGCTTCATCATCCGGCATTCGTCGATCAGGGTGACGACCTTGTCGGTGTTGTCCATGTCCGCCGAGAGCACGGCCGCCATGAAGGCAGCCGGGTAGTGCGCCTTGAGCCAGAGGGTCTGGTAGCTGACCAGGGCATAGGCGGCACTATGGCTGCGGTTGAAGCCGTAACCAGAAAAATACTCCATCAAATCAAATATATGCGACGCAAGCTGGCCGTCGATCCCGCGTGCCCGCGCCCCCTGCTCGAAGGTCGCGCGCTGCTTGGCCATCTCCTCGGGCTTCTTCTTGCCCATGGCCCTTCGCAATAAGTCGGCACCACCCAGGGTATAGCCGCCCAACACCTGAGCGATCTGCATCACCTGCTCCTGATAGAGGATGATGCCATAGGTGGGCTTGAGGATCGGCTCCAGGTCCGGGTGCGGATAGGCAACCGGGGCGCGCCCATGCTTGCGTTCGATGAAGTCATCGACCATGCCCGATTGCAGCGGACCAGGCCGGAACAGCGCCACCAGCGCCGTGATGTCGTCGAAGCAGTCGGGCCTGAGCTTCTTGATCAGCTCCTTCATCCCGCGCGATTCGAGCTGAAACACCGCCGTCGTCTCGCAGCGTCTGAGCAGATCAAAGGCCTTGGGATCGCACGGGTCGATACACCCGAGGTCGAGCGGTGGCTCGCCCCGGGCGGCGCGCCCGGCATTGATGGTCTTGAGCGCCCAGTCGATGATGGTGAGGGTGCGCAGCCCCAAAAAGTCGAACTTGACCAGCCCGACCTGCTCGACGTCGTCCTTGTCGAACTGGGTGACCAGATTCGACCCACCCGGTTCGCAATAGAGCGGTACGAAATCGGTCAGCTTGGTCGGGGCGATCACCACGCCGCCGGCGTGCTTGCCGGCGTTGCGGGTCAGGCCCTCCAGCTTGCGCGCCAGGTCGAGGATGGTGCGCACCTCTTCGTCCTCCTCATAGGCGCGCCGGAGATCCTCGCTCTCCTTGAGTGCCTTTTCGAGGGTCATCCCCAGCTCGAAGGGCACCATCTTGGCGATCTTGTCGACGAAACCATAGGGATAACCCAGGACGCGCCCGACATCGCGCACCACCGCCTTGGCCGCCAGGGTGCCGAAGGTGATGATCTGCGACACCGCCTCGCGCCCGTATTTGCGCGTCACATAGTCGATGACCCGATCGCGCCCTTCCATGCAGAAGTCGATATCGAAGTCGGGCATGGACACGCGCTCTGGGTTCAGGAAGCGCTCAAACAGCAGGTCATGGGCGATCGGGTCGAGATCCGTGATCTTGAGCGCATAGGCGACCAGGGAACCGGCCCCAGAGCCACGCCCGGGCCCGACCGGGATGCCGTTGTCCTTGGCCCATTGGATGAAGTCGGCCACGATCAAGAAGTAGCCGGGGAAGCCCATCTGGATGATGACGGCGAGCTCGGTCTCGAGCCGTTCCTCATAGATCCGACGCCGCGCGGCATACTCGGGTGCGTTGCGATCGAGGATCCGCTCCAGACGCCGTTCCAACCCCAGACGCGACTGCTCGATGAAGAAGCTCTCCGTAGTCATGCCCTCGGGGACCGGGAACACCGGGAGAAAGGTCTTGCCGAGCTTCAGTTCCAGGTTGCAGCGCTTGGCGATCTCGACCGTGTTCTCCAGGGCCTCGGGCAGATCGGCGAACAGCTCGGCCATCTCGTCCGGGGTCCGCAGATACTGCTCTTCGCTGTAGTCGCGTGGGCGGCGCGGGTCGTCAAGGGTGCGGCCCTGATGGATGCAGACGCGCGCCTCATGGGCCTCGAAGTCTTCGGCGAGGAGGAAACGCACGTCATTGGTCGCCACCACGGGCACACCGCGCCGCAGCGCCAGGTCCACACTGGCCTCGATCAGCTCACCTTCCTGGGGGCGACCGGTGCGGATCAGCTCCAGGTAATAGCGGTCCTCGAACACCGACAGCCAGGCATCGAGGCGCTGCTCGGCCAGCTCGTCCCGACCCCTGAGCAAGGCCTCGGCCACGTCGCCGCGCGTCCCCCCCGAGAGCGCGATCAGGCCCTGATGCGCCTCCAGGATCCAGTCGCGTTCGACCTGGGCCAACCCCTGATGTTGACCCTCGATGAAGCTGCGCGAGACGAGCTGCATCAGGTTGTGATAGCCCGTCTCGTCCTGGACCAGCAGGACCAGTCGGTACGGGCGGTTGGCGTCCTCGGGGTTGCGCACCCAGAGATCGGCGCCGGCGATCGGCTTGACCCCGGACGCTATGGCCGCCTTGTAGAAGCGCACCAGCCCGAACAGATTGCACTGGTCGGTGACGGCGACCGCCGGCATCCCGGCCGCTGCGACCGCCTTGACCAGGGGCTTGAGACGCACCAGGCCATCGACCAGCGAATACTCGGAATGCAGATGCAGATGAACAAAGGTTGGGTCCACGGAAGTCCTGCACGACGGCTGAGAAGCGGGGCGACCCCAGAGCGAGGGGCGCTAGTCTAACGGTCCTGCCCCAGCCTTCCGAGCTGGAAAAATCCATCGAAATCGGGTTTGAGATAGGTACCAAACGTAGGGGCACGGAAAGCCTCGATGGATCCGTGACTTGCGTGGAAGATGTCGAAGGGAGGCATGTCGTTCATGCCACCATGATCGGCGACGCGAGGATCACGGCGATCGGTGGCGAACGCTCAGCGGGCGTTTGGGCACCTCGGCCATCAGGGTACCAGGGTGTCGGATAGCAAGCCCCACCGTTTAGGGAAACACTGAATCAATCGCGACTCCCCGAATCGCGGCTAAGGCCACTCCCACCCAATCCATAGGTGGTAGGAGCAACTTTAGCCGCGAGCAGAATAAATCAGTGTTTCACTCGGGCGGGGCAGGCCGGACGTCAGTCAGGCCAGAATGCCGATCAGAAGGATCGCCGCAAAGATGGCGCACAGCGGACCGGCCAGCCACAGCGTAACCTGACTGAGCCGACGCCCGACGACGAAGCGCAAACCGACGATAGCCAGAATCAGCCCCAAAACGCCGGCCACCATGCCGGAGAAGAAGAGCATCTGGACGCACTCGGTCTGACAGGTGCGTCCATCGTAAGGCCCAGAGAGCATGGCCGCCGCGCTCAGGACGGTCAGCGCCCAGCCGGCCAGGGTGAACAGGATCGCAGGCAGTGAAGCGACATTCATCATCCTCTCTCCTCCATTTAATAGTCGTCTCTTCGGGCAGTAAACGAGATTCGTCGTAGAGGCCCTCGCAGGCAAAGTCGTTTCAGTCGATGCTCATCGAGCGGTCGCTCCATAGACCTCCCAGCTCTGACGCACCCGTCCGGTCAGAAAAGATCGTGCCGGATCCACCAGGGCGCGTCCGGCGATGGCAGTTCGCCCCAGCAGCATCCTAAACAGCATGGTCTCACGATTGGTCAGGGTCAGCTCGATCGGCCACTGCCGATCGGCCAGCACCAGCCGGGTCGAGATGACATAGCGCTCCTCGCGATGTCCGCCCGAATCCGCGACCAGCCGCCGGTCGATCACCATGGCCTCGCTCTGGACGACAATATCGGTGCGTCGCTGGATCGGGTGCACGCTGAAGCGCGCATATAGCTGTCCATCGCGCCTCAGGGTATCGACCTCGAACGCATGCAGGGTCGAGGTGCGTGCGCCCGTATCGACCTTGGCCTTGATCGCCGGTATCCCCAGCTCGGGCAGGGCCAGCCATTCGCGCCAGCCCAGGATCAAGTCGAATGAGGTAGACGCGGAATCAGGCATCAAGAAGGTTTCACCCGCGCGGCTCACATTGGCGCGAGGAGAAAATAAACCACGCCCGCCGCCCCCAAGCCAAGCACGATCGCCAGCGCGATGAGCGCATAGACCGGACCCAGTGACGGGAGTCGTTGCTCCAACGACTGGATGGACTGCTGCGCTGTCGCCAGTGCGGCCTCCAGATCCTCCCTGGACTCGCGTCGCGCCATGGCCGCGGCCTTGCGGGCGATCTCGTCAGCGTCGGAGTGCCCCTGGGCGACGTTTGCCGTCGCCCGGGTCAAGGCGTCAGCGATTCGCTTGTCGACCCATTCCTGGACATGAGCGCGTTCGGTCTGGATGGCGCGCTTGATGAGATCGGGTAGGGTCTCGGTGGCCAGGCGCGTCGAGATCGCCTGGAGATCGGCCATGGTCGGCTGGGGCGGCAGCGCCCGCTTGGCCGACTGCTCGGCGGCTTGACGCTCATCGAGCAGGTGCTTGGTCTCAGTGAGAATCGCCTCACTCAAGTCACGCCTCAAGGCCTCCAGCATCGGCGCGAGCAGATGGGGCAGACGTTCTTGCAGACGGGATTCAAACACTTTGATGACGGCGTCTTCCGACAATCCCGGTGGCGCCACCTGGGTCGCCGGCGCCACCTCAGCTGCAGGCACGGCAGCGCTGGGGGCGGCGATCTCGGCTTGCAGCCGCTTGATCAGCTCGGGCAGCAATTCGGGGGCCGCCGATTTGGGCAGGATACCGAAGACACCCTTGTCCTGAGCTGTAGCGATGAACTCGGGTTCTTCGTGCGAGGTGCACATGATGACCGGAATGGCGGCCGTGCGCGGATCCTTGCGGATGATCTCCAGGGCCTCAAAGCCATTGAGCCCCGGCATCATGTGGTCCATGAAGATCGCATCGGGAAGGGCGCCCTTGAGCTTCTCGAAGGCCTCCTCGGCCGACTCGGCCATCTCGACCTCGGCCCCGTGCTTCTGAAGTTGCAGCCTAAGCGCATAACGCGCCGATCTGGAGTCGTCGACCAGGAGTATCTTCATTGGTCCATAGTTCCCATGATCATAATGAACGGGTTGACGCAAGCCCAGCTGACCAAACAGGGTCGTTCGCTGAGTCAAACCACGCCAAGCGGACAATCGGATAATCCAAACATGCCTGACATCAGTCCCGAATTCCAGTGTTTCGCCTCGGACGAGCAGGTCGCAGAGACGGCGACCCGCCGCCTGCTCGCCGCCGCCGAGCACGCCATCGCCGAGCGCGGACGTTTTCAACTGGTGCTTGCCGGCGGACGCACCCCCCTGGCAGTCTATCGCCTGCTCGTCGAGCAGCCGGCGGATTGGGCATCCTGGCATCTCTTCTTCGGCGACGAACGCTGTCTGCCGGCGGACGATCCGGAGCGCAACAGTCTAGCCGCGCGAGAGGTCTGGCTCGATCGGGTGCCGATCCCACCGGACAATATCCACCCGATCCGCGCCGAGCTGGGTGCCGAGCCGGCCGCTGCGCACTATGCCGAGCTGATCCGCGACCGGCTCCCCTGGGATCTGGTGCTTCTTGGGCTGGGCGAGGACGGGCATACCGCCAGTCTCTTTCCAGGCCACCCAATCCCGGACGAGTCCCTGGTGATTCCCGTCCATGATGCGCCCAAGCCACCGCCCGAACGTGTATCCCTGACGCCCCAGGCCCTGGGATCGAGTCGGGCCATTTTGATCCTGGTCACGGGGCGAGGCAAGCGTGAGGCGCTGGCCCGCTGGCGTGCCGGGGCGGATCTCCCGATCGCCAAGATCGTCACCTCTGGTCATCTGGAGGTACTGATGGATGCCGAGGCGGCGGGCGACTGAGGCCACGCGCCTAGTCACATTCAACGAGCGCTCAGGGGCGCGCGGCGTGGTGCGATTCGGCGTCCAGGACGGCTTTCCAGGCCGGATGTGCGGCGATCAGATCGAGCGCCTGGGCCAGGAGCCTGCGTCCCGGCTCCATCTTGAACCAGGTCGAGGCACCGGACGGATGCGGAAGCGGGATGACGTCGGCCACCCAGCCCATGGGCGAGCGATAGGTCCACTGCTTGCCGATGACATCGTTGAGGCGCGGCACCGGCATGAGTTGCGCAATGGCGAGCTTGCCGACCGGCAGCAGCAGACGCGGGCGCAACAATTCAAGCTCGCCGCGCCACCAGCGCGCGCAGCGCTCGATCTCGTCACGATCCGGCACTCGGTCGCCGCCCTTGGGATTCTTGCCCGGAAAGCAGCGACAGACCGCGCTCATCAGGATGCGGGCGCGAAAGGCGGTCTCGTCGAGTCCGAGCGGGGCGAACCAGCTAAAGAGCGTCTTGCCGGCGGTCCAGCAGAAGGGCTTGAGCTGCTCGATCTCGCGCGTGCCGGGGGCCTGCCCGATCAGCATCACGGGCGATAACACCGACTCGCTGTGGACCGCCGGTCCGTACATCTTGGGGCAGCGGCAGCAGGTCTCCAACTCGGCGTGCAGGGCAAGCAGCGCGGCTTGGCGCGTGTCGCGTTCAATCATCGTGTTCGGCCATCCGGTGCTTAATTAATGCTTGGTCGTCTCGCTTGAGATTCGTTTTGGCGGCGATATTGGGCGCGGCATGACCAGGTGCGCGAAGCGAAAGCCCTGGCCATGCGGTCGGGGGGATCCTGTTGTTGGTCGAGGAAGCGCGGGGGCCTTCTCAGGACTGGCCCTTGCCCCAGGTGTCGCGCAGACCGACGGTGAGATTGAACACCGGACGCTCGGGCGTCGAGTCCGGATCGACGACGAAATAGCCCTCGCGCTCGAACTGGAAGCGCTCACCCGGTCGAGCATCGCGCAGACTCGGCTCCAATCGGGCGCCGGTCACGACCCGCTTGGACTGCGGATTGAGATCGGCACGATAGTCGCTCCCGCCCGCACCCGGCATGGGCACCTTGAACAATCGGTCGTAGAGCCGAACCTCGGCCGAGACGGCGTGCTCGACCGCGACCCACTGGATCACGCCCTTGACCTTGCGCCCCTCGGGATCCTTGCCCAGGGTGTCGAGATCGACCCAACACCTTAGCTCGACCGGCTCGCCGTCTGCGTTCTTGATCACCTCATCGCAGCGGATCACATAGGCCCCGCGTAGCCGCACCTCGCCGCCCGGGACCAGCCGCTTGAAGCCCTTGGGCGGGGTCTCCTCGAAATCACTGCGGTCGATATAGACCTCGCGCCCGAAGGGCAACAGGCGGGTGCCCAGTGTGGGATCCTTGGGGTGATTGGCCAGCTCGACATACTCGGTCTGACCCTTGGGATAGTTGGTGAGCACCACCCGGAGCGGATTCAGGACCGCCAGCCGACGCGGGGCATGGGCATCCAGATGCTCGCGGATTGCGTTCTCCAGCATCGCCATCTCGACCCGGTTGTCGGACTTGGTGATGCCGATACGCTCGCAGAAGGTGCGGATCGCCACCGGTGTATAACCGCGCCGACGCAGCCCGGCGAGCGTCGGCAGGCGCGGATCGTCCCAACCATCGACATGCCCCTCGCTGACCAGCTCGGTCAGCCGGCGTTTGCTCATCACGGTGTATTCGAGATTGAGCCGGCTGAACTCGATCTGGCGCGGGCGGCTTGGCACCGAGACATGGGCGAGCACCCAGTCGTAGAGCGGGCGATGGTCCTCGAACTCCAGGGTACAGAGCGAGTGTGTGACCCCTTCGAGCGCGTCTGAGATCGGGTGTGTGTAGTCATAGGTCGGATACAGACACCAGGCGGTGCCGGTCTGATGATGGACCACGCCGTGCTTGATGCGGTAGAGCACCGGGTCGCGCAGATTGATGTTGGGCGAGGCCATGTCGATCTTGGCGCGCAGGGTGCGCGCGCCATCCGGGAACTCGCCGGCCCGCATCCGTTTAAATAGATCCAGGTTCTCGGCCACCGAACGCTCGCGCCAGGGGCTGTTGCGGCCCGGCTCGGTCAGGGTACCGCGATAGGCGCGGATCTCCGCGGCGGATAGGTCACAGACATAGGCGAGCCCTTTTTCGATCAGCTCGATCGCGAAGCCGTAGAGTTGCTCGAAATAGTCCGAGGCGAAATAGAGCCGCTCACCCCAGTCGAAGCCCAGCCAGCGCACATCGTTCTGGATCGCGGTGACGAACTCAGGGCTCTCTTTGTGCGGATTGGTGTCGTCGAAACGCAGATTGCAGACCCCGCCTAGGGATTCGGCCAGGCCGAAGTTGAGCACGATCGACTTGGCATGCCCGATGTGCAGATAGCCGTTCGGCTCGGGCGGAAAGCGGGTGACGATCCGGTCATGCTTGCCGGAGGCCAGATCCGCCTCGGCGATTTGACGGATGAAATGGGTGCGGGGCGACTCAGGGGCGTCAGTCATGGTGTCTCGGCGGGTTGGAGGGTGAACACAATCGATCCATTTTAAACCGCGCGACCAGGCCCGTCTTGATGGATCATGCGGGTTCGTCGGACACTCGGCCCGACGCCGACCAATCGACCATACCCGCGAGGATATCGACCATGCTGATCCGCTTCGACACCCCAGCCTATGCCACCCTCACCATGTTCGGTGACGTGGCCATCACCCTCATCAAGCTGATGGGGCACAGCGGTACGGTGCCGGGCGCGCTGCTGGCCGAGGACGTGCCGGCGGCGCTCGAACGCCTCAAGCGCGCCGTTGCCGAGCATCCGGAGGCCACCCTCGACCCGGAGCCGCGCCCAGGTGATGATTCCCCTCGCGTCAGCCTGGCCCATCGCGCCTTGCCCCTGATCGAACTGCTGAGCGCCGCCGCGCGCGCGGGCGAGAACGTGATGTGGGAGTAGGCGCCGTGTTGCGTATCCGAACGGCTTACGGCAGCATGGCGACTCCGACGTGCGACCGTCGAGCGATAACCCATCGAGGAAGGCACATGGACTCTCTGGCGTGCGAGGCACCGCGATGAAGACACTGCCGAAGGGGGGGAACGCGCCGCTATCGAGCGCGGGCGGGGTGCGCGTCGAACTGTGCTGGCCGTCGGGGTGCGACAGCCTGGACCCTGTGTGTCTTGCCGTCGGTGCCGACGGGCGGATTCCGAGCGAAGACTGGTTCGTGTTCTATAACCAGCCCCAGGCCCCCGGCGGGGTCGTGGCGCTGTCGATGCCGTCGTCCGGTCGCGCCGAGATACGCATGCAACTGGAACGCCTACCGGGCGTGATCGATCGCCTCGTCATCGCCGCTGCACTCGCGCAGGGCTCGTTTCGCGACCTGATCGGTGCCCGACTGACGGCCGCGCCTGCGGCGGGTGAGCCGCTCGTCTTCGAGCTGACCGAGGCCGAGGATGAGCAGGCGCTGATCCTCGCCGAGCTCTATCGCCACGCCGGCGGCTGGAAGCTGCGCGCCGTGGGTCAGGGCTTTCGCGGCGGGCTCCAGACCCTGGCCGAGCATTTTGGCGTGACCGTCGCCGATGCGGGGCCGTGGGGGGAGACATCGGCCCCACCGTCGAGCGATCTGAGGCTCGATCCCCCAACCCCGCCCCCTCCGATCCCGCTCGAATCCACGCCCCCACCGCGCCGCCGCCCACGCCGGCTGATTTGGTCCCTGACCCTGTTGATCCTGCTCATCGCCGCGGTTGGTGCCCTATGGTCCTTCAGACCCGACTGGCGGGCGCTCCCTGATGCGCTCTGGACAAGGCTGCATGACCATCTCCTCGACCGCGCACCGCCGACGGTCCTGCTCGATGCCCCGCAACCGCCCCCCCCTGCCGGCGCCGAGACCGAGGCCGGCCCCCCCAGGTCACGCCCGAGCGCACTGTCCTATCAGGCGCCGACCTGCCCCTGGGGCGATCCACAGGTGTTCGAGCGCTATCACGCCCTCGGCGAGAACTATGTCCGCATCCTGCAACGCATCGAACGTAGCAACAAACTCCTAGGCAAGTGGCGCAACGAACTGCGTCAAATGACGGCCGGTTGCGCGGACCCCTTCATCGAAGGCAACCGCCAGGAGGTCGAGCAGCTGGGTCAACTGCCGATCAACGCCTGGATGGATGAAGCGACCACGCTCAACAACTGTGCCGGATTGCTGATCAAGCGTCTCGATAAGGAATTAAACCAGGAGTCCAGGCCCATCATCCTCCAGCGCCTGGTGCGCGAGGCCGACCGCGCCCGCAATCTCGAATCGGACCTGACCGACATCGCACGCGATCTGGCCTATCTGCGCAACAAGACCGCGCGTCTGATCAACGGCTTTCAGGAGAACATCGAGGCCTGTGGCCACTGAGGGTCGCGGCCCCGCCTATCGACGAGAAGCAACAACCAACCACGAGGGATCCAGATGCCCGACCGTTTCAAGCCAGCGCGCGTCCCACTCCGGCTCGGTCTGTTATGCGCCCTGCTCCTGAGCGCGCCGCTCTGGGCACAGGAGGGCCAGTACAGCACCCGCAACCCCAACCGCAGCAATCCGACCCTCATCCTCGAGGCCGAGATGTCCAACATCCGCGCCTCCAGCGCCCAGCTCGGCGCACGCATCCAGACGGCGATGGAGAAGCTCGAGGAGGTCGCACGCCTGACCTCAGAGCAGGAGAAGGAGGCCCAGGTCGATAGCCTGTTCTTTACCCTGCGCGACGAGGTCTATGGCGTGCTCAACAAGCTCGATCTCAACAGCGACTTCGCCGACGCCCTCAACCGCGCCAAGGAGGGGACCATCGTGCTCAAGAGCTGGTACGAGCGCCAGCCGCCCGACTATCCCAACCGCGAGCAGAGCATCGCCCAGCTCGAACGCGCCATCCAGGAATACGACATCGTCGAAGAACGTCTGAATCAGAGCCGCGCCCTGGCCCAGGAGAAGCTCTCGACCATCATGCGCCAGCACCGGGTGATCCTGCAGGAGATGAAGATCGGCAAGGTCTTGGAGGCCATCGCCGCTGCGCGCTCGGTGGTCGAGGGCCTAAACGACATCACCCGGGCCATGGCGGTCGTCGAACAAAAGACCCAGCAGAGTCTGCAAGCCTCGATCCCCATCGCCAATTGAGAGGAACCGCCCATGATGAAGAACCCCTCCGCCCTGCTGCTCGCCGGTCTCCTGGCGCTCGCCGGTACTGCCGGTCTCGCCCAAACCGCCGACCAGCCCGACATGGGCCGACTGTTCGAGAAGGTCAATGCCGTGGCCACCCAGCTCCAGGAAAATCTGAACGGGCTGGAGGCCAGCATCCAGGCCAGCCGCGATTCGATCGAGAAGGGCGGCGAGGTGCTCGACGCCATGCTCGAATCGGTCCGGCGCGTCCATGCAAGCATGGCCGAGGACAGCGAGATCTGGACCGAGCTCGACGCCCTACTCAAGCTCTGGGAGGAACGCCGCAAAGAGACGCTCGCCAAATCCGAATCCAATCCGGCCTTCCAGCCGATCGCCCAGGCCTGGCAAGGCCGGCTCGACACCGGGCGCCAATTGCGCAATCAGATCAGCACCGAGCGTGCCAATTCGCTGGCACTGATGCGTGCCATCGAGTCCGATCGCGACATCGTGCTTGCCTACTATGAACTGGGTCAGGCCGACAAGGCGATCGAGAATCTCCAGAAGGTCAGTGCCAATCTGACGAGCCTGAATGAGAACATGCAGGTCATCGTCAAGACGGCGAGCGACGTTCAACGGATGCCGATCGCGCAATGACGCCGTGACACCCAAGACCCCGACATCGCCTGTCGACCAGGCCGCCGGGCTGTTCTCCGAGCGCCAGATTGCCCGGCCGCTGACCGTCGCCGTGCTCATCACCCTGGCGCTCTATCCGACCCTGATGCACTTTCTAAAACCGGATGCCCTGCCCGACTGGATCGGGCGCTATCTGGACAACGGCTACTGCCGTTTCATGCTCGCGCTGTTCGTGGTCAGCGCGCTCTATGCCGTCCTGCACTATCTGGGGCTCCAGCGCGAGCGACGCCGCCTGATCGGGTCCGGCGCCCCCTCCACCCCATCGCGCCTCCAGGACTGGATCGACTTTCTCTCCGGACACGACCAGGCCGACGCCGAGTGGGTGGCGGCTCGGCTGAGCCGCTGGCCTGACCAAACCCAGGCGCGCGAGGACTTGACCCATCTGAGCGACGCCCTGCTCCTGATACGCGACCGGCAGCATCAGCACAACTTTGCCCCCATCGGTTTTGCCATCTGGGTACTCCCCATGCTTGGGTTCATCGGCACAGTGCTCGGCATCACCCAGGCCATCGGCGGATTGTCCGACAGTGTCGCGGTCACGGATGTCGCTGGGGGCGGATTCGACGGCGTACTCGCTGGGCTCCAGTTCGCCTTCGACACCACCTTGGTCGGTCTGGTGCTGGTGATCCCCCTGATGCTGGCCCTTCTGGTCTTGCGCGCGCGGGCCCAGACGCTCGACATGCTCTATTACCAGCGGTTGCTCGACCGGCTGTTCCCCGATGCCGCCGAGCGCCGCGCGGATGACTGATGCATCGCCGCCCATCCCCATCACTGATGCCGGAGCCGAATCTGCTGCCCTTTCTCGACCTGGTCTTGGCCTTCGTCGGCATCCTGATCGTCGTCTTTTCCCTGCAAGCCCCCAACCGGCCTGAGACCGGTCGACCGCTGGCGATCGACGACCTGGTCATCTGCCAGGCCGATGGCGCGGTGATGCTCTACGCCGGACCCGACGCCGAGCCCCGCCTCTATCGCGAGGCCGAACTCGATGCACTGCTCACCCGACTCGCGACCCAGGGTGAGGGCGTCCGCAACCTGGTCTTTGCGCTCACCCAAGACTGCCTGGGTACCCGCCGCGCCTTCGAGGACACCTTCAGCCGCTTCACCCGTCGGCTCGACCCAAACGCAGAAACACGCCGCGCGTTCCGGCTGAGCTTCCGTCCGCTGTCGAAGGCCCCCGAGGCCCTACCCCGCCTGCTGAACGAGTGGCGCGGTCATGGAGACGGTCATGGAGACTGAGGAGCAAACCCCGAGCGCCTTTCTCGACATCGCCACCAATCTGCTGGCGATCCTGCTGATCCTGACCCTCTTTGCACTGGCCGCACCGCGCCAGTTCACCGAAGGGGCCAGCCAGCTCCCGGCCCGTCCGAGCACCGGGCTGCGCTTCGTCGCGCCGCAGCGCGAGCGCTTTCCACCCTTCTCGCGCTTCTATGTCGTGCTCGCCGACCGCGTGACGGTCTGGGATCAGGAGGCCGTGGTCGCCGCGCTGGCCGCAGCGCCGCATACACACTCAGGCACTACTCGGCAGGGCCGCTTCGACTGGCAGCCCGAGTGGCTGGTGACACGCGATATCGATGGCTTCCAGTTGCGCTTCTGGTTCGATCGTGACGCCCTCCTGAGCCAATCCACGCCCTGGGGCGTCGAACAGACCGAGCGACTGGTCGATGAGCTGGCCCAGGACGCGGCACGCAATCGGATCGCGCCCGTCTTCATCGTCTATCCCGACGGTCTGGAGACCTTCGTGCCGATCTATGAACGGCTACAGGCCAGGGGGCAGCGGTTTCGCTGGTTCACCCAGCGCCCGGACGAACCCCTGCTGATCGGGCGTCATGTCGCGCAGTTCACGCATTACAGCCTTTATTGGTAGCCCGATGGACCCGCGCTGTCTGGGTACCCCACTCATGCCGCGCCTGGCTACCCTGGGGCTGTTGATGGTCTTGGGCGGCGTGCTCTGGGGGCTGGCGCGTGCCCCGGATCGATCCGCCGCCCTGGCTGAACTCGGTGATTCGGTCGAGGCCCGCCAGTCCATCGCGGCCTGGGAGTCGCTTTGGTCGGAGCTGGCCGAGCGCGGTGTTGCAGCCCTGAATCCGGCGACGAACGATGCGTCGCGCCGTGCGGCGGGTGACACTGTCTTCATGCGCTATCGCAATCTTTGGGGTCCGATCGACGATGACGCACGTCTAGCCTTTCAGCTCGCGGCGCTCAGTGGCGATCCGGCACGCAAGCTCGCCCTGATCGAACCCTTGACGCGGTCCGAGAACCCCTTGATCCGTTTCCGCGCCCATCTGGAGCTGGCGCGTCTCCAGCGACGTCTCTTGGATTTTGAGGCGGCACGCATGGCCGCACGAGCGGCGCTGGCGGTGCCGGATCTGCCCGAACGGCTGAGCGCCGATGCCTGGTTCATCCTGGCTGATAGCGCCTGGGAGCAGGATCGGCTCGACGAGGCCGAAATAGCGCTCAATGCCGCGATCGCCGCCGACCCGGGGTTCTGGGACGCACGTCGCCTGCGACTCGAGGTGCTAGCGCGTCAGTTGGCTCGACCACGCCAGACTGGGGCCGTCTGTCTCGACCGCACCCGGCGCATGATCGAGGATCTGGGCGCCCTGCCGACCTTGGCCGAGGATCAGACCCAGTTTCGCGATCTCGCCGACCGCTTCGCGCGTCAGGATACGATGCCCCATGTCGCGCTCGCCCTGATCGTGGGGCTGGGCTATCGCTGGTCGGGCGATACGGAGCGCGCGCGGGTCATACTAGAGAACGCCGAACGGTTGCATGGACAGCTACCGCACGGATGCGAGCGACTGATCCTGAAGCGGATCTCGGGGTTGTTGGAACCGGCATCGACCCCGGGGCAGCCACCATGAGCACAGTGATCCTGCTCGGTGGATGGATCGTGCTGCTCGGGACTGCCGGCTGGTCTCCAGGCCACGCCAGACCCTGGATACGCTGGTCGGCCCTGGGTCTGATCCTCGTCACCCTGTTGGTCTCGGATCTCTGGCAGGCGGTGGTGCGAGCACTCCAGGGCCATGAGAGCCCTCCGCTGGGGGGACCGGATGCGGCCTATCTCAGCCTCTGGATCCTGGTGTTGCTGCCGATCCTGAACCGCCGGCTCGATGCTGGTACCCTGGGTGCGACCCTGCTCAGTGGACTGGTGGCGGGCGCGGCCTTTGGTCTAGCACAGGAGAGCGCGTCGCTGATCCTGATGGGATGGGCCGGACCAGATCCGGGTCAGACCTCTGACCGAATCACGGCCGGTGTCCATGTCATCCTGGGACTGGCCGGACTCAGCCTACGCTGTCTGCTGGATCATCCAACCCAGGATTGGTCTTGGGCGCGATTTCACTGGGACTACCCGGTCTGGTATGCCGGATTGATTGCCATGCAGCAAGCCGCGGCGCCCTAGACGCACCTGAGGTGCTGTCGCCCCGGGATTGTGGGATACTGATATCCTTACCCTCAGCCGAGGAGCCCAAGATGGCAGATCACACCTATCGCCTCCCAGGCCTGTATGCCGAGCCGTGTGGTGATGGCCCCTTCGGACGGGCCTCCCCGGCTCTTGCGTCCATCCTTAGCCCCTGACCGCCACAGACCAGATGCCCCACCGCCCCCAGCCATTAAGACGCCTGCGGACCCTGACATGGGCAGGTCGCGCGCACGCGACGGGACTCAGGCTCCTTGCCCTCGTGTTCTGGGCGGCTTCGGCGAGCGCCCAGGCCGACTGGTTTCGTACCGACGAGCAGCGCGCCTATGATCTCTATCGCGCCGGTGATTACGCGGGCGCCGCCGAGTCGTTCAGCGATCCCTATCGGCGTGGCGTGGCACTCTATCGCGCGGGCGAGTATCGACAGGCCGAGCGTGCCTTTGCTCAGGCCCAGGGTGGCCCGTTCGACGAAGAGGCCCGTTACAACCTAGGCAACGCGCGCTTCAAGCTCGGCGATTATACGGGCGCCGCCGAGGCCTATGAATCCGTGCTCGCCTCCAATCCGTCGCACGATGACGCCGCCTACAATCTGGCCCTGACCCGCGCCATGCTCGCGCGCCTGGAGCAGGAGCAATTCCGCAAACGGACCGAGGAGACCAAAACCGAGGAGGACAAACAAGAGGCGCAACAGACACAAGACGAACGCAAAGATCAGACCGGGCATCGCCGGGAATCCCAGGGGCGCGAATCCTTTGCCGAGGAGCAGAAGGAGCAGGAGCAAAAGCAAACGACCGAACAGCAAAAACAGGAATCGTCCCAGCAGCAACAGTCGTCCCAACAACAGCAGTCCAGCCAGAGACAACAGAGCCAACAGCAGCAGGGCGAGCAACGGCAGTCCGGTGGCGAGGGCAAGCCGCAGGAATCGAGCGAATCCGGTTCCGAGTCCGAGCAACAGGAAGGCCAGGAGGGCACTGGCCAACAAGCTGGGCAAAGATCGCAAAAGGGCGAGTCCGGCGGTGAGTCGTCTGAGACCAGCGCCGGTCGCGAGCAGGGCAGCAGTCAGGGTACAGGTGCCGACAACCAGGAGCAGTCCGGCGGGCGCGGCGACCAGACTCAGGAGACGACAGGTACAGCCGGCGAACCTGGCGAAGATAGCGATCAGACGCGCGGTGAGCGCGGCGAAACACGCGACCGGCAGTCCAGCGAGCGTCCGGACGAACAGCAGGCCGACCGTGATCAGACCAGACACGGCCACGACGCCACCGAGCAGGATGCACGCGGCGCCGAGCGCGAAATCCGCCCCGAGGGCGAACTCGAACGACGCCAAGACGGATCGGGCACCGAGAGCGAGGAACGCGGCAAGCGCACGTCCGAGCAGACCAAACCCGACACGGACGAAGCCAGCGGCGGCCAGGAACAGCGCAAGGATCAGCCGGGCGGTCGACAAGATGATCCTTCCGCGCCCGGTCGCTCAGGTCAAAAACCCAGTATCGACGAGCACGAACGCGGCAGCGAGGTCAGTCGGCGTGAGCGCCGCGACGAGCGTTCCGGCGGCGGCGAGGGCGAGCCACCCGGGTCCAGTCGCCCCAGCCGTGCAGGCGGTCGTTCCGAACGCGCCGACATGCACCCTCCGGGTTCGCTCGACTCCAGTCAGACCGAGGCCGTTAACCAGTTCGACCAGCTCGGACTCCAGCCCGGCGATGAGCGCGCGTCCGAGACGCGCAAGGGGCAGATGCCTGCGCTCGACGGACTCAGACTCATGGGCGGACCCGGCATGGCGATCATGGAACAGCGGCTCCAGCAGATCCAGGGTGATCCCAGCCTATTGATGCGTAATCAGTTCCGAATCGAGGAGATGCGCCAGCTGCCCGGAACGACCAGCCAATGGCGGGAGACGCGCCCATGGTGATCCCGACCGAGACGTCCAGGCGCATGGTGCTTCCGGCCGTCGCGGCCCTGATCGCCGCAAGCGGCCCGATCGCTGCCCAGCCCTACGCTGGTCAACCCTATCCGGGGCCTTCGCGACCACCGTATTACGCCCCGTTCTATAACGGCCAGCCCTACTACGGTCAGCCGCCGCTGCCGACACCGACCCAACCACAGCCCCCGGCTTGGCCGACGCCCGATCAGCCGCCGCTGCCGAGCCGAAGCCCCGCGCCCGCTCAGCCGCAACCGCCTCAGACTCAGCCCTGGCCGGTTCAACCTTCACCCCAGTCGGCGCCACCGCCGCTGTCGTCTCAACCCGGCACGTCTCAATACCGCCCCATCCCGCCGAGCCATGCCCAGGGCGTGCCACCCAGCTATCCACCGCTGTCGTCTACCCCGGGACATTGGCCGGCTCAATCACCCCAAGGCTATCCCTCGGGTTACGCGCCCGGTTCGGCGCAACCGACCGCCGCCCGCGCCCCGACGCTCGAATGGTCGTTGGAATTCGCCGACCCCTATCTGCAACAGCCGACCCTCCTCCAGCTCGCGGTCGTCAGTCGCGACAACCCAAGCAGCATCAATCTAGAACTGCCGAACACGAGTGACGCCCTGATCAAGACCCTCAAGGGGCCGAGCACCGAGACCCGCTCCCATCAGGGTCAGCAGGAGATCCTCAATCGCTTCGTGCTCACGGTGGTTCCGCTGCGCACCGGCGACCTGGAACTGCCGCCACTCAAGGTCACGGTGATTCTGGCCGGCCTGGGATTCAGCCAGCGCTACGAACTGAGCACCGAGCGCCCCATTCGTTTGCAGGTGCGCCCCCCCATGACCTCGGTACGCCCCTGGCTGCCGCTCAAGTCGCTGACACTCAAATCCAGCCTCGATCGCGAAGGCCCGCTGGAACCGGGGCAACCCGTGACCCTGGCGCTGGAGATCGCGGCCGTCGGCGGCATTGCCGTCCAGCTCCCGAGCCTGGAGAATCAGTTGACAGGTCCAAACCTGCGGGTCTATCGCGAACAGACACTCACCACGACCGAGCTCTCCCCGGACGGACGCGAACTGCTCGCCACCCGCACCGAGTACTACACCCTGGTACCACAGACCGGCGGGCGCATCACCCTGCCTGAGATGAGTCTTGCCTGGTGGAACGTCGACCTGGGCCAGCGCGAGGTCGCGCGTCTGCCGCTCAAGACGCTGGATGTGCGTGGCGGTGGACCCTTCGGCCTCTCGGCGGCGACCCTGGCCGCCTCGCCCTGGGCCAGGCTCTGGATCCCGATCACCGGCATCCTGCTGCTGATCGGCGGCTACTGGTTGGGGGTCTTCTATCGCGGACGGGTGCTGGATCTGGGGCGCGACCTGTTGCGCTTGACCGGACGCGGCCTGAGTGCCGGCTATCGACTGACGGCGACCTGGATCGGACCGCGTCTGCGTCCGCTGGCGCCCTCGACCCTGTTTACGCGGGGGCGCGAGCGGCTGTGGCGGGCGCTTCCGTCCGGCTGGCATGTCATCGCTCGGGTACGCCATGCCAATCACGCCGTCCGACCGGACGACTGGTATCCGCGCTTTGCCGCTGCTCAGCACGGTGTGGATGTGCTCAGGGGCACAGGCAACCAGCCCGGCGTCATCGCGTATATCCAAGCCCATCGGCCGGGTGTCGATCCGGTGCAACTTGCGCGCCTCTTGAGCCAACTGGACGCCGCCGTCTATGGCGGCGCGCCGCTCGACTTCTCACGCTGGAAACGCGCCTTTCTGCGTCAGGTGCGTCTTGGCCCGGGTGTCGGGCGGTCTGCGTCGGGGCGGATCCGCTGGGCGGGCTTGCCGGTGCTCAATCCGCGCCCGGCCTGAGCAGGTGTCTTGGTCTATCGCATGAGGCGCATGGCGACCCGGCTGATGCCTCTCGGTCGATCAGTCTGGCGCTGGAGCCGACGTCTGGTGACAGGGTTCGTCTTGATAAGCCTGGCGCTGGTGCTCAGTCTGCGCTGGATCGATCCGCCCGTCTCGGCCTTCATGCTGCGTCATGCGCTCAATGTATGGCGTCTGGATCAGACCCCGCCCTACTATCGGCAGATCTGGATCGATTGGACACACATCCCCGCCAGTATCAAGCTCGCGGCCATCGCCGGCGAGGATCAGCGCTTTCCGAATCACCTCGGGTTCGACCTGATCGAGATCCGACACGCTATCCGCGCCTATCTTAAGGGCGGGCGGTTGCGCGGGGCCAGCACCATCAGCCAGCAGACGGCCAAGAACCTCTTTCTCTGGCCCGGCTCGGGCTGGGAACGCAAACTGGTCGAGGGCTGGTTCACGCTCCTGATCGAGATCCTGTGGCCAAAGGAGCGCATCCTCGAGGTCTATCTCAACATCGCCCAGTTCAGCCCCGGGACCTATGGCATCGAGGCGAGCAGTCAACGTTATTTCGGCTGCTCAGTCGGCGAGCTGACACGCCAACAGGCGGCGCTCCTCATCGGCGTACTGCCTGCCCCCGGCAGCCATCGGCTCGATCACCCATCCGGACAGCTCCAGCGCCGGGCCGAGTGGATTCTCGATCAGAGCCGGCGACTTGGCGGCGAAGCCTATCTGCGGCGGCTTTAGCATTCGGCACGGGGGTTGCCGCCGAATGGCCTGGCAGACTCCAAGCGCAAGCGCTGCGAACTCATGACTTACAATAGCGTTCGACCAGGGCCTGGTGATACGTGAGCTTGCTTTGGTTGTAATCCCTCTGGTCGCGGTTACGATAGCTGCTTCTCACCTTCCGGCGCCATTTGGCGACCTCGCCCCGATGGCGGGCACATTTGACTGGGTCAAAGTCGGTGTTGTGATCCGGCTTGGCAGCGGCCTTGAGCGCCCTGGCCTGCGCCTCGGCCTCGCGTCGCGCCTGGAGATGCGCCCATTCGCGGGCCTCACGCTCGGCGCGCAGATGCTCGGCCTGGGCCACGACCGAATAGTCCACCTTGGATGGGGTGCGCTCGCTTCCGTCCGGTCCGCGGATGTCGACCGGGATGCGCTCAGGCTCGGTCTGAGCGACACAGGCTGTCTGCTGATAGCTGAGGCTCCCGTCGGGCTGGCGGCATTTGTAGATCTGGGCCGAGACTGGAACGGTGGTCAGCATCAGCCAGAGGCCAAGGAGCCGTGCCGGATAGGCAGGTTGGGTAGAGATCGCTGTCATGATAGGCCTCCTTTATGTGTCCAAGTCGTGACCGTCCAATCAAGCCGCTTCGGTAAGACGGCCTCTGAAGACGTCGAGACAGACCCTCGATCAAAAACGAAAACTACTCCATCGTGCGTGATCGATATGGCGCGGTCAGTCGCCGCGTCGCTTGGCGACCGCCTCGGCCAGCTCGTGCAGCATGGGTTCGGTGTCGTCCCAGCCGACGCAGGCATCTGTGATGCTCTGGCCATAGACGAGTTCGTCACGTGGCGCGGGGTTCTGATTACCGGCGACCAGATGGCTCTCGATCATCACCCCCATGATGCGCCGGTCGCCGCGCGCGATCTGGCCAGAGACGTCCTGACAGATCAGGATCTGTTTTTCGGGACGCTTGCCGCTGTTGGCGTGGCTGAAGTCGATCATGATCTTGGGGATGAGCCCCGAGGCCGAGATCTGCTCGGCGGCGATGTTGACGCTCTCGGTGTCATAGTTCGGGCGCTGACCGCCGCGCAGGATGATGTGTGTATCCACGTTGCCTGTGGTGCTGAAGATGGCCGACCTCCCTTCCTTGGTGACGGACATAAAGACATGGGGGCGCGCAGCGGCATGGATGGCGTCGATGGCGACCTTCACGTCCCCATTGGTCGCGTTCTTGAAGCCAACCGGACAGGACAACCCCGAGGCCAGCTCGCGGTGACCCTGGCTCTCGGTGGTGCGGGCGCCGATTGCCCCCCAGCTCACCTGATCGGCGATGTATTGCGGGCTGATGAGATCCAGGAACTCGGTCCCGGTCGGTACCCCCATCTCGTTGAGATCCAGCAGCAGCTTGCGCGCGATCCCCAGCCCCTTGTTGATCTCGAAACTGCCGTCGAGATTGGGATCATTGATCAGACCCTTCCAGCCGACCGTGGTCCGGGGTTTCTCGAAATAGACGCGCATGACGATCAGCAACTGCTCGGAGAGCGCCTCGCGCAGCGGCTTGAGACGCCCGGCGTATTCGAGCGCGGCCTCCGGGTCATGGACCGAGCAGGGTCCGACCACTACCAGCAACCGGTCATCGCGTCCGTGCAGGATGCGCTGGATATCGTGCCGGGTAGTGTAGATGGTCTCAGCCGCGGTCTCGGAGAGCGGATATTCCTCGTGTAGCTCGCGCGGGGAACGCACATGGGTGATGTCGCGGATACGGAGGTCGTCGGTACGGCGCATGATGGATGTTCGAGAGAAATGGCAAGACGAGCCAGTATAAACCGGCCCAGTCCTCCATGCGCACCTGCGGCACCGAGCAGTCCGGCTGTTGCCGGTCGAGGGATCAAGAGGCGAGTGTTGCTTGCACACCTACGATCCTCGTCGTAGCCTCTCGGAGGCACACCCGGCTGGTGGGGAATAAGCGCCGAAACTCATCCAATCAAAGGCTAGGCCGTTTCCAACCGCCTACACGAAAAAAGGCTTACCGAAACGATCCGCGTAAGCCTTTGTTCTATCTGGTGCGCCCTGCGCGACTCGAACGCGCGACCACCTGATTAAAAGTCAGATGCTCTACCGACTGAGCTAAGGGCGCATAGGGCAAGGCATCATAGTAAAGTCACCCGGCGCGTTGCAAGACAAATTGCAGGACCGCCTTACTGCCGAAATAGGCCAGGATCAGGATCGCGAACCCGCCCAGGGCCCAGACAATGGCGGTGCGCCCGCGCCAACCGTTGCGGAAGCGCCCGACCAGGAGCCCGCCGAATACCAGCCAGGCCAGCACCGAGAGCACGGTCTTGTGCACCAGATGTTGCGCAAACATATTCTCCAGGAAGGCAAAGCCGCTCAACAACGCCAGCGTTAGCAACACGAAACCGGCCGTGATCATCTCAAACAGCAGGCTCTCCATGGTCTCGAGCGGCGGCAGGGTGCGCACGAAGCCGGTTGGATGCCGGTTGCGGAGATGATGATCCTGCACCGCCAGCAATATCGCCTGCACCGCCGCCAGTGTGAGCAGACTGTAGGCCAGCATCGACAGCAACACATGGATCTTGAGCGCGGTACTCGCCGATTCGCGCATGAACCCGACATCGACCATGTGCGCCTCCAAAAGCAGACTCATGGCCGCTGCTGGCAGCAGGATCAGTCCAAGGTTGTCGACCGGCTTGGTCAGGCTGGAGACCAACAACAATGCGATAACGGTCCAGGAGGTCAAGGCCAGGGCATGATAGAACCCGAGGTTAAGACCGCCATGACTGAAGATCCCATCCCACAGCAGCCAGCTATGGAGCAACAGACCAACAAAGCCGACCGAGATCGCCAGGTTACGAGGGAGAATCCGCCCCTCCGGATGGAACAGACGGATACCGATGAAGGTGGTCGCAGTCAGGTAAAGGATCGTGGTGAGATAGGCGAGGAAGATGTGGATCATGGATGAAGTCTTGAAACGAGTGACGGTCGCAAACCGTATCGGGCAATGAAGGCTCTACATTATACTCACAGCGCCTTGCCGTAAACCGATGGCAACATTCGCCATCTGTCTTCCAACTTCATCCAGGCCAGGGTGTCTCGCGCGAGATGCCCTGATCGAGGTTTGATCATGTTCCAGAAACTCCAGGATCGCTTCGAGACGGTCCTGACCCATCTGCGCGGTCAGGGGCGTCTGACCGAGGACAACATCAAGGATACCCTGCGCGAGGTGCGCCTGGCCCTCCTGGAGGCCGATGTCGCGCTGCCTGTGGTGCGTCAATTCATCGAGGACATCCGCGCGCAGGCGCTCGGCGCGGCCGTCACCAAGAGCCTGACGCCCGGGCAGGTGCTGATCAAGATCGTCAACGATGAGCTGGTCAAGCTGATGGGCGTGGCCAACGAGCGCCTGGATCTGGCCACCCAGCCGCCGGCGGTCATCCTCATGGCCGGTCTGCAAGGTTCGGGTAAGACCACTAGTGTCGCCAAGCTTGCGCGCTGGCTGCAGGAGAAGCAGAAGAAGTCCGTGATGGTGACGAGCTGCGACGTCTATCGTCCCGCGGCCATCGAACAGTTGCGCACTGTCGCCGGCGAGGTTGGTGCCGAGTTCTGCCCCAGCCGGAGCGATGAGGATCCGGTCCAGATCGCCCAGCGCGCGCTCGACACCGCCCGCAAGCGGTTCAAGGACGTCCTGATCGTCGACACCGCCGGTCGGCTTCATATCGACGCCGAGATGATGGATGAGCTCAAACGCATCCACGCGGCCATCAAGCCGATCGAGACCCTGTTCGTAGTCGATGCCATGACGGGTCAGGACGCCGCCAATACCGCCAAGGCATTCGACCAGGCCCTACCCCTGACCGGCGTCATCCTGACCAAGACCGATGGCGACGCGCGCGGCGGTGCGGCGCTCTCGATCCGCCAGATCACCGGCAAGCCGATCAAGTTCCTCGGCACCGGCGAGCGCACCACCGCACTCGAACCCTTCCATCCCGACCGCGTGGCCTCGCGGATCCTCGGCATGGGCGACGTGGTCTCGCTGGTCGAGGAGGTCCAGGCCAGGGTCGATCGTGAACAGGCCGAAAAGCTGGTCAAGAAGCTCAAGAAGGGCAAGGACTTCGATCTGGCCGACTTCAAGGAACAGCTAGAACAGATGAACAAGATGGGGGGCATGCTGAGCCTGATGGAGAAGCTCCCCGGCATGAACCAGATCCCGGACCACATCAAGCACAAGGCCAGCGACAAGGAAATGAGCAAGCTGATAGCCATCATCAACTCGATGACACCCCAAGAACGCCGCTTTCCGGCC
Source organism: Thermochromatium tepidum ATCC 43061 (assembly GCF_009664085.1). Classification (NCBI taxonomy): domain Bacteria; kingdom Pseudomonadati; phylum Pseudomonadota; class Gammaproteobacteria; order Chromatiales; family Chromatiaceae; genus Thermochromatium; species Thermochromatium tepidum. Next base: position 1,009,782 of record NZ_CP039268.1, on the reverse strand, counting down.
ATCATCAAGGGCTCGCGCAAGCGCCGCATCGCCGCTGGTTCCGGCACCCAGGTACAGGATGTCAATCAACTCCTCAAGCAGTTCATGCAGATGCAGAAGCTGATGAAGAAGATGAAGGGCGGCGGCATGGCCAAGATGATGCGCTCGCTGCAAGGACGACTGCCGCCTGGGATCCTGCCACCGGGCGGTGGCTTTCCTCCGGGTGGGATGCCGCCAGGTGGTTTTCCGTTGTGATGGAGGAGTTCAAGATGTCTGCGGCGCGTATGCGCGCTATCCGCCCGGTCTTGGCGCTGAGTCTTGGCCTGTTGACGGCCCAACCCTCAGCCAGCCCCTGGGGCGAGGTCCGATCCCCATCGTCCGGTATGACGCAGGTCATCGGCAGTGCGGCCAACGGCTGTATCGGCGGGGCCTATGCCCTGCCCGAGACCGGACCCGGCTATGTCAGCATCCGCCGCGATCGCAACCGCTACTATGGCCATCCAGATCTGATCCGTTTCATCACGGATCTGGGACGCGCCCAACGACAGCGTGGCGCCCGGTTGGTCATGATCGGCGACCTCAGCCAGCCGCGCGGCGGGCCCATGCCCTCTTCGCACCGCAGTCATCAGAATGGGCTCGACGTGGATATCTGGTTCACCCTGGCCGACTCGCCCGCGGCGGCCCGGCAACTGATGGACGATCGCCCCGATCCGCCGAGCATGGTCGCACCCGATGGACGCACGGTCAGCGAACATTGGGGTCCGAGTCAGTTCGCCCTGATCGAGTCGGCGGCACGGCATCCGCGCGTCGATCGCCTCTTCGTCAACGCGGCCATCAAACAGGAGCTCTGCCGCCGCGCGCGCGGCGATCGGACCTGGTTGCGCAAGGTGCGCCCCTGGTGGGGCCATGATGCCCACTTCCATGTGCGTCTGGCCTGTCCTGCCGACAGCCCGAGCTGCGAGGACCAGTCGCCCATCCCGCCTGGCGATGGCTGCGGCGAGGATCTGGCCTGGTGGCTGAGCGACGCGGTGTTGAGCGGTCAGTCCAAAAACAAGGGCCCGGCCAAGCGAGCAGCCGAGTCCGAGATGCCCTTCGCCTGCCAGACCGTGCTGACGGATCCCTGACGAGCGCGCCGTTCGGTATGGCGATCGAGGCCTTCGACTTATGATAGGGTTCTGATTGAGATCGACCGTCTGTCGTCCCCTGTTAAGCGCGCCGGAGCTGTCCTGATGTCGAGTCCGCCCAGTTCCAACCCCGAAGACCTGCTGCCCTCGATCCTGATCGTCGACGACATGCCGGCCAATATCCGCGTCCTGGCCGATACCCTCAAATCGGACTATCGCGTGCGGGTCGCCACCAGCGGTACCAAAGCGTTAGAGATCGCTGCCAGCGAGCCGCCGCCGGATCTGATCTTGCTCGACGTCATGATGCCCGAGATGGATGGCTACGAGGTCTGCCGGCGTCTTAAGGGTGATCCGCGCACCAGTCACATCCCGGTCATCTTCGTCACCGCCAAGGATGAGGCCGAGGAGGAGGCGCTCGGACTGGGCCTGGGGGCGGTCGATTATATCACCAAGCCTTTCCATCTGCCGATCGTGCGCGCGCGCGTGCGTACCCATGTCAACCTCAAACGCAAGACCGACCTGCTCGAAAGCCTCGCCTTGCTCGACGGCCTGACCCATATCCCCAACCGGCGCTATTTCGATGTAGCGCTGCAACGGGAATGGGCGCGTGCCGCTCGCGAGGGGACACCACTGGCCGTGGTCATGGTCGATGTCGATCATTTCAAATCCTATAACGATCACTATGGACACGGTCAGGGTGACGAGTGTCTGCGGCGCGTCGCCAACGCACTGCGCGCACGTTTGCAGCGTCCGGCCGATGTGGCGGCGCGCTATGGCGGGGAGGAGTTCGTGCTGCTGCTGCCCGATACCGACACGGAAGGCGCGCTCGTCCTGGCCGAATCCTGCCGTGCCGCCGTCAATGACCTGCGCATCCCGCATGCCTATTCGGACGGCGCCGACCATGTGACGATCAGCCTCGGCGTGGCCGCCACCCATCCGCCAGACGAGAGCGCGAACCTGCTGCTGGCGCGTGCCGACGAGGCGCTGTATCGGGCCAAGTCCGAGGGACGCAATCGTGTCCGTGCCTGATCGTTCTTGACCCTGGAGTCATACCAACGCATGGAGTTTCTACTCGCTGTCTCGCACCGCATCGATCGGCTCAATCGCCACATCGGTCGGCTCGTCCAGTGGTTGGTGCTGTTCAGCGTGCTGCTCAGCGCCCTGACCGCCACCCTGCGCTACACCCTCGACTGGGGCTCGAACGCCATGATCGAGGGTCAGTGGTTCATGTTCGGGCTGATCTTTCTGCTCTACGCGCCCCTGACGCTCCAAGAGCGCGGGCATGTGCGGGTCGATATCCTCTACAACCGACTGCCGGTGCGCGCTCAGGTACTGGTCGAGATCCTGGGCGGACTGCTGTTCCTGCTGCCGGTCTGTCTGCTGATCGCGATCGACGCCTGGGGGTATTTCCTCATCGCCTTCCATCAAAACGAGTCCTCGGTCAATCCGGGCGGGCTCCCCTGGTGGCCGATGAAGCTGGCCATCCCGGTCGGCTTCGGGCTCCTGGCCCTACAAGGGGTCTCTGAGGTCATCAAGGGGCTCGCCGCCCTGATCGGCCACCGCCCACTCTCCAAACCGACGACCGGAGGACATTGAGATGACAGCCTGGCTCGCCGCCAACCTGGCGCCGGTGATGTTCGGCGCCCTGGTGCTGTTTCTGCTGACCGGTTATCCGGTCGCCTTCTCGCTTGCCGCGGTGGGCATGCTGTTTGGATGGATCGGGATCGAGCTCGGGATGCTCACCCCGGCGCTGCTGCAGGCGCTGCCGGACCGGGTGTTCGGGATCATGCGCAACGAGATCCTGCTCGCGGTGCCCTTCTTCACCTTTATGGGTCTGATCCTGGAACGCAGTGGACTGGCCGAGGACCTGCTCGATACCATCGGCCAGATCTTCGGCGGGTCGCGCGGCGGGCTGGCCTATGCGGTGGTCTTCGTCGGGGCACTCTTGGCGGCGACCACAGGCGTCATCGCCGCGACCGTGATCGCGATGGGCCTGATCTCGCTGCCGATCATGTTGCGCTACGGCTATCACCCGCAGCTGGCGACCGGCGTCATCGCCGCCAGCGGGACCCTGGCCCAGATCATCCCCCCCTCGCTGGTCCTGATCGTGATGGCCGACGTGCTCGGGCGCTCGGTGGGCGACATGTACAAGGGCGCGCTCCTGCCCAGCCTGATCCTAACCGGACTCTATGCCCTCTATGTCTTCGCCAACACCCAGCTCTGGCCGGAACGCGCACCGGCCCTGCCGTCCGAGGCGCGCACCCTGCATGGCCGTGCCCTGGCCAGGCGCGTGGTGCTGGCGCTCATCCCGCCGCTGGCACTCATCTTCTTGGTGCTCGGGACCATCTTCATCGGCTGGGCGACCCCGACCGAGGGCGGGGCCATGGGCGCGGTCGGTGCCCTGATCCTGGCCGCTGTCAAGGGACGGCTCGGGCGCGCCATGCTCATCGAATCCATGGCCGCGACCGCCCGGATCACGAGCTTCGTCATCTTCATCCTGATTGGGGCGAGCGTCTTCAGTCTCAGCTTCCGCGGCGTCGACGGGGATCTTTGGGTCGAGCATCTGCTGACCTCGCTGCCAGGCGGCGTGCTCGGTTTTCTGATCTTCGTCAATCTGTTGGTGTTTCTGCTGGCGTTCTTTCTCGATTTCTTCGAGATCTCCTTCATCGTCTTGCCGCTGCTTGCGCCCGTGGCCACGAAGCTCGGGATCGATCTGGTGTGGTTTGGGGTGCTGATCGGGGTCAATATGCAGACCAGCTTCATGCATCCGCCGTTTGGCTTTGCGCTCTTCTATCTGCGCTCGGTTGCACCGCCGAGCGTGCGCACGAGCGATCTCTATTGGGGTGCCGTGCCCTTCCTGGCGATTCAGCTCTTCATGGTGGGCCTGATCATCGCCGTCCCCGGCTTGGTGAGCTGGAGTCTGGACGGCGCCCCGACCGCGGGCGACCCAGCCGAGGTCGTCCTGCCCGCGAGCGGCGGCTCCAGCCTGCTCGACAGCGGGGAGTTCGAGGGGCTGTTCGGTCCGCCGCCGAGCGATTCGAGTCCTTGAGCCTCGAAATCCGGTCCGGGCGCGCGGGCCAGACCCAATCGATCAAGCCCACACGCTCGCCCACGATCACGGCAATTGAGATAGAGGGATACCCTAAAGATGTTCGAGGCAACGAAGGTTGGTCGTTCGGTCAGCAAGCAGGACTACAAGGAGCAGCAGGAGGAACTGCGCACCCAGCTCTTGGAGGCCCAGCGTGAGCTCAGACACACACCCATCCCGGTGATCGTGCTGGTCTCGGGCGTAGAGGCCGCCGGCAAGGGCGAGGTGGTCAATCGACTCAACGAATGGCTCGATACGCGCGGGGTTCAGACCTTCGCCTTCTGGAACGAATCCGACGAGGAACGCGAGCGCCCCAGGTACTGGCGTTTTTGGCGCGCCATGCCGCCACGCGGTGAGATCGCGATCCTGTTCGGCGGCTGGTATCAGACCCCGATCGAGTATCGCTTTCACGGTCAGTGCAGCGACGCCGAACTCGACGCCGAGCTCAACCGCATCGTCGATTTCGAGCAGATGCTGATCCAGGACGGCGCGCTGATCGTCAAGTTCTGGTTCCATCTGTCCGAGTCCGACCAGAAGGCACGGCTGAAGGAGCTCTCGCGCGACGATCGCAGCCGCTGGAAGATGCTGCCGGAGAAGAGCAGGTTTTCCGAACACTATGCCGCCTTCGAAGAGGTCGCCGAGCGCGTCATCCGACATACCGACCGTGGCTGTTCGCCCTGGTATCTTGTCGAGGCGAGCGATCGGCGCTATCGCGACCTCACCGTCGGCAAGACCCTGCTGCATGCCATCCGTTCGCGTCTCGCCGAGCATGGAGCACACGAGGCCAGCGGAATCCCGAACGATCCAGACCTGCCCGAGAGCGACAGCGCCCAGATCACCCTACTCGATCAGCTCGATCTCACACGCGCCTTGCCGCGCGAGGACTACAAGACCGAACTCAAGCGCCTCCAGACCGAACTCAACGAGCTGGCGTGGAGGGCCTATAACAAGCAGCGCTCGACCGTGCTGGTGTTCGAGGGTGTGGATGCCGGCGGCAAGGGCGGCGCCATCCGGCGCATCACCCAGGCGGTCGATGCCCGGCTCTATCGCTCCATCCCGGTCGCCGCACCTACAGACGAAGAGAAGGCCCATCACTATCTGTGGCGCTTCTGGCGCCACATCCCGCGCGCCGGACGCATGACCATCTATGACCGCTCCTGGTATGGGCGGGTGCTGGTCGAGCGTGTCGAGGGCTTCGCCAGCCCATCCGAATGGCGCCGGGCCTATTCAGAGATCAACCAATTCGAGGAACAACTGGTCGATAGCGGCATCATCCTGGTCAAGTTCTGGCTCCAGATCAGCCAGGACGAGCAGCTTAGACGCTTCAGGGAGCGCGAGTCCGTGCCCTATAAACGTTACAAGATCACCGCTGAGGACTGGCGCAATCGCGAAAAGTGGCCGCTCTACAAGAAGGCCGTCAACGAGATGATCGCGCGCACCAGCACGCGCCATGCCAGCTGGACCCTGGTCGAGGGCAACGACAAACCCTTTGCGCGCATCAAGGTATTGCGCACCGTCTGCGACGCACTCAACGAGGCACTCGAGGGGGCACCGGTACCGGCGGCCGGCTATCTGCCCTGTGGCGACAAGCGCATCGAGCAAGCCGTTGCTAAGCCAGTAAAGACAGGCGGCGACTGAGGTCTGCGCCGGTCTTCGGGCCGAAGACGTTCGGTGCTAGTCTTGGCGATCAACGACGAACAGCCGCTATCGGATCCAAGCCCCATCATGCATCCCCAGTCACTCATCCTGCGCAAAGACCAGGAACGCCGTCTGCTTGCCGGACATTGCTGGATCTACAGCAACGAGATCGATACCAAGCTCACCCCCTTAAAGGGGCTCCAGCCCGGTCAGCCGGTCGAGATCCTGAGTGCGAGCGAGCGCTGGATCGGTCACGGCTATGCCAATCCACACTCCTTGATCTGTGCCCGGGTCGTCAGCCGTGAGCGTGCGCATCCGCTGAGCCCGGCCTTGTGGCTGGCACGGCTGCACGAGGCACTGGATCTGCGCGAGCGGCTTTACACATCGCCCTTTTACCGATTGGTCTTCGGCGAGAGCGATGGACTGCCAGGACTGATCGTCGACCGCTATGGCGACCGTTTGGCGGTCCAGATCACCACAGCCGGCATGGAGCGCGCCTGTGCCGAGATCTTGGCGGCACTGGAACAGGTGCTGCGCCCGCGGGCGATCGTACTGCGTAACGATACGGCGGTGCGTGAGCTGGAGGGGCTCGAACAGGCGGTCACCTGGGCCCTGGGTCAGCCGGAAGACGATTGGATCCTGACCGAGCACGGCCTCGAGTTCGCCATCGACCCCATCCGGGGCCAGAAGACCGGCTGGTTCTTCGATCAGGCCGAAAACCGCGCGCGTCTGGCCCGCTATGGTGTCGGCGAGCGGGTCTTGGATGTCTTCAGCTATGTTGGCGCCTGGGGTCTGCGTGCCGCGGCCCTCGGGGCCTCGGAGGTGACCTGTGTCGATGCCTCGGTCGATGCCCTGGAGCGTCTCCGGACCAATGCCGAACGCAATGGTCTGGGCGCGCGGGTGCGCACCCTACAAGGCGATGCCTTCGAGGTACTGCGCGAGCTGCGCGATCAGGGGCAGAGGTTCGACACCGTGCTGCTCGATCCACCGGCATTCATCAAACGCCGCAAGGACGAACAGGACGGCACAGCGGCCTATCGACGCCTCAATCGGCTCGGTCTTGAGCTATTGGAGCCGGGCGGGCTGCTCGTGACCTCGTCTTGTTCCTTCCACCTGGGGCGTGATGCATTTCAGCGTGTGGTACAGCAGGCTGGACACAGCGCCAGACGGCGACTCCAGGTGCTGGAGATCGGTCAGCAGGGGCCGGATCACCCGCTCCATCCCGCCATCCAGGAGATGGCCTATCTCAAGACGCTCTTCGTGCGCGCCCTTCACTCGCCTTGAACGCGCCTATCGGCACAGATCATGCCTATTCATTGCCTGGTCGGATGGATTTTGCCGGGGTGCTTGCATACACTTCCCCGCCCCGATCTCCGCCTGGAAGGCCGTTTATCATACGTCGATGTTCTTCGTTAAGACATGTTGTAAGAGATGCGAGACCATGTACGTCGATAGCTGGCTCAACTCTATCAATATCCATCGCGAATCTGCGCGCATAACCGTCCGGGGCGAGTCCCGTCCGGCGGCGGCCCAGCGCCACCCGCTGGCCGTCTCGGGTCTCGGCCTGGCCCTGAGCCTGGTTGGAGTCATGCTGCTGAACGGTTGCAGTACCACAGCCCCCTCGGCGTCCACGCGGCCAGTCACAGGGCCAGTCGACAAGGTAGTGGTCAAAAAGTCACAGCGCCAGCTCGAGCTACTCAGTGGTGGCCAGGTAGTGCGTCAATATCGCGTCGCGCTCGGTGGCTCGCCGGTCGGGCACAAGTATCGCGAGGGCGACCAGCGCACACCCGAGGGGACCTATACCCTCAACTGGCGGAACCCAAACAGCAATTTCTACAAGGCCATCCATATCTCCTACCCCAGTGAGAAGGATCGCGCCCTCAGCCGCCAGCTCGGCTACAGCAATCCAGGCGGCATGATCATGCTCCATGGTCTGCCCAACTACATCCAGTCCGAGAGCATGCGCCGAGAGTATGCCAACCGCGACTGGACCCAGGGCTGTATCGCGGTCCAAAACCAGGATATGGACGAAATCTGGAGTCTGGTGAAGGACGGAACGCCGATCCAGATCATGCCCTGATGACAGGGTGCGCCTGTCGCGGATTACGGATGGGCGATCGGAACCAGCCGTGCGGATGGCACGCCTTGACTCAAGACCCTGGCGGCGTGTTGGATCTTCAGTCCAGCGCGCCGGACGTGGCCTCCACTTCCGCGACCGGGGCGCGGTAACCACACTCCTTGCGCGGACAGACCTTGAACACGCCCTGGGTCTTGGTGGCCTTGAGCGTCAGGATCGGCCAGCCGCAGCTCGGACAGGGTTCGGCGAGCGGCTCGTCCCAGACCGCATAGTCGCACTTGGGATAGGTCGAGCAGGAATAGAACAGCTTACCGCGCCGGGATTTCTTCTTTTGTAGCCTGCCCTGACCGCACTGCGGGCAGCTGATGCCCGTGTCCTCGGGCTTGTCGAGCGGCTCGATGTACTTGCAGGTCGGATAGGCGCTGCATCCGATGAACTTACCATAGCGTCCGCGCTTGATCTCGAGCGTCGATCCGCACAATGGACACAAACGGCCCTCGATGACCTCGGGCGCTGCCTCGCGCTCGGTCCTGTCCGGATTGAGGTCGCGGGTGTAGTCGCACTCAGGATAGTGGGTGCAGCCGATGAAGCGCCCATTGCGCCCGAGCCGGATCGCGAGCTGACCGCCGCACTTGGGGCAGGTCTCCTTGATACGTTCCTGGGTCACATCGCTGCGCTTGACGTGCTCTTGCGTGTGGTCGACCAGCGCTTTGAACGGACGCCAGAAACGCTCCAGCACGGGTACCCATTCCTCCTCCCCGCGCGAGACGGCATCCAACTCGTCCTCCAGACGGGCGGTGAAGTCGTAGTCGACGTAAGAGGTGAAATAGTCGGTCAGGAAGCGATTGACCACGCGCCCGATATCGGTCGGTACAAAGCGTTTCTTGTCCAGGATCACGTATTCACGCTCCTGGAGGGTCGAGATGATCGAGGCATAGGTCGAGGGGCGTCCGATACCGAACTCTTCGAGTGCCTTGACCAAGGTCGCTTCGCTATAGCGCGGCGGCGGCTCGGTGAAGTGTTGCTCGGGACGGATCGCGATCAGCTCGACCCAGTCGCCGACCTGCATCTCGGGGAGCATCCGCTCCTCATCGTCGTCGGCCCCCTTGGCATCGTCGCGTCCTTCCAGATAGACGCGCATGAAGCCAGGATCGACCACCGTCGAGCCGGTGGCGCGCAACAGATGGCCAGTATCCGTGCCGGCACTCAGGTCGACTGCGACCTGATCGATGAGCGCCTGGGCCATCTGACAGGCGAGCGTGCGCCTCCAGATCAGCTCGTAGAGCTTGAACTGCTCGACCGTGAGATAAGGCTTGACGGCGGACGGTTCGCGCCGGATCGAGGTCGGACGGATGGCCTCGTGGGCCTCCTGGGCATTCTTGGACTTGGTCTTGAACAGGCGCGGGCTGTCCGGAAGCCCCGCCGCGCCATAGCGTTCGGCGACATAGGCACGGATCTCGGCGATGGCCTCCTGGGCCAGATTCACCGAGTCGGTGCGCATATAGGTGATGAGTCCGACCGCACCCGAGCCGACATCCACGCCCTCGTAGAGCTGCTGAGCCACACGCATGGTGTTCTGGGCGCTAAAACCAAGCTTGCGCGCGGCCTCCTGCTGAAGGGTGGAGGTGATGAAGGGCGGGGCGGGCTGGCGCCGGCGCTGCTTGCGCTCGACCTGCTCGACCCTGAGCCGGCCAGTGGCGGCCCTTTCCAGCGCGGACTTGACCTCAGTGGCGCGCGCCTGGTCGGTGATGCTGAACTGCTCGACCTTCTCGCCGCCGAAGCGAATGAGCCGGGCGACGAAGGGACGTTGGTCCTTGGCTGCATCGGCCTCGATGGTCCAGTACTCGCGCTTGACGAAGGACTCGATCTCGGCCTCGCGCTCGCAGATCAGGCGCAGCGCCGGACTCTGCACCCGCCCGGCCGAGAGTCCACGCCGGATCTTCTTCCACAGCAGGGGCGAGAGATTGAAGCCGACCAGATAGTCGAGCGCCCGGCGCGCCTGCTGGGCATTGACCAGGTCGTATGAGATCTGGCGCGGATGCGCGATGGCCTCCTGGACCGCACGCTGGGTGATCTCGTTGAAGACCACGCGATGTACCGGCTTGTCGCCGAGTTGACGCCGACTCTTGAGCAGCTCGTGGATGTGCCAGGAGATGGCCTCGCCCTCGCGGTCGGGGTCGGTGGCCAAATAGAGCGCCTCACAGTCCTTGAGTTTTTTGGCGATGGCCTGGACGTGCTTCTCGTTGCGCTCGATGACCTGGTACTTCATCGCGAAACCATGGTCCGGATCGACCGCTCCCTCCTTGGGGACCAGATCACGCACATGGCCGTAGGAGGCCAAGACATCGAAGCTGGGTCCGAGATATTTCTTGATGGTCTTGGCCTTGGCTGGGGATTCGACGATGACGAGATTCATGCAGGACGGACGGAATAACGACACGCGATTGGTGAGTGTTCGGACATTCAGTGCAGATAGACCGGCTCGTCGGCGTAGAGCATCGCCTCGAGCTGGTCGAAGGCCTCCTCACGCCCCGGGCGGTTCATGAGCACCAGGAGTGCGACCCACTTGACCTCATCGACCAGCATCCGCGGATGGTCGATTGCCAAAAGACGGTCGATCACCAGCTCGCGGCTGATCGGATCCAGGATACCGCTGTGCTCCAGCGACATGATCATGCCGCGCGCCTCCAGGTCGAGCTTTGCGCATTCGCGTTCGCTGTAGACACGGATCGAGCGAGTGACGGGGCCATGTTCATGGGCCGCCTCGACCCCAAGCGCCAGCTCGTCGAGCCAGCGCAGCGCCTTGTCGATCTCGCCTTGAGAGAAACCGGCCTGGCTCAGTTCATCCTCGAGGTCGCTCTGCTCGAGCAGCAGACGCTCCTCGCCGTGCATGTAATTCTCGTACAGATAGATCAGTACATCGACCATGTTTTCGTTCATCGGCAATCTCGACGGATGGTGTCAGCCCCGGGGCTGACGGGTCAGGGCGACAGTCGGCGCGCGGGCATAGCGACCACCTGGCAGGGATGATACATGACCCTCGAGCTCCATGAGCAACAGCATGGATGAAATCTGCTCGACCGCCAAGCCCGTGCGTTCAGTCAGCTCGTCCAGGTTGACCGGATCATGGCCAATGGCCTCCAGCAATCGCGCCTGCTCGGGCGGCAGGATCGCAGCGGGCGCCTCGGCAGCGCGCGCAGGCTCGGCCTGGGGCTCGACCAGCAGCGCGCGCAACTGCGGGGCCAGTTCGGCCAGGATCTCCTCGGGTTCCTCGACGAGCTTGGCGCCCTCGCGGATCAGAGCGTGACAGCCGCGCGACAGCGGATTGCGAATCGAGCCCGGCACCGCGAAGACCTCGCGTCCCTGTTCCAACGCCAGTCGGGCCGTGATCAGCGAGCCGCTCTTGATCGCCGCCTCTGTCACCAGTACCCCTAGACTCAGACCGCTGATGAGCCGGTTGCGACGTGGAAAGCTGCTTGCCAGCGGCCCCTGCCCCGGCGGCAGTTCGCTGACGATCACACCACGCCCGACGAGGCGGCGCGCCAGATCGCGATGCACGGCCGGATAGACCAGATCCGGACCCGTGCCGAGCACCGCGATACTGTGCCCTGTCTCCAGGGCGGCGGCATGGGCCGTGCCGTCGATGCCGACGGCCAGGCCACTGGTCACGATTAGACCCTGACCGGCCAGCCGGCGCGCAAAGGTACCGGTGATCTCGGCTCCGCCGGGTGTCGGATGGCGGGTGCCAACGATGGCGATCTGCGGCTCGCTCAGCAGAGCGACATCGCCGCGCGCGTAGAGCAGCGGCGGTGGATCGGCAATCTGGGTCAGGAGTGGCGGATAGCGCGGATCGGCGCGCGTAATGAGATGGGCGTCTGGATGCTCGGCCCAGGTGAGGATGCCTTCGATCCTCGCCTGATCGGGCCGACGCAGGGCGGCGATGGTCTCGGGCCTGAGCCCCATCCGCTCGAGACGCTCGTCATCGACCGCCAGCACCGCGCTCGGTGAGCCGAAGCCCTCCATCAATCGCTCAAAGGTGCGCGGCCCGATGCCTGGAGCCAGGACAAGCGCGAGCCAGTCACCGATCGACGCGCTCGACCAGTCGCGCGCTTGAGACGGCACGGGATCAGGCGGGCGGCGGGGCAATCCAGTCGCCCACCCGCAGCGTGCGCGTGGCTTCGAGGATGAGACCGAAACTGACCCGATCGAAGACCCGGAACACCATCAGCACACCCGCGCGCTCGAAAGGCTTGACATATTCGGCCTTGTTACGCCGATACTCCGGATGCAGCGGAAGGCTCGCGTCGCGCGAGGGTTCGTCGGTGCGCCAGCCCTTGAATTCAAAGTCGCGACCGAGCCAAAACGCACTCGAAAAGGGACTCTCCATCAGCCAGTCGGTGTTGGCAAGCCCACTGCGGACCTGATCGCGTTCTTTATCGCCGCCGCTGAAGACTTCGAATACATGGCCGGGTTCGATTCGATCACGCGCGCCGCGATTGATGATGACCACGTCGTACCGTCCGATCTGCGCGAGACCGTTCATCACCGAGAGGATACGCCCGCGCGTCTCCGGCGGGGCCGGACGTGGCTGGAAGTCGGTCAGCGGTCGATCGGCGTCGGCTGGGATGACCCGATCGCCGACCGCTACCTCCCGTTCCATCCGGGTCACGCGCAGCTTGGCAGGATCGCCCGTGCGCTCCAGCACGGCGTTGGCAACGAAGGCGGCCTCATAACCGAGCAGATCGCCGCTATCGGGATCGCGCAACGCATCGCCTGGACGCAGCACCTGGAACTGGCTGACTTCGCTCGTGCGGATCTTGCGCACATAGATCGCATCATGGGTACCGGCAACAAGGTGTTCGTCCGGGAAGCCGACCACATAGGAGGCCTGCTTGAGCGTATCAGACTCAGTGACATGGGGCTGGGAAAGGAAAGGGGCGATCGGGCCGATGCGGATAGTCGGCACGGGTGCTTCGATGGCCTCGGCGCGCATCTGCGGGCTGAGCCTGACCAGGGGCGGGCCGGCGCGTCCGATCACTGGACGGCCATCGATCATCGTCAGTTCGAGCAGGTCGCCCGGATAGATGCGATTGGGGTCCTCGATGTCCGGATTGGCGCGCCAGACCTCGGACCAGCGCCAGGGGTCGCGCAGAAAGTGTCCGGCGATGTCCCAGAGCGTGTCACCCGGACGCACCCGATAGGTCTGAGGCGCATCAGGCGCCAACTCGACCGCAAACACCCCCGGCGCCAGGAGTGCCAGGGAGCCGATGAGGATTGAAATGACGGCAAAACGGCGTTGCATGGCGCACATGGACCCTCCGCAATGGTCGAAACGGGATGTTCCCGTCCCCACGATGGGATGTAGTATCCTGAGAGATAGTAGCGCACACCGCTTCGTCCCGACCACCCGTTGACTCAAGCTGGACTCAAGAATTCGCATGGCCATACTCGATATCCTCGTCTTCCCCGACCCGCGACTGCGCCAAAAGGCCCAGCCCGTCGAGCAGGTCGATAACCGTATCCGCCGACTCATCGACGACATGTTCGAAACCATGTACGCCGCCCCGGGCATCGGATTGGCAGCGACCCAGGTCAATGTCCAGCGCCAGGTCCTCGTCATCGACATCTCCAAGGAACACGACAGCCCGATGTGTCTGATCAACCCGCGCATCCTGGCGCGCGAGGGCACGGAACAGATGGAAGAGGGCTGTCTGTCGGTCCCCGGTTTCTTCGAAACCGTGACCCGCGCCGCACATGTCAGCGTCGAGGCGCTCGATCGTAACGGCAACCCCTTCAGACTCAACGCCGAAGGACTGCTCGCCGTTTGCATCCAGCACGAGATCGACCATCTCGACGGCAAGCTCTTTGTCGATCACATCTCCATCCTCAAGCGCCAGCGCATCCGTCACAAGCTCGAAAAACAGCGCAAGGAGGCCGCACGCACGCGCCAGAACACCGAGCCACAGCGCAGCGTCATTTGAGCACTGAGCCGCCTCATCGCCCATCCACCGACCGCCGAGCCACTTGATGAAACCGCTGCGCC